>CAZKFG010000042.1:0-19165 GCA_964551985.1 uncultured Acidaminococcales bacterium
TAGCTATTAAAGGTGTAGTAGCAAGAGATAGTAGGCCGTAGTTCTATAACCAAACTAAACATCTTTGACCCCGAACTAGAAAACAAAAAACGCCTTGCAAACACAATCTTAACAGGTCTAAATCAGCCTGTTACAAATGATACTGTCAACAAAGTAATAAAAACCTTAAATGAAGACAGTAGCAAAAACCCTATTGCAGAGTTGGGTAGAAGCATCGACAAGTCAGATCTAATTTATATTGAAGCAGGCATTTCAGCACAAAAACTTGCTTCAATGATACCCATATCGCCTAAAATTAAAAAGTTTTTATCTGCAAATGTTAGCTTTATCTATAGCAAATCTTTAGATGATTGTTTTATAGTAGGCTCTTTAGGCACAAATGCAAGTACAACTCCTATTACTGGTTCAATATCTTTTATACATCTGACTGATGAAATAAAACAACTGCAACAACAGCTGAAACAAGAAAAAGATGAAAAAATGAAAAACAATTTGAGACAAACAATCGACAAGAAAACCAGAGAGGTTATTAAAGATATTGCATTGGAACTAAATTCTATTATAGGCGCAGGTGCTAAAAGTATGATTTTAAAAGACGGACAAAAGATATCTGGCTTTGGTGTAGGAGTTAATCTCGGCGCAGGTAGATCTTTTGACAAAGCTTTTCATCTGCGAAGCATGAAAGAAAGCGCCCAAGAACAGTATGAAAACCACAAGAAAGGAGAAGGTGGTATTGACTGGTGATAAAGACAAAAAAAACAAAAACCTTATAATAAAAAAAGTAATTAGCTATTTAATTGTATTAGGTGCCTTTTTTTCACTTGCTCATTCAGTTTATCTTGATAATTACAGCGAAGATATGAAACAAACCCTTGTAGTGGCTAAAGAAAACTACTACCAGTTAGGATTCCCTGAAGGATTTGAAAGTTCAGACAATGTAAGCTTTAATAAAACTAGAAAAGCTCACAATTTTTTTGGTAGCGTCCTCGTAGAACAAAGACCAACAACAGCAGAAGAACAACAAGTTTTAAAAGAGCGGGTAGAAAAATATTATGCCCAAAAGCTTGCTCAATACGGCTGGGTAAAAGTGCCTGGCTATAAGAACCTTTATAAAAAAGGAGACAGGCAGTGGGTTATTATAAAGATTCTAAGAGAAGGAAACCTTATAGTTTTAAAAGGGCAAGTGGATGTTTATAGTTGGTTTGAGACAATAACCAACGAAGCAGAGCGAGAATAAGGTTGTATCTTAAACTATTGTAAATAGTAGATATTTTTGAGGGTACTTTGGTACCCTCTTTTTTTATTGAGTATTTTAAATAATACAAATAATATAAATTATTTGTATTATACACATAGCAAACATAATAAATATTATACTAATTATTAACATATTTTTAAGTACTATAAAATAACTAAAATACTAATAAATAATAGATTTATTAGCAATAAAAAAGAATATAAAATAAAGCTGCTTTTCTCTGTTCCTCTTTTGCTCATTATAGGCACGCTGCTTTTTGTGCAAGGTTAAAATGCACGCTTTGCGACCTTGCACCAACTTCGCTTAAAGCCTTCTTTCGCTATTAAGAGGAACATCCTCAAATTTTGAACACTTGAAAGGTGGATTATTATGAATGAAGTAAGACTATTGGGCAGATTGACAAAAGACCCAGACGTGCGTTACACACAAAACGGTAAAGCTATAACAAAATTTAGTATAGCTGTTGATGATGGGAAAGACCGACAACCTAACTTTATACCAATAGTATGCTGGAACAAATTAGCAGAAGCTTGTGGTAACAATCTAATTAAAGGGCAAAAAGTGCTTGTTTCGGGCAAAATTAATGTCCGTAACTATGAAAAAGATGGAGTTAATAAAATGATGTTGCAAGTAAATGCTTTAAAAGTAATTTTTTTAGAAAAACCAAAAAATGCTGAAGAACTAGAATTTTTAAAATAAACACAAATGGTTGCCTGCTCAAGGGCGGGCAACCTTTATAATATTGCAATTTAAAATAGGTTGAATTTATCCTAGTTGCAATATATAATGGACTAAAGAGGTGTTATTATGCAAATAAATACTAAAAACTTAGTTTCTATTACAGAAGCAAATCAAAACTTTTCAAAAATAGCCAAATTAGTCGATGCTAATGGTGCAGCAGTGATTTTAAAAAACAATGTACCAAGATATGTAATTTTAGAGTACAATCAATTTTTAGATGAAGAGCTTGCTGATACTAAAACAGTTGAAGAAGTAGGAGAAATAATAGTAAAAAGATACTTATCAGCATTTAAGGAACTGGCAAAATGAAAAAAATAAGCATCGACCATATTCTTCTTTTACATAATATTCTTGTTAAATATACAGGTGGCGCTGATGGAGTTCGTGATATAGGGTTACTTGAATCTGCAATTAACTCTCCTTTTGCTACATTTAGCGAAGTAGCCTTATATCCAACTATTCAAAATAAAGCTGTAAAACTTTGTATTGGACTTATAAAAAATCATCCTTTTATTGATGGAAATAAAAGAATAGGCGTTCTTGCAATGCTGTCCTTTTTAGAAATAAATGGTATTAGACTTAACTGTACTGATGATGAACTTATTAATATTGGTTTGGGAGTTGCAGACAGTACGATCAACCAAACAGATTTGCTAAATTTTGTTATAGAGCATAGTAATTAGTTGGCGAATATTTATCCGAAAAATAAAAATAGAATATATAGAAAAATTTGATGAAACTATTTGCTTGAATGTGTAGAGTGTTTGGATGAAAAAAAGTTGCAAAAACTTTTACAATAGAAAAACTAAAAAATTTGTCAGTTGGCTATAATTTGTAGTCAACTGACAATTGAATAAAAAGCATCGCATGAATTCACCTGAAAATCGCAACTTTTAAATTTTAGCTTTATCCTTATCACCATCATTTTTTTTAACTGTTTTTGAATTATATTTTATATTAAAAAGTATATCTTCGCATTCCTCAATTAGTGTTTTTAGTGTTGATAATAAATAATTACTAATATCCAGTGATTTTTCACATCTATCCAATGTTGTTTTTTCTATCTTTTTATTCCTAAAAAATTCTTCTTGGCACTGCTTGTTAGAAGCTAAAAGTTCATCTTTAGCTTTTTCTAAATGCTTTTGATTTAAACCATTAAAACACTGAGGATTAAATGGCAATTTCGCTAATAAAAACTCAAAAAATCCGATTATAACAAAACTTGTATTGGAAAGTATATGCCATGCTTCGTAACATTTTTCATAATTACCTTGTTGCCTATGTCTACTAATTTTAAATATAAACTGATAATATGCTGAATGCATATCACCATAGCGCTTTTTAAGTATTGGAATTACATCAGTATAAAACATAATGTTACTATCTCTTTGATTAGTGAAAATAAAAATAAAAAAGCCAACTAAAAGTCCTAAAGAAAGATTTAAAAAAGCATTAGCAAGCCACTGAAAAAGCCAAAAACAGTTATTGTCAAATAAAAAACTGAAAAGCAATGATAGAAATAGACTAAATAATAATGCAGCACAATTTATCCAAAACCATTTTTTAGAATTGAATGGCTTTGGCACGTTATTAAGTGGTGATTTTTGCCAATCCTTGTCTAATGACTCAATATTGCCTAAATATTTTTCAAACCATTCTTCATATTCATTTTCTTCCATATGCTCCCTCTCTTTTAACTTAGCATTCATGATTTTAAGGTTAAAAAGTACAATCAAGATAATAATGTCAGCATAATCGAGCATCTTTGCGTCAAGTTTTGGGTTGCATTCTCTCCACTGTTTCGATGACCTTATCTATATCGTCTTTCAGAGTATGGTATTCAATAGAAATGTTGTCTGTGCAATACACTTTTGAATTGATGACATCACAATTCTTTTCATTGAACAAAACTACATTTACGCCATCTTTATGTAAAGAACTTTTGAACTTAATACCATCATATTTTTTAATATTTTTCACATATTCGGCTATGTACTGAGTTGGTATATATTGCAATGGTTCGTTGTAATTTGGTATTTGAAATTGTTCAGATACAACTTGTATTAAACTTGTAACACTTACCTTTTGATTATCATCAAGTGAAATTTCTTCTGCAGCAAAATCACCACTTAAATCCAATACAGTCAAATCTTTATTTATTTTTAAGGTAGCAACACTTACTGCTTGTCCAATGATAGGTTTCACTTCATATATTGCAGTAGTCGGTTTTTCAGCAGCATATAAATAACTTATATTTTGAGGATTGAGTCGGCCCTCTTGTGCAAGATGTGCAGGAGGAGCAGAACATTCATTTTTTAAATATCCTTGAAACCTTTTGCTCTTAAGCTTTTTCAAATAATCGACGATGCATATTCGCATATCATCATCATCACCCATTGCCATTGGTAGTGCTGCTCTAAAAAAACTTTGCATTAAAACAGGATTGTTAAAAAAGCTATCAAAATCACTTTTTTTTTCTTTTTTGCTGATGATTTTTTCACAAATTTTTTTAAATTCTGCTTTATAATAGCTATCTCCAATTAATCTGGCTCTATATAGTTTTTGGTTAGCCTTTATTGCCACAGCAGATGTTCCAATGGATTTTTCAAGTCTATCAAAAAAAGCTGTAACCTTGTCATTCTCAATAAACCTAATAAATCTATTACTATTTATTATTTCGTTTTGAAATTCAGCATATTGAAAATGGCTGTACTGTAAAATATGCAAAAGTAAAAACTCCCAAGTTTTTTTCTCACCTGCATCATTAATTATTTTATCAAACATATCAAGTACCTCACCAAAATATTTACTATAATAGCTATTTCTTGTCAACCGAAATCTCTATTTTAATTTCAATTAAATTTTCCCTTGGGTTTTTAATACCATCTAAAAAAATTTTTTCATCGAGCATTATGCTATCAAGAACAAAGTATTTAATACTTATTATATCACAATTATAAAACAAAATAAAAAAATTGTATTAATCTTAAAATAGTCTCAGTCTAATTCAACTAAAAAATGATATAATGTAGGCATATACGATACTTATCAATAATTGAAAAAACAATGATTTTATGCTATTATAAAAAATATAAATATGGTAAAAAAGAGGTGATAGTTTTGAAGGAAACAGTCAAATATTGGCTAGATATAGCAGAATATGATTTAGAAACTGCAAAAGCTATGCTTGCAACTAGAAGATATTTATATGTAGGATTTATGTGTCATCAAACTATAGAAAAAGCTTTAAAAGCCATTTTATCAAAGCAAGAATTCGAGTTAGTTCCTAAAGTTCATAATATTGTAAAACTTGCTAAACAAAGCAATATGTATAACAATATGACTGAAAAAGAAAAAGATTTTCTGGAAATGTTATTACCATTAAATATAGAAGCACGCTATCCCTCACATAAACAACGTATGTTAGAATCATTAAATGAAGAAAATTGCAAACAATTAATTTTAAATACGGAGGATTTGTTATGCTTGATAAAAAAAGAGCTATACAAATAGTTCAAGCGTACAGTGAAGAAGTTAAAAAAACGTTCCAGCCAATAGCTATAGTATTGTATGGCTCTTATATTACTGGTAATGCAAGCGAAAATAGTGATATTGATGTAGCGGTTATTTTTGATGGATTTAATGGCGATTGGCTAGAAGCCTCAGCTGTTTTATGGAAACTTAGGCGTAATATTAGTGATGATATTGAACCTATTTTACTTGATATTCAAACAGATGAAAGTAGTTTTGCAAAAACCATATTAAATACTGGCGAGTTTGTCTATAAAGCAGGTTAAAATTCTAAGTGCTGAATATAAAAAGAGGCTTAATATAGTGTGTCAAGAAAAAGGACATACTATATTAAGCCTCTTTTTATTATGCTTTAGCAAGTTTCATTATACACCTGAAATAAAAATGAAGAACACCAATAAGAGATATAGAAAAAGTTAAAATAATTAAATAAAATAAAATTTGCAAATAGCGAAAATAATTCTTGACACAATAAAAAAAATGGTTTATTATGTAACCATAGTTGCAGTAGAAAAACTCTACTGGTCAGCGCCCCTTAAATTGGAGCTTATGCTCGTGGAACAAATATTGTTCTAACTTAAAAGGGTTGAGAATTTTGTATGCTTATTTAATCAATAAACATATAATATATCAATATCCAAACAAAGCCAAGAAGGGCGAAATCTTGGCTTTCGCAAAATGAAATTAGATGGGATGTTTTTGTAAACCTGCTTTCTCTTGGGCGAGAACCTACAACTAAACTTGGGTTCGTGAGGAAGTGAAAAAATGTTAAATTTTTTGAAGCAACTATTTACTAAAAACTATTTTAGCAAAAAACGTTCTAAAGTAATTAGATTTACTTTTTTAGCCTTTTTCAAAGGCATTGAAATGCTTTATCTAGTACTGCAAATCTGGACAATTATTAAAAAATAAATTTATTTCATTGCTAAAAACCCATCTAATTTTTGAATATAGCGATATTTATCGTGGAATAAAACTTAAAAGGATGAAAAATATGATTGGAGAAGTATTAAAAAAAATTAGGAACATTTTTGGTTACAAAGCTATGGAACTGAGTGCTATGTTAGGAATATCGGCAAGTTATCTTTCTGAAATTGAAAATAATAAAAAGCAGCCGTCTATTGAACTTTTACAAAAATATTCTGAAATATTTAAAATTCGTCCATCTTCGTTATTGTTACTTTCAGAAAATCTCAAAGAAGATGAAAAGGGAGTAGGAGCAGATTTCATACGTAAAATGATGCTATCTCTTATTGATGTTATGCCTGTACCTACCAAAGAAAATGATGGCTAACAAGTATGATATTACACAGTGTGCATTATATAAATGCAGAAGTAAGTCAAAGCTGAAAAAAATACTGTTATTAACTGAGGAGGAGTTCAAAAATATTAATGATAATATAATATATAGATCTTTTGCAATAGCTAAAAAAAATTCTATCGAAAAGAGACAAATTATAGCACCAGAAGAGTCGCTAAAGGCAAAGCAGAAGCGAGTTCTTAAATTGCTACAAAAAGTAATTCGTCCATATTGGCTAATTTCTGGAGAAAAAGGTAAAAGTTATATTGATAATGGAAGATTACATATTGATTCTAAATTTATGCTAGCTATAGATATAAAAAGTTTTTATGATAATTGTAAAAGAGAAGCAGTATATAAGTTTTTTAAAGATAAACTATACACAAGTCCTGATGTTGCAGATATATTAACAAATATTACAACTTATGAAGGCAACATTCCTACGGGTGCACCAACAAGTCAATTATTGGCTTTTTATGCTTATATGGATATGTTTTATAACATAGAGTTAATAGCGAAAAAATATAATTGTATTTTTACTTTATATGTAGATGATATGACTTTTTCCTCAGTTGAGGTTTTTGATGTTAAGTGCTTAGCGAGAGAAGTAGATATAATTCTTAGAAAATATGGTCATAAACCTAAATACAAAAAAGTTAAATACTATTCTAAGAAAATGAATAAACCAATAACAGGAACTATTGTTAGTTCTAAAAATCAACTTATGATACCTAATAAACTGCGTAAGAAGATACATTATACTTATCATAAAATAAAACAGCTCATCAAGAATAAAATATCTAAAAAAGAACTAGTAAAAGAAATAAATAGTCTATCTGGACAAATTCAATCAGCTAAAAACATTGATTCAAACTTTTTTGTCAGAACAAATCGCTCAATAAAAGCTTTATCAGATAAATTTTAAGTGCAAAATTGGACAATATTTTGCAGAAGAAAGGATAGCCCAAGGATAACTCTTCGATGATTGTTCTGCTTATTATTACTAAAAAAATAATTATTTCCCAAAACGTATGGTTTGTGCATCCTTTTAGAGAAGGTAATACAAGAACAACAATGATCTTTGCAGCTATATTAGCTAAAGAATATGGCTTTAAAATGGATGAACGCCTTTTTATAAATAACGGACAATATGTTAGAGATGCACTTGTTTTAGCTAGTGCCAAAGAAGCACCAGAGACCAAGTATCTTGAACGCATAGTAAAAGACAGTATTGTACAAGGTCAAACATTGTCATTCGATAATTTGCAAGAACAAAATACGCATGAACGCTTACAGGAAATTCGTAGCTGCCAGACATCTCTTGAACAGATAAATAAATTCACTAAGACTAGAGAAATTTATAATGCTTACGCAAAAACAACTTTAGAAAAAACAGGTAATATTTGGCGTAAAACAACAGACGTTGAAATTTATAAAAATATGCTCTTGCAAGGATTAAGTGAGAAAAAGATTAAAGACGCTATCGGTTATAATAGCGTTTCTTTGTTAGATAAAGATTCAGTCTTTGCCTTAAAATATGTAAACGAACTTAGCAAAAATGCTGGTATTAAATTGCTAAAAACTAATAGTATTAATAAAGGTAAAAATATAAATTAGATTATATCTTACTCTCATAGATAGCGACAATAAATAAAATAGGGGGCTTGGCTATGAATTTAAATAATGATATTCGTTGGAAACAAAGATTTCAAAATTTCAGCAAAGCGTTCACATTGCTAAGAGAAGTTTTTGAAGAATTTAGCATTGAAGAATTATCACCTCTTGAAAAAGAAGGTGCGATACAGCGTTTTGAATATACATATGAGTTGTCTTGGAAAACATTAAAAGATTATTTAGAATATAGTGGAACAAATATTTCGGAAGTTACTGCACGTAATGTTTTTAAAGAAGCTTTTTCGGCGGGAATTATAAAAAATCAAGATGTGTTTGTTGAAATGATGCTTAGCAGAAATTTGCTAGCACACGTTTATGATTTTGAAAAATTTAATGAAGTGTTGGTAAAAATTAAAAGCAGTTATTTGCAAGCACTTAGTGAGCTATATGAATTTTTTCTTGAGAGGGCTGTTTCTGATGATTGATGATGCACTACTGTCTAAAATGCACGACGTCTTTACAAAATTTACTTGTATTAAAAAAGTGATATTATTTGGCTCAAGAGCAAAAGGTACACATAGAGAAAACTCTGACATTGATATAGCAATTGTTGGTTGTACTGATTTTCTGTTTTGCGAAAAAATAGCTGATTGCTTATCTGTGTTGCCGACACTGCTTCGTTTTGATGTAGTTAATTATGACGAGATAAAAAACATACAACTAAAAGAGCATATAGATAGAGTTGGAGTTGTACTTTATGAAAGAGACAAGAATAATTTGTTACTATAAAAAGTTGGTGATTAAATGAAACTAAACAAGCTACTTGAGCAAATAGACGAAAACTTAAAACTGATTAATCATCATCGTCCGTTAGTACCTGCGGAAATATCAGAACTTGATCGCTATTATAAAATAGGTACAACCTATTCAAGCAACGCTCTTGAAGGTAATTCTCTTACTTTAACAGAAACAAAAATACTACTAGAAGACGGTATTACTGTTGCTGGCAAGCCCTTAAAAGATTGCTATGAAGCAACAGGGCACGCCAAAGCGTATGATTATATGCTTAAAATTGCTCGTACAGATAATTTGTGTTTTACTGAAGAGACGATATGTAAACTGCATAACCTGTTTTACAGCGGAATTGACAGCGAACAAGCAGGACGTTATCGCAATCACCGAGTATTTATTACCGGAACAAAATATATTCCACCTACGCCAGAACAAGTGCCAGTGCAAATGAAAAAACTTATTTGTGAACTAAATGACAAGAAGTCGTATCATCCAGTTTTACTTGCAGCCTTAGCACACAAGCGTTTAGTGGACATCCACCCATTTGTTGATGGTAATGGAAGGACAGCAAGACTACTAATGAATCTAGTTCTTATAAACAGGGGCTATCAAATTGTTTGTATACCACCAATTTTACGTAAAGACTATATCACAGCGTTAATAAAATCACAATGCACTAAAAACCCATCTGATGAGCCGTTTAACATACTTATTGCTGAATGTGAGTTAGAGGCTCAAAAAGAGTATGGACGTATGTTTGACATTAAACTTGCCGAACCCAAACAATCCCTAAAAAGATAATAAAAAACAAATCAAGTGTACGAAAAATTCGTACACTTGAAAAGAACAACGACATGTTTCAACGCAAACTAGGAAAAGAATAAAGATAGTTTATTCTTTTCCTAGTTTGCCTATGACGCTGACCATATAACTTCTAAAAGCGAGGACAAAAAATGAATTGCATTTTAATTAACAAAAATACGCCTATTTTAAATTTGAAAATAATTAATGATACCATTGTTGATATAGAAAAAATATTCAATCCAGAATACTTGCCAGTAGGAGTTAATGCTAACGCTAAAGAACTTAACGATTGGTGGAAAGGCAGAGCTATTCCTGCAAGTCGTGATGGTATAAAAGAAAGCTTATTTGCTTTAGGTATAAATGCCCCGGAAGATTTAATTTTAAAAAGTTTTGGCTTGAGTTTATCAGACCAATATTGGGTAACCCCAGTAGAAAACAAACTAGAATGGTCAAACATTAACTTTTTTAATAATGACTTTTCAAAAGATGTTGGTGAAGCTCTTTTTGCTGGCAACAAAAGTAAAAAAAGCAATTTAGATTTTCGTTCTCCGGATAATACCTCTGATGGATGGTTAAAGAAAAAATGGATAATCAAAGAAAATAAAAGGTACTTAGTAAAAGCTGGTAGCGGAATTTTATTGCAAGAGCCTTTCAATGAAGTTATTGCAAGCCAAATATTTAACAATCTAAAAGTTTATGCTGTTCAATATGACCTCGAAGAAGTAAAAATAAAGAAAGAAAAAATGTTTTGTAGCATATGTGAAAACTTTATAACGCCAAATACCGAACTTGTTACAGCAAGCCAGCTATTGGCAACTGAAAAAAAATCAAGCAATATTTCTATATACCAACATCTACTTAATATAGCTGAAAAACTAGAAATACCAAATGTTCAAAAGAGTATAGAAAATATGCTAACTGTTGACTACATAATTGCTAACTCAGATAGGCATTTTGGCAATTTTGGTTTTATACGTGATATAAACAATTTAAAATATATCTCCGTCGCACCTATATATGATTCAGGCACTAGCCTTTGGAATAATACTCAAAAAATAATCCCTGGTCGCCCACCTGAAAGCAAACCGTTTTATTCAGATCACGAAAGACAAATAAAGCTTGTTAAAGATTTTAGTCAAATTGATAAAACGAAACTAGATGACTTTCCAGAGCAGGCTATTAATATATTAAAGAAAAATGAAAACATTTCAGAAGAAAGATTATTGAATTTGTACAATGCTTTGAAATATAGGATTGTAAAATTACAAATGCACATACAGAAAATGCAAAATACAAGAAGTAGATAATTGTTCAAAGGAGCTTAGTTTATGACTAAAAAAAACCTTAAAGATATAATAATTCGCTCTTCTGCTGCTGAATATTTAACTTTCATTTCTGCAAGCGGTGATGGTGGTGTTGAGGCTATTTACGCTGATGAAAACGTTTGGTTGACTCAAAAAATGATGGCAGCTGTTTATGACGTTGATGTTAGAACAATTAATGAACATATTTCTAAAATTTATAAAGACATTGAGTTAGAAGAAAATTCAACTATCCGAAATTTCCGGATAGTTCAAAAAGAGGGACAAAGAAACGTTTCAAGAGATACTAAACACTACAATTTGCCGATGATTATAGCAGTCGGGTATAAAGTTAACTCAGAACGTGCTGTGCAGTTTCGTAAATGGGCAACTGATATTGTGCAGCAATACACAATAAAAGCATATGTTATGGACGATGAACGGTTAAAAAGTGGTCATACTCTAACAAACAAATATTTTGAAGAACAACTACAAAGAATTCGTGAAATTCGGCTTTCAGAACGCAAGTTTTATCAAAAAATAACAGATATATACGCCACGGCACTTGACTATGATGTAACAGCCAATGCCACAAAACGTTTTTTTGCAACAGTACAAAATAAACTACATTGGGCAATTCATGGTCAAACAGCCGCAGAAGTTATCATGTATAGAGCAAATGCAAAAAAAGAAAACATGGGACTTACCACTTGGAAAGATGCACCAACTGGCAAAATACAAAAATTTGATGTATCTGTTGCTAAAAACTATCTAACAGCAAATGAAATAACACAACTTGAACGTATTGTTTCAGCATATTTAGATATAGCTGAAGATATGGCGAACCGCAAAATCCCAATGACAATGGCAGATTGGGAGCTAAGATTAAATAGATTTATTGAAATGACCGACAGGAAAGTTCTACAAGATGCCGGTAGAGTAACCGCTGAACTAGCTAAAGAATTTGCTGAAAGTGAATTTGAAAAATACAGAATAACTCAAGACCAGCTTTATAAAAGCGATTTTGATAGGGCTTTAGAATTAAGTGAAGTTTTGCCCACAAAAAAACAGGAGAAAAAATAATGCTTCAAAAACTTGATCTAAAAATAGAACTATATAAAAAAATAAAAGAAAGAATGTCAGATTTTGAATTAAATAACTGGCAAGAAAAATTTGTTATTGAATATACACACGATTCAACAGCTATTGAGGGCAATACACTAACTTTAAGACAAACCAAGCTAGTCCTGCAAGAAAAGATAATGCCAGCTGAAGTTTCACTTCGTGATGTCCTAGAGGTTAAAGCTCACGGTGATGCGTTTGATTTTATTAAAGAACACTTACAAAAAAATACAGACATTGATGAGAACTTTATTAAAGATGTTCACGAGCGAGTAATCCCAGCACGTGGCATAGGTGGTATATATAGAACTGTTCCAGTATATATAACAGGGTCAGAACACGTTCCACCAAATCACTTAAAAGTCAGAGAACAAATGAAAAACTTTGTAGCAGATTTAGCTACTAAAAATACTAGCCCAATAGAAAAAGCTGCATGGATTCACGCTGAAATTGTTAAAATACATCCTTTCCAAGATGGTAATGGACGGACCTGCAGATTATTATTAAATTATTCACTTATGAAAGATGGCTATCCGCCTGTTAATATCAAAAAACAAGCAAAAGAACAATATTTTGCTGTTTTAGAAACATATGCGTTGAAAGAAGACGTACAACCTTTTGTTAAACTATTGCAAAATACTATGAACAAAGAACTTACAGAGTTTATAACAATGTATAAAGAGCACTTAAAACAAGAAGATTTTAGTGATGATGAAATTAGTCAAAAACTAAAAAAAGCACTTTTCCCCACTAAAAAAATTAGCAAATAAAAATGCTTTACATAGAAAGCGATTGTTAAACAATGGAAAATAAAACATTCGCATACGTGCGAGTTAGCACAAAAGAACAAAATATTGACAGACAAATACAAGCACTCAAACAATATGTTAAAAGCGATAGAGATGTGTTTATTGACAAAGTGTCTGGTAAAGACTTTCAAAGAGAAAAATACCAGGCTTTAAAGTGGACAGTACGTGCTGGCGATACAATTTACATAAAATCATTAGACAGGCTCGGTCGAAACAAAGAGGAAGTTAAAAAAGAGCTAGAATGGTATAAAGATAAAAATGTCCTGGTACGCATATTAGATGTTCCGACAACAATGATGGATTTTGGACAATTTGGTGGATTGCAAAAATCCATCATGGAAATGGTAAACAATATTTTGATTGAAGTTTTAGGAACATTTGCGGAACAAGAGAGAAAAATGATAAAACAACGCCAAGAAGAAGGTATTGCAATAGCTAAAGCCAAAGGCGTGAAATTTGGACGCCCTAGCAAAGATTTTCCAGACGATTGGATGGATTGCTATAGCCAGTGGCAAAACGGTGCTCTAACAGCCGTACAGGCGATGCAAAAATTGCAACTTACAAAATCTACTTTTTATAGACTGGTTAAGAAGTGGGAGAAGTAAAAAAACTCCACAATTTTTTTTGTAGAGTTTAATAGATGAAATCATTTTATAATATTTGATGAAGATCCATTTTCGCATATAATATACGGTATATAGTTACAATGTTGTCAACATCATTAATTTTATAAAACACTATGTAATTTTTTACATTAAAACTATGAAAGCCGACTAATTTATTTTGATACTCTTGGTAAGCATGGGGAAATTCTCTAAGCGTAATAATTTTCTCTTCCAAAACATCTAATAACTTTAAAGCAGCTTGAGGAGCATTTAATTCATCTGTTATATAGAGAATAATATCAGTTAAATCTTTTTGAGCATTGGCAAATAAACAACCGAATACATCTATTTTTCAACTTTCATGTGTATTTTTTGTCGCAATTGTCCCACAACTTGCTCGTGAGAATACCTAGTTTCTATAGTTTTTGCCTCAGATTCAGCCTCTAAAAGCTTTGTTTGCGCAAATATATCAAATTGCATTTTTTCATAACTTTTTACGCTCATTACAACCATATCACCATAACCATTTTTTGTTAGAAAAATTGGTTCACACGTTTCATGAACAAGACGTGAAATATCAGAAAAATTATTTCTCAACTCTGAAACAGGACGAATGTTTATAATGAAAACCACTCCTTTTATCATAATGTTATCATAATTATGATAACAATTCAACACTTTTGATTTTTCAATGGGCGATAATATAAAAAAATTACCTGTTTATGTTCGTGGACGGACTGATTAAGACGTGGAGGAAGTGGACATCTTAATGAACAAAGAATGTAGTCTTTCAAATACAAAAGAGAAAACTATTGCAGAGCTAAAAGAATTTTTATATCAAATATTTATTGCCAGAGAATTTTATCAAACAATAAAAAATATAGATTTTGCAATAAAAGATTATAATGAACAAGTAAATATTGCTCCAGCCTTTTTTTCTATAGCTTATAATGCATTAACAAGAGCTCTTGTTAACGATACTGCAAAAATATTTGAACAAAGCAAAAAAAGTAAAAACATAAAGTTGCTATTAAAAGATTGCTTGAACAATATAGATATTTTCCCAAAAACAAAAACTATCTTTGTATCTATGTACGAAGAAGAATCTAACAAAGAGTATTTAGAAGAACATTCACAGACTGTAAATGCCAAGTCCATAATAGAAGACTTTATTTTAGAGTATGATAATTTGCCACGCAACCGACTATATAACCATAGAAATAAAATATATGCACATAATGATGAAATTTTTTTTGCGAACCCCCAAAAGTGTTTTGCAACTGCACCGCTAGAGATGCGATATATAGAAAAACTATTAGATTTTGCTGATAGAGTATGTAATGAATTGTTAATGTTATTAATAGATGCTAGCGCATCTACGCAATCTAACAATATTAATGATATAAAAAATCTTTTAGAAAAATTAAAAACAAATTCATAGATAAAGACGACTGTTTATGTTCGTGAACGGCACTCCATAAACAGATAATAAGGAAGCTTTTCCAAAGCAGATAAATTCTTCTGTTCCTCTATCGCTCAGTATAGGCACGCTGCGTTTAGTGCAAGGTTAAAATGCACGCCTTGCGACCTTGCACCCACTCCGCTTAAGCCCTTTTTCGCTTTCAAGAGGAACATCCTCAAGTTTTGAACACAAAGGAAATACAAAAAAGGAGCGATAAAAATGGGCAAACTATATCAATATGAGGACATGGCTATCATGCTTGAACAAGAAGATGACGCCCCAGTTTTGACAACTGATGAACTTAAAGAATTGGGAAAATGTGTAAAAATTTTAGCAGAAGCAATTGAAATCAAAAATACTATTAAAGCATTTGAAGCGTGGAAAAATAATCTTTATGATAAAAATACTACTCCGCCGCCTCAGAGCATCGATTTAGCAATAAAAGCACTTAAACAAATGCAAGAGAAAACACAAAGGAAATGCTCTATTTGCCAAAACGCCAAAAAACATAAAACGATAGGTAATGGCATAAACGAGCCGCCATACATTACAAAGTGGGAATGCTCTGTTTTTGGGTACAATATGCTAGAAAATGATTATTGTAGTTACTTTGAAAATAAAGAAACAATGCGATAACAGGAGAACTAATGAAGAAAAATTTAGATAAAATAAATCCAGATTCAAGAATGATTATTAAAAACTATCAAAAACTTTCTAGTACTAAAAAAGAAATTCTTAGAAATCTTATAAAAGAAATGTCTAAAGCTGCAGATGAGGTTTTGGTTGTTAATAAAAAGGACTGATTAAAATGAAAAAACTGTTAGTATTGCTATGGGCAACGTTGATTGGAACTATATTTTTGCTATTTATTATAGATTTGTTCCCTAGCTTTTCTGTGTATTTTAATAAAATAATTAGCCAAGACAAACGCTTTTTACACGCAATGTTTTTAGTTTTTTCGTTGTCTATCTTTGCATTTGTGCCTTATTTAGAAATAGTCTATCTTTTGGATTTTAAGATAAAACGTCTAAAGCAAGAAGAGAAAGATAGATTATACCCGCTCTTAAAAGAAGTTTTGGATAAAAGCAATAAAATTTATAATACACATTATACGATTGACAAGATGTTTATAAGAATGATCCGTGATGAAGATACAAATGCTTTTGCTACTGGTAGAAGTATTGTCGCTGTACATACTGGACTATTAAGTTTAAATGATGAGGAAATTAAAGCTATATTAGCACACGAAATTGGTCATTTACACAACAAGGACAGCTTTTTAAACTTAGCTCTTTGGTTTGTTTTATTGCCATATAAAGTGTTTATGAAATGCTATATGATAGTTTGTTATATTTTTAATGTTGTTGTAAAAATTTTTTGTCTTGTACCTGGTGTTGGTATATTTGTTGCTGTATTGTCGTACTTTATTGCTTTGGTTAGCTATTTATTTGTTACATTTGACTATATTATTAATACAGTTTATAACTTCTTATATTTGTTGGCATCAAGAAATGATGAATATAACGCAGATAAATTCTCAGCTTCATTAGGCTATCATCTTGCTTTAGTTAGTAGTTTAGAAAAATTAGACGACGAGCCACAAATATCAAGGTTTAGAATAGTAGCATGGTTCAAAGAATTTTGGCACACTCATCCAGAGACAATCAAACGAATAAAAGCCTTACAACAGTATACAACTGATAAAAGATAAAAATATCAATTTAGTATAGAAGAGAAATAAGTATGTATTTGAAATAGGTTGAATTTATCCTAGCTGCAATATATAATGGACTAAAGAAGTGTTGTTATGCAAATAAATACTAAAAACTTAGTTTCTATTACAGAAGCGAATCAAAACTTTTCTAAGGTAGCTAAATTAGTTGATGCTAATGGTGCAGCAGTAATTTTGAAAAACAATGTCCCAAGATATGTAATATTAGAATACAATCAATTTTTAGACGAAGAGTTTGCTGATAGTAAAAAGGCACTTATCCGCATTTAAGGAACTAGCAAAATGAAAAAGATAAGCATAGAGTACATAAAACCGTCACTTTTGGGGTGGCGGTTTTAATATGTTCTATATGTTTTTTTGACTTCCAAGAATAAAATATATATTTAATTGATAATTTCAGACTTTAAAATCAATAATTATTGACCGCTTGTAACTGTTCCTATATAATAATAGCAAAGAAATATTGAGGTGATAACAGTGCCAGAACTCATAGAAAGACCCATCTATCTAAATAAGCTCATAGAGTTTAAGGACAAAGATATTGTAAAAATAGTCACAGGCATTCGCCGCTGCGGTAAATCTACCCTTTTGGATTTATATAAGGACTATCTGCTGAACAACGGAGTTAAGACAGAAAACATCATACACATGAATATGGAATCCTTACAGTATAGGGATTTGCTTGATTATCTTGCTTTTTATGATTATGTGAGTAAGCATATCGTTAAAGGTGAAAAAAACTATCTTATTTTTGATGAGCTACAAGCCGTTAACCATTGGGAAAAGGCAATCGAATCGTTCCGTTTGGATTTTGATGTTGATATTTATATTACGGGCTCAAATGCCTATCTGCTCTCCACGGAATTTTCCACCCTGCTCTCTGGCAGATATGTAGAAATACGCTTGTTGCCATTGTCGTTTTCAGAGTTTTTGACTTTTTATAGCTTTGAGCTAAGCGCAACAATGGATGACAAATTTCAGAAATATTTGCAATTTGGTGGTATGCCAATTTTAAAGCAGTTTGATTTCAACACTGCACGGGTAAATGAAGTGCTTGAAGGAATTTACTCTACAGTCATCCTGCGTGATGTTCTTCAGCGAAACAAAGTCACTGACCAAATTCTGTTGAATAAATTAGTGTTATTTCTTGCTGATAACATTGGCAGCATTACTTCCCCAAACAATATCGGCAATGTTTTCTCCAACGAGGGTGAGATAGATCGTGCAAAAGGCAAAAACAATGTTGCAGGAAAAACGGTTGATAAATATATTGAAATGCTAAAAAGCGCCTTTATCTTCTATTCTGTAGGCAGATACGATATTAAAGGTAAACAGTTTTTAAAGACCTTAGGCAAAAATTATATCATAGACTTGGGATTTCGCAATATGCTTCTTGGGTATCGTGATGTAGACCGTGGTCATATACTAGAAAATGTTGTTTTCCTCGAATTGCTTCGTAGAGATTATCGCGTATCTATTGGTAAAATAGGAGAAACAGAGGTGGATTTCATAGCGGAAAAGCCCGACGAAAAGCTGTATATCCAAGTCACTGAAACCATGTCGGGGGAAACTACTAGAGAACGGGAGCTACGCCCTCTTCAATTGATAAATGACAATCATGAAAAAATAGTCTTGTCTATGGACAAGAGCTATATCAAGTCCTATGAGGGAGTTAAGACAGTTAATATTATTGATTTTTTATTAGAGAAACAGACTTGATACTCTCACCACAGTTAAAACAGCATAAAGCTGATAAAAGATAAAAGCTTTATATTTGTGTATAAATCGTCAATATCATCTTGTGTAATCCCTAGGTAGCGTTTTGTTACTTCTAAAGATGAGTGGTTGTATATTTCGAGTAGAATTGCTATAGGTAGACCATCTCTCCAGGCGTGGTAACCAAATGTTTTGTGTAAACTATGACAACTAATATTTTCGCTTAGTTCTAGATGTTTAGCTGCACTAGTTATTATACGCCATGCTTGTACACGGCTTAAGCTACTATGGCGTTGACTGTTGTCGAATAAAAAACTGTTATTTATGAACTAGCTAAGATAAAATCTGACATTGAGATATAATAAAACTAAGAAGAGA
>CAZKFG010000043.1:0-18900 GCA_964551985.1 uncultured Acidaminococcales bacterium
AGCAAGCGCAGGAGCTATTCTTGCAGGTGGATTGCTTTCAATCAAATAGTGAAACCTTTTTGGTGGAAAAAATCCAAAAAGCTTATAAAGTCTATGATTATATAATAATAAACGCAGCAGCATTTACTCATTATAGTATTGCAATACGTGATGCTATAAAGGCTGTTGGCGTACCGTCGATAGAAGTTCATTTATCTAATGTCGATGCCAGAGAAGAATTTAGGCATCACTCTGTTATTGCTGATATTGTCGTAGGTAGAATTTCAGGTTTTGGCGCAAGTAGTTACTTGTTGGCACTTCAAGCGGTAAAACAGATGGCAGATAAAAAATGAACAGACTTATAAAAGCTCAAAATTTATTAAAAGAAAAAAATCTTGATGCCTTGGCTATAACAAACATGCGAAACATTAGATACTTTAGCGGCTTTACAGGCTCTGCTGGTGTTTTACTTGTTTTTTTTGATAAAGCATTGTTGTTTACTGATTTTAGATATATAGAACAAGCAGCAGAAGAAGCAAAGGGTTGCCAGATAATAAATTGCGGCAGTAGCCTTTATGAGCAATTGGCAGATGCTTTGGCAATTAGCCGTGCAATAGGCATTGAGATGGAACATCTTAGTGTTGCCAGATTTAATTTATTTAAAGACAAGATAGATGATAAATCTTGGTCTGATGTTAACTTAGATGACCTTAGAATTATAAAAGATGCTGATGAAATACGTTGTATTGAAAAAGCAGTTCAGATAGCAGATAATGCCTTTGAAAAACTAATCGGACAAATTAAAAATCCGATGACAGAGCTTGAAGTGGCGGCGCTTTTAGAATTTAATCTAAAAAATCTAGGAGCTAAATCAACTTCTTTTAGCACGATAGTTGCATCAGGCAAGCGCTCATCTTTGCCACACGGTCAGCCTACAGAAAAACTGCTAGAGCGGGGCGATTTTGTAACAATCGATTTTGGCTGTGTATATGATGGTTATTGTTCTGATATGACAAGAACTTTTGTATTAGGCAAGGCAAGCGATGAGCAAAAACGTATATATAATATAGTTTTATCAGCCCAAATAGCGGCAATAGAAGGCTTAAAACCAGGTGCTATTTGTCAAGATGTAGATGCTTTGGCACGCGATATAATAAAAAATGCTGGTTTTGGTGATAATTTTGGTCATGGTACAGGGCATAGTTTAGGGCTTTTTATTCATGAACAACCACGACTTGCACCTGGAAGTAAAACTGTTTTGCAGTCGTCAATGCTTGTGACGGTAGAACCGGGTATATATTTATCTAATTGGGGCGGAGTTAGAATAGAAGATATTGCACTTATAACAAAAGATGGTGCGAGGATACTTACAAAGACAAGTAAGACTTTACTTGAGATAGAATTTTAACAACTGAAAGGGGCTTAAATAATGCTTTCAACAAATGATTTTAGAACAGGTTCTACTGTTACAATCGACGGTGATGCCTGGCAGGTGGTAGACTTCCAACACGTAAAACCTGGTAAAGGGGCGGCTTTTGTCAGAGCTAAATTGCGCAATTTGTGCACAGGTTCAATTGTAGAGAAAACTTTCAATGCGGGGGAAAAATTTCCTAAAGCACATATTGATAGACGTGAGATGGAATACCTCTATGAAAGCGATGGCGCTCATATTTTTATGGACACAGAAAACTTTGAGCAAAGCGAACTAAACAAAGAAACTCTTGGCAATGCGATAAACTTTTTAAAAGAAAACATGAAAGTTAACATTATGGTTTACCAAGGTAAAGTACTTGGAATTGATTTACCAAACGTTGTTGAGCTGGAAGTTGTGGAAACAGACCCTGGTATTAAAGGCGATACTGCAACAGGTGGTACAAAATCAGCTACCCTTGATACAGGTTATACAGTGAAGGTTCCTTTATTTATTGAAGTTGGCAATGTGCTTAGAATTGACACTAGAACAGGCGAATACGTAGAACGTGCTTAATAAAAAAAGACCAATTTAATTGGTCTTTTTTGTTGTATATAAATACTTTAAAATATGTTATAATAATGATAGTAAAGTATTAAAAGGGAGTTGTTAAAATGCCTGAAGATAAAAAACAAAATCCTGTAGATTCTATTGATGAGGTTGGCTCTGTTAATATAAACAACGAGGTTGTCAGTATAATTGCCGGACTTGCTACAACAGAAGTACAAGGTGTTGTAGGTATGAGTGGTGGTATTGTTGGTGGTATTGCCGAGATGCTCGGTCAAAAAAATCTCTCTAAAGGGGTTAAAATAAACCTTGTAGAAAATCAGGTAGTAATTGATTTGTATGTCATTATAGAATATGGTGTCAACATTCCAGATACTGCGATGAAAATACAAGAAAAAGTAAAAGAACAGGTCGAACAAATGAGTGGTGTTGATGTAGCTGAAATCAACATACATGTGCAAGGGGTTAAAAGTTCTGAAAAAATAAAAGAAAAACAAAGTGAACAGATTTTAAAATAGGAGGCTACTATGAACATATTTGACCGTTTTTTATTAGCTATATATAGTTTGATTGTGGCGGTCTGTTCTCTTATTTTTATTCTTTTTTGTTTGGATTTTATTACTATTGCTCAAATTGAATATTGGTTTGTATTAGCACGTTTTAAGCTAGAAGTGATTATAGGTGTTGTACTATTGTTAATTTTGAGTATAAGATTTTTTAGCATTAGCTTTTCAAGAGTAAATAGCAAAGATATAACAATAAAAATAGGTAATGACCCAAGTTCTAAAATAACACTCAAGGCGCTTATAAATTTTATTGAAAAATCAGCAGATCAGATAACGTCTTTGCATAGCGTTCAAGCTAAAATAACTATTTTAAAAGGAGATGTGCTTAAAATTAATTTGACCGCAGGTGTTTTGCCTGATACGGATGTTATAAAAGTCAGTGAGCAAGTAAAAACAAAAATTCAACAGGATATACAATTTACGATTGGCAGACAAGTTGATGATATACAAATTGTATTTAATACTATCGGCGCTAAACAACCAGCTGCAAAAGGTTAGGTGATATAAATGCAAACGATACTTGAATTTTTCTTTGAGCTTTGGCAATATTATAAATGGCGTATGATAGGTGTTTTTATTGCTCTTGTTGTTGGAATTATGTTTTTGACTTTAGGGTTTTTTAAAACAATATTTTTACTTTTGTTAATCGGAATTGGATATATATTAGGGCAAAAGATGGACGATAAAGAAGATATAGTAGAATTTATTAAAAAAATTTTCTCGTACAAATTTCATAGATAAGAAAGGATTTTTATGAGTCGTAGATTAGCAAGACAATTGACGTTGCAAACTCTTTTTCAAATGGAGTTTTCAGATACAACTTTTCTAGAAGCTTTAGAACTTGCCAAAAACGAGTGCAACGAAAAAAATATTACAAGGTCAGAGGCTTATGCCAAAATACTTCTCGAAGAGATTAGTTTAAATAAAAAACAAATAGATGACAAAATATCTTCATATACAAAAGATTGGCATATCGACAGGCTAGCTTTTGTAGATTTGAATATTTTACGCATCGCTATTTGTGAGATGTTTTTTATAAAAGACAAAATCAAGCCTAATATTGCTATAAATGAAGCGGTGGAGATTGCCAAACTATATGGTGATGATAATACACCACGCTTTATCAATGGTATTTTAGGCAATTTAGTTAAAACAACAGATTTTGAGATTGGGCAGTAAAATGTTTTTAGGTATTGACACTAGCTGTTATACGACTTCTATTGCCTTATTTGATGATAAAAGAAAACTTGTTTTTGATCAAAGAATTCTTTTGACAGTAAAAAAAGAAGCCTGTGGACTAAGACAATCAGAGATGGTTTTTCAGCATGTGCGAAATATGCCAATATTATTTGATAAACTATTGGGACAAAATCGCTACAATATAACAGCTATCGGCGTTTCAAGCAAACCACGTTTGCTTGAAAATTCTTACATGCCAGCATTTGTTGCTGGCACAAGTTTTGCTAAATCGCTGTCTTTGGCTTTAGGTGTTAAGTTGTATTTGCTAGATCATCAGCAAAACCACATAAGAGCTGGCTTGTGGAATGTTGGCAAAAATCCTAAAGAATTTATAGTATTACACGCGTCTGGTGGTACTACTGATTTGCTTTTAGTCAAACAAGATGGAAAAAATTTAAACATAAAGACGCTTGGTCAATCGTTGGATTTAAACGCAGGTCAATTTGTCGATAGAGTAGGACTGCTACTCGGACTTGATTTTCCTTGTGGAAGCAAGTTAGAACAATTAGCTTTAACAGCACAAGATGTTGTAAATGTGCCTGTTTTTGTAAAAGATTCTCAGGTTAGCTTTTCTGGACCTTTGACTGCGGTCGAAAAAATGATTAAAAAAGACATAGATAAAGCGAGCATTGCTCAAGGTGTGCAAAAGGCGCTTGCAGATAGTTTTTCTAAACTACTGCTTAATGCTTGTAAAAAAACATGTTGTAAAGAGGCACTTCTTGTTGGCGGAGTGTCAGCAAATAAATTTATTTGCAACTATGTTCAAGATAAATTAACGCAAAATAACATACAGTTATATTTGCCTGAGGCTAAATTTTGTGGTGATAACGCTATAGGCTGTGCCGATGCGGCATATTACCATTGGATAGGAGAGCCTAAGTGAATAATATATATTCTATAAGCGATATAAATTCTATTATAAAATCTGCAATTTTTTCTAATAAAGTTTTTCAGCATATTCAAGTTCGAGGCGAAATATCTAACTTTAAACGATACGAGTCGGGACACTGCTATTTTACTTTGAAAGATAACAGTAGCATTTTAAAATGTGTTATGTTCAAAGCAAGAGCATCTCTTGCTAGATTTAAAGTAGAAAATGGATTGTCTGTTGTGGCAAGTGGTAAAATAGATGTCTATGAACGTGATGGCGTTTATCAGCTATATATAGATAATTTGTTTCTAGATGGCGTAGGCGATTTGACTGTGCGATTTGAAAAGCTCAAAGAAAAATTAGAAAAACTAGGTTTTTTTGATGAGCAAAGAAAAAAAAGCTTGCCCTTTATGCCGAAAAATCTTGGCGTTGTAACGTCTGCTTCTGGTGCAGTACTGCACGATATAATTACTGTAAGTAATAAAAGAAATCCCAATGTGAATATTGTTTTTTATCCTGTACGTGTGCAGGGTAAAGAGGCGCCACCAGAGATTGCTTTTGCCATAGAGCAGATGAACAGATATAATTTAGCAGATGTTATCATAGTCGGTCGTGGCGGTGGATCTTTGGAGGAGCTTTGGGCTTTTAATGAAGAGATAGTTGTCAAAGCTGTGGCTAATTCTAGCATTCCAATAATTTCGGCTGTTGGTCATCAAACGGATTTTACTCTTTGTGATTTTGCTGCCGATGTAAGAGCTGCAACACCTTCGCAAGCTGCAGAGATAGCTGTTTTAGATCGTACGGATTTGCTACATAGACTGGAAAATTATCAATCACGGTTGAAAAATACTATACAAAACAAGCTTGATAATTATGAATTAAGATTAAATTATTGCATGAAATCAAGGTTTCTGCAAAGTCCTGATAGATTGTTTGAAGATAAACTTCAATATATTGATAGTTTAAGACAAAGGTTGCACAATAATTTACTAAAAAACATTAGGCAAAAAGAACAGCAGATGCAACTTTTGACAGCTAAATTAGACAGTTTGAGCCCGCTTCGCGTTTTATCTAGGGGGTTTAGTGTGACAACGATTGACAAAACATTAGTTTATTTAGCAAAGATTAAAGTTGGCGATAACATTCAAACAAGGTTTATTGATGGCACAGTGTATTCTAAAGTAGATAAGATTGAAAAGAAGGTATGATAATGGCTAGGAAAAAAGAAATAAAAGAGCTGGATTTTGAACAGGCGCTTGTCGCACTTGAAGATATTGTAAAAAAGCTTGAAGAAGAGCAGTTGAGTTTAGATTCTAGCATTGAACTTTTTCAAAAAGGGATAGATTTGACAAGTTTTTGTAGTGGCAAACTTACTGAAGCACAACAAAAAGTGCAGAAGGTAAATACGCAAAAAGATGGTGACGTAACTTTAAGTTTATTTGATATAGAGGGTGATTAGATGCAAAGTAAAGTTTTTTTTGAAAAATGTTTTGATTTAGTTGAAAATTATCTTGATAAACTTGTTGTAGCTGACGGTCAGATTTCTGATATTAACGAGGCTGTTCGATATAGTTTATTGTCTGGTGGCAAAAGAGTTCGCCCAATGATGTTTATGGCGACAATACACGCTTTAGGCAAAAATGAAAGCCAGTTTTTGCCTGTTGCGGCAGGACTGGAGATGATACACACCTATTCGTTGGTACACGATGATTTGCCGGCGATGGATGATGATGATTATAGGCGTGGCAGATTGACAAACCATAAGGTGTATGGTGAAGCGAAAGCCATTTTGGCTGGCGATGCTTTGTTGACAAAAGCGTTTGAGGTGATGCTATCGCAAGAGGGAGTTTGCAATAAGGCTTTGGTTAAAGCGGTAAAAGATATCGCTTTTTATGCAGGTGATTGCGGCATGATTGGCGGTCAGACGATAGATTTAGAGGCCCAGAAAAATATAATATCAATAGATGCTCTACAAACAATGCACACAGCGAAAACAGGGGCTTTATTTAAAGCAGCAATATTGTCTGCGGCAAGACTCGCTGATGCTAGCGATGAACAATTCGAGGCGTTAGAAGAGTATGCACAAAATTTTGGACTAACATTCCAAATAACAGATGACATTTTAGATGTTACAGGAAACTTAGAACAGATGGGCAAAAGTGCCGGAAGCGATGAAAAAAAGGGTAAGTGTACCTATGTTTCAACTTACGGGCTTGATAAAGCTCAAGAACTTGCCAAAATGCATGTGCAAAATGGGATTGCTTGTTTACAAATGTTTGGTGACAAAAGTGTACATTTGCAGTATTTAATAAAAAAACTTATTAATAGGAATAATTAATTTGTTTAATTATTAGACAAAGAAAAAAAATATTGGTATAATAATTTTTGACTTTTATAGTGAGATGAATGTTTTTAATTTTTGGGGATGGACATAATGGATTTTTTAGAAAAAATAAACAGCCCTTGTGATATGAAAAAATTATCTATAAGTGACTTATACATACTAGCAGAGCAAATTCGTAGTTTGATTGTAGACACCGTATCAAAAAACGGCGGTCATTTAGGCTCAAACCTTGGTGTTGTTGAGCTTACTTTGGCGCTTCACAAGGTTTTTGAAACGCCGCAGGATAAGCTTATTTGGGATGTTGGACATCAATCGTATATACATAAAATTTTGACAGGTCGCAAAGAACAGTTTTCAACTCTGCGCCAGTTTGGTGGTCTGTGTGGCTTTCCTAATCGTAGTGAAAGTGAGCATGATTCTTTTGGTACAGGACATTCTAGTACTTCTATTTCTGCGGCACTTGGGTTTGCTATAGCTCGAGATTTAAATAACGATGATTATAATGTTGTGGCAGTCATAGGAGATGGTTCTTTTACTGGTGGAATGGCGTTTGAAGCATTAAACAATGCCGGTGAACTACAAAAAAAGATGCTTGTTGTGCTAAATGATAATGAGATGTCTATTGCTAAAAATGTGGGTGCTTTGTCAGAATACTTATATAGAATGCGTAGAGCACCGACCTATTCGCGTATAAAAAGAGATATTGAGTCTGTTTTAAGGACCATTCCAGCGATTGGTGAACAGATGTCTAAGACGGTTGAGCGTGTAAAAAATAGTGTTAAGTTTTTGCTCGTACCAGGTATGTTGTTTGAAGAACTTGGGTTTAATTATATAGGACCTGTTGATGGACATAATATTGAAAAAATGGTTGAGATATTTGAGCTTGCTAAATCCTCTGATAAGCCAACTGTTGTACATGTATTGACACAAAAAGGCAAAGGCTATGCTCCAGCAGAACAAAAAGCTGAACGTTTTCACGGTGTTGGTCCTTTTGAAGTTAAAACAGGTGATAAACAGCAATCTAGCAAGCGTTTGACTTATACACAGGTTTTTAGTCAAGCGATAATTGATGTAGCTCAAAAAGACGATAAAATAGTTGCTATAACAGCAGCAATGCCTGACGGTACAGGACTTACTGAATTTAGTCATGTTTTCCCAAATAGATTTTTTGATGTTGGGATTGCCGAACAGCATGCTGTAACTATGGCAGCTGGTATGGCTTGTGAAGGTTTAAAACCCGTTGTTGCGCTTTATAGTACTTTTGCTCAAAGGGCTTATGACCAAATAATTCATGATGTTTGTTTGCAAAATCTGCCGGTAGTTTTTGCCTTGGATAGAAGTGGTCTTGTTGGAGATGATGGCGCAACGCATCATGGTGTATTTGCTTATTCATTTTTACGTAGTATGCCAAATATTGTTATCATGTCTCCAAAAGATGAAAATGAGCTTGTAGCAATGATTGGGGCTGCTTTTAGCTTAAATAAGCCTGTGGCTATTTTGTATCCTCGTGGTGATGGACTTGGTATGCCAATAGATTGGCAGCCACAACCGTTAGAGTTTTTTAAAGCGCAAGAGGTTGTGGTAGGTCAAGATGTAGTTGTTTGGGCGATAGGTTCTATGGTTGCTCGTGCTAAAGATGTTTGTGATAAATTAAGTAAAATTGGCGTAAAAGCAGGACTTGTCAATGCTCGGTTTGCTAAACCACTTGATTTGGAGCTTTTGCAGGCTACTGCACAAAAGTATAAAAAAATAGTTACATTAGAGGAAAATGCTCTAGCGGGTGGATTTGGCTCGGCTATTTTAGAGGCTTTGCAAGATTTAGGGCAACTTAAATTTACTGAGGTTTTGAATTTAGGCTTTAAAGACGAATTTATAGCACATGGAAATAAAGAGTTGTTGTTTCGTGATTTACAGTTAGATGTTGATAGTATTGTTGATAAAGTAACAGCTTTTTGTAGGATTTAAGATGAAAACATCAAAAGAGAGAATAGACACTCTTCTTGTTCAAAAAGGGTTTTTCCCTACACGTGAACGTGCTCAAGCTGCGCTTATGGCAGGAAGTGTACTTGTTGATGAACAAAAGGTTGATAAACAAGGAACTAAGGTAGATGTTAATGCAAATATAAGAATAGTTGGGCAGGTGATGAAATACGTAAGTCGTGGCGGCTTGAAGCTTGAAAAAGCGCTTAGAGTATTTGAGATCGATCTTTTGGGTGCAGTTGTTGCTGATATTGGAGCTTCAACTGGTGGTTTTACAGATTGCGCCTTGCAAAATGACGCTAAAAAAGTTTATGCTGTTGATGTTGGGTATGGTCAACTGGCTTGGAAGCTTCGTACAGATGAGAGAGTAATTAATATTGAAAGGGTTAATGCTCGCTATTTATCTTTTGAGCAGTTGCCAGATAAAATAGATTTTATGACAATAGATGTTTCTTTTATTTCGCTAGGTAAAATCCTTCCTTGTTTGAAGGGCTTTTTGCAGCCAACTGGCAAGATAATCGCGCTTGTCAAGCCACAATTTGAGGCGGGCAAAGGCAATATTGGCAAAAAAGGAGTCGTAAAAGATGCCTTTGTGCATGTAGAAGTTTTGCAAAAGGTTATTGGTGAGGCTCAAAACGAAGGTTTTGTTGTTTGTGGACTTGATTTTTCGCCGATAACAGGACCTGAAGGTAATATTGAATATCTTTTGTATTTGGGTTTTACTGGCAGTTATGAATACTGCATAGAAAAAGTTGTGCAAGATGCTCATTTGATGCATAATAACAAGAGGTGATAAAGTTGTCTTTGACACTAGGGCTTTTCCCAAATTTTAACAAAAAACCGGCGCTTGCTGCTGTCGATGATATTTTGCAATTTTGTCAAGATAGAGAGGTTAGTGTTATGTTGCCGGATAAGATTGCCTCTGGTTATGGTGTGCAGGGCTTTGATTTTAATGATATAGAGTCTATGCAGGGTATGGATGTAGGGATTTCACTTGGAGGGGATGGCACTTTTTTGCATATGGCAAAATATGCCTCATTACTTAATGTTCCTGTTTGTGGGATTAACCTTGGTAGAAAAGGTTTTTTGACAGAGATTGAATTGTTTAATATGTATAGAGATTTAGAAAAGATTTGTCATAGTGAATATACTATTGAAAAAAGAGTTATGATAAGCTGTCAGCTTTGGCGTCAAGGCAAGCTTATTTTGCAAGAGTCTGCATTAAATGATATTGCTTTGACTACTGCAAGTCAGACTCGATTGGTTAGACTTAGTTTGAATATTAATGATAGCAGTTTGGATTCTCATTATTCGGCCGATGGCATTATTTTTGCCACTTCAACTGGTTCTACGGCGTATTCTTTATCTGCCGGTGGTCCTATAGTTCATCCATTGTTATCAGTTATTATTATAACGCCTATTTGTTCGCATTCTTTATCAACTAGACCACTTGTTGTGCCGTTTGATAGTAAGATAAAAGTTAAGCCTAAATCGCCTTATAATAAATTAATTTTGGCGAGTGATGGCGTGAATTTACTAGATGTTTTGCCTGATGATACAGTTATTATAGAAAGTAGCAAAGAAAAAAGCCAATTTATCAAACTGGATAACTCTTCGTATTATGATACATGGCAACAAAGGTTGCAAAAAGGCGAGAATTTTTAAATTGCTTAGGAGGAGTTTTTATGAAAGAACTAAGACAAGGTAAAATTAAAGAGCTTATCGAAAAACAAATTGTGCAAACACAAGAGGAATTGGCTCAATTGTTAAAAGAAGTAGGTATCGATGTAACACAGGCAACAGTTTCAAGGGATATAAGAGAGCTTATGCTCATCAAGGTTCCGATAGGTGACGGCGGATCTAGATATGCTTTTCCGACAGAACAAGGAATGGTTTTGTCCAAAGCACGTATTGAAAGGGTTTTTAAAGATTCTGTTACAAGCATTGTACCAAGTGAAAATTTAATTATCATAAGAACGTCACCAGGTACTGCTCAAGCTGTAGCTTATACTATAGATTATGTACGCTGGGCAGAGATTTTAGGCACTATTGCTGGTGATGATACTATTTTTGTCGCGGCAGCTAGCAGAAAAGATGTAGAACGCTTGGTCGATAGATTTCAAAGTTTATTGAGTATATAAGAGGGATTTTTAATGCTGACTACTTTGTCTGTGCAAAACTTTGCTTTATTTGACAATTTAATAGTGGATTTTACAGAAGGATTTAATGTGCTAACAGGTGAAACTGGTGCTGGAAAATCCATCTTGATTGATGCTTTTAATATTGTTTTAGGCGACAAAGCGTCAACTGATTTTATTCGCACGGGTTCGGATTTTTTGGTCGTTCAGGCGGTATTTGATATTGAAAAAATAATAGATGTACAAAAGGTACTGGATGAACTTTTAATAGAATATCCAGACAACGAACTTATTTTATCGCGCAAAATTGCTTTAAATGGCAAAAATATTTCTACCGCCAACGGCATAAGAATTCCGGCTTCTTCTTTGAAAATAATCGGTGAGATGCTAGTCGATGTACACGGTCAGTATGAAAATCAGCAATTGTTAAAAATTGATACTCATATAACGTTATTGGACAACTTTTTAGAACCTAAAGAACAAGATTTATTAGCAGAATATGAAAATATTTACAACGATTTAAAACAAGTAGATAAACAGTTAAAGCAAAACCAGCAAGATGCCTCAGAACGCGAACGTAATTTGGATATGCTAGATTGGCAGATTAAAGAGATTACAAACGCCTCTTTAAAAGAAGGCGAAGAGCAGGTATTAGAAGAACAAAGTAAAAAACTTGTCAATTCGGAGAAAATAACGACAGCCTTATCTAGTGCTTACAATCTTATCGACGGCGACCAAAAAGATTTTGAAGGTGTTTTAGCGAGCATTTCTAATATTAGAAAATATCTTGATGTAGCAGCAGGTTATGACAACACTTTGCAACAGTCGGCTAAAAATATGCAAGAGATGGAATATTTAATCTCTGATGTTAAAGAGGCTGTTGCTGATTATCTTCAAGATTATGATGCTGGCGCTGGTGAACTTGAGAAGGTTCAACAGAGATTAGATTTGATTTACAAGCTGAAAATAAAGTATGGCGCTGATGTTACAGAGATTTTGCATTATTGTAAAGATGCCGAGCAAAAATATCAGGATTTGTTAAATGCAGAGCAAAACAATCAATTGTTAAATGATAAAAGAGAAAAGTTGTATTCTTTAGCCGTCCAAAAAGTAGGGCAGATAACCAAGTGTAGGCAAAAAGCAGCAACTGATTTTGCCAAACGTGTGCTTGCTCATATATGCGATTTGGCTATGCAAAAAGCAAAATTTTCTGTAGATATTCAAGCTAAACAAGATTTAAGTAAAGACGGTCAAGATAAGGTGCAGTTTTTATTTAGTGCTAATGCCGGTCAAGAGTTAAAGCCACTCAGCAAGGTTGCCTCAGGTGGGGAGCTATCTAGAATTGCACTTTGTATAAAGACAGTGTTACTAGGTAAAGCAACCCTTCCAACGATGGTTTTTGATGAGGTAGATACAGGTATTGGCGGTGCGGTAGCGCAAAAGATGGCAGAGAAGATTGCCATTATTTCAATGCAAAAACAAGTCCTTTGTATAACGCATTTGCCGCAAATTGCTTGTATGGCAGATAATCATATTTATATAGAAAAAGAGCAGACAAACACTAAGACGACAATTAAAGTAAAAGCGCTTGATGATAATGCACGAATAGACGAAATCACAAGAATGATTACCGGTGATAATCAAACACAAATCGCCAAATCCAATGCTAAACAAATGATTGATTTGGCAGATGCTAGAAAAAAAGAGTTGCGTGATAATTAAAGGAGCCTGTTATGTCTGATGATAGCCGCTTTACAGAAAAGTGCTTAGAAAGTAATGTTATATATCAAGGTCAAGTGCTTAAATATCAGGTAGATAAAGTGCTTTTGCCAAATGCCAAAACTTCTGTGCGTGAGATGGTGTTACACCCGGGCGCTATTTGCGTTGTGCCGGTATTGCCTGACGGACGAATTGTTTTTGTTAGACAATATCGCTATCCTATAAAACAGGTGCTCTATGAATTGCCAGCAGGCAAGCTTGATAAAGGCGAAAATCCAGACAATTGTGCAGCAAGAGAGCTGCAAGAAGAAACAGGTTATAGTAGCTTAAAAATTGAAAAAATGGGCAAAATTGTTACAGTACCAGGTTTTTGTGATGAAATAATTCATATATATAAAGCAACGGAGCTTGTTTTAGGTGATAGTAACCCAGATGACGACGAAATTGTCGATACAGTTATTTTGAGTGAAGAGCAAATTCAAACAATGGTGAAAAATGGGCAGATTTACGATGCTAAAACTTTATCTAGTTTGTTTTTCTATAATTTAAACAAATGAAAACATATTTTATGGATCTACATATTCACGTTGGTATGAATAAACAAGGTAAATGGGTGAAAATTCCTTCTAGCAAAAATTTGACTGTAGAGAATATTTTGCATACCGCTTTAAAACAAAAAGGACTAGATATTATAGGTATAGTAGATTGTCTATCGCCATTAGTACAGCAAGATTTGTTAGAACTTATAACGACGGGCGATTTGTTGCCTATTGCTGGTGGAGGCTATATTTATCAAGACAGATTAGTGCTGCTACTTGGAGCTGAAATAGAAAGCAGAGAAGCTGGTGGCGGTTTAGCGCATAGCTTATTTTTTTTGCCAACTTTAGAAAAAATGCAAGAATTTACTAAGTCTATGAGCTGTTTTATAAAAAATCCTAACATAAGCTCACAAAATGCTCATATGCCTATATGTGAATTGTATAATATAGCAAAAAAACACAATGCTAAAATCATCCCTGCCCATATTTTTACACCTTTTAAAAGCGTATATGGAAACTGTACAGATAAAATGGCAAAGTTATTTGATGGACATTTGCCTAATATAGCAGCAGTTGAGCTTGGACTTAGTGCAGACTCTTTTATGGCAAGCAGAATTAGTGAACTTAAAAATTACACTTTTTTAGCCAATTCTGATGCTCATAGCTTGCAAAATATCGCTAGAGAGTTTAGTCTTTTAGAGTGTGATCAATCATTGAATTTTGAAAACATTTTTTCAAACATTCAAGAGAGTAAAATAAAAACACTATATGGTCTTAACCCTAAACTTGGTAAATATTATCTTACAAGATGTGGCGTTTGCGGTGAACAAAATGATTATCAAAATAAAAAATGCAGTTTTTGTCAGGGTAGAGTTGTAAAAGGTGTAAGTGAGCGGATAGAGCACATTGCTGATAATAATTTCTCTGAAAAAGCAAATTATATTTATCACTTTCCGTTAAGCGAACTTCCTGGAATTGGCAAGAAAACTTTGCTAAATATTTATGAAAATAACTACACGGAATTTGATATACTATATAAACTAAATGAAGAAAAAATATCAAATCTGTTAGGAGAAAAAGTATTTGCAGTAATAAAACTTGCAAAGAGTAATAAAATGAATATTTCCAGTGGTGGTGCAGGTCAATATGGATATGTTATAATATGAAAAGTAGTTTTGCATTACTAATATTTCATGTATACATGAAATATTAGTAATATATCCCTTGAAAAAAGGTTCAATGTGTAATATATTACATGTAGGTGCTTTTGTAGCAAGAGAAGCAATTTAAGGAGGGAGTTTTTTATGGAAATTCTAAAAGTATCAGCAAAATCAAGCCCAAACTCGGTGGCAGGTGCATTAGCAGGCGTTTTACGCGAAAAAGGTAGTGCTGAGATGCAAGCAATCGGAGCTGGAGCTCTTAACCAAGCTATAAAAGCGGTAGCTATTGCTAGGGGCTTTGTTGCTCCTCATGGTATGGATGTTGTCTGCATACCAGCATTTACCGATATAGTTATTGACGGGGAAGAACGCACTGCTATAAAACTTATCATTGAACCAAGATAGTGGGGCAGGAAACCGTACCATTTTTTGGTGCGGTTTTTTTTATGTATAACAAATAGTAAAGGAGCAATTATAATGGATTTTCTAGTCAAGACAAGCAAAAAATTAACAGCAAAAACAAATGAATTTATCATCTTTGTTGCCCAAAAAGACAATCAAGCAATTTTCTCTAAACATTTATCAACAAATTTAAAACAGGTTGTACAACAGCTATTAGCAGACAATTCTAAACTTGCAGTTGATAAAAAGATAGTTTGCTTGACGGTGAAAGAAAATAATAGTTTTTTAAAAATGCTAATTGTAAGTTTAGGCGATATAAAAAACTGTGACAATGACTCTTGTCGCAATAGCGCAGGCGAAGCTATAAGATGCGCTCAAGATCACAATATGCAAGAACCTTATTTGTTTTTGTTAGATGATTGTACCAGCATAGAAAACGTTGTTGAAGGATTGGTTATGGGTAGTTACAAGTTTACTGACTATAAACAAAATAAAGCCAAAGTAACGTTAAAAAGCGTGACTATTTTTCAATCTGATAGTGGTAAACAAACGGAAAAATTATTACAGCAAGCTCTTATTATTGCTCAAGGCGTCAATTTTGTGCGCGATTTGACAAACCAACCAGCAAATGTTGTAAATCCTGATAAATTAGTAGATATTGCTAAAACCTTAGCTGCTGATAATAATTTAAAATGTACAATTTTGCAACAAAACCAAATGGAAAAACTAGGTATGCAAGCTCTTTTGTCTGTGGCAAAAGGGTCTGATAATATGCCTTATCTAATTGTTCTAGAATATAACGGAAACGACAAAAGCAAAGAAAAATTAGCTCTAGTGGGTAAAGGCGTTACTTTTGACAGTGGTGGTATTTCCATAAAGCCAACAGAAGGCATGGGTGAAATGAAAGACGATATGAGTGGCAGTGCCGTCGTTTTGTCAAGCATTTGTGCTATCGCCAAACTAAAACTGCCCATTAATGTTGTAGCAGTTTTAGCTTGTGTAGAAAATATGCCGTCAGGTAAAGCTTATAGACCTGGCGATATTATAAAATCAGCATTAGGCAAAACAATTGAAATAATAACAACAGATGCTGAAGGCAGATTGATTTTAGCAGATGCTGTATGGTATGCCGATGTAAAACTAGGTGCAAGTAAAATAATAGATATCGCAACACTTACCGGTGCTGCCTCTATTGCACTTGGCGATTTTGTCTCTGGCATAATCACAAATAACCAAGCATTGTGTGATAGCGTTATAACAGCTGGTAAAAAAACAGGCGAAACTTGCTGGCAAATGCCTAGTTTTAAAGAATATAAAGACTATTATAAAAGCGATATAGCCGACCTTAAAAACAGTGGCGGTCGTAGCGGTGGTATGATTACAGGCGGAATGTTTGTCGGTGAATTTACAGACAAACCGTGGGTGCATATTGATATTGGCAATACAGTTACAAGCAAAGTTACGAAAGGCTGTAATGTCAAAGGTCCGAGCGGCTTTGGACTTAGACTGCTTGTACAAACGGCGAAAGAACTAATCTAATATGCTTGTAGACTTACATTGTCATACTACAAACTCTGATGGACTTTGTACTCCTGAACAACTTGTTCAAATGGCAGTAGATAAAAAACTAGCCAAAATCGCTATAACAGACCATGATACTATAAAAGGCTGTGCTATTGCTGTAGACTTTGCTCAAACGCAAAATCTTCCAGTGACAATAATCAATGGTGTAGAGCTTACTATTGATGTTGGTAAAGATGAAGAACTTCATATTTTAGGACTTAACATTGATATAACAAACAAACTTTTAAACGATAAGCTACAACAACTTAGTACAGACAGAAAAAATAGGATAAACAAAATTGTAATCAAGTTAAATGAACTAGGCTATGATATTAGCATGCGAGAAATTTTGACCACTACAAGTGACAAAAAAACTTTTGGTCGAGCACACGTTGCGGCGAGTTTGGTAGCTAAAGGCTATTTTACAACAGTAGCACAAGTGTTTGACAAATTACTACACATTGGCGGACCAGCATACATCAGCCATTTAAAACCAACCCTCAAAGAAGCGATTGATTTAATCAAGCACTCTGGTGGAACTAGCATAATCGCACACCCCGGCTTTATAAAAAATCAAGAACTTATCAAAGATGCAATAACATTAGGTGTTGATGGTCTTGAAGCTTACTATCCATCACACACACCAAAACAAGTTAAACATTATAAAAACATAGCACAAACTCACAACTTGAAAATAAGTGGTGGGTCAGATTTTCATGCAATACACGGTCGCTATCCAAAAAATCTAGGTATTTATTGTATTTGTGCAAACATGATTAATTTATGATAAAATATAAAGACATAAAACAATAAGGGGTTTTGTTATGGAAGTGATTGCACTTGTAGGTCCCGCCGGAACAGGGAAAAGCTACCTTGCCCAATCGGTCGCCAGAGCCACCGGCGCTGATGCTATAATTGACGATGGACTACTCATTCAAGGTGGCAAGATACTAGCTGGCAGTTCCGCAAAAAACGAAAAAAACAAAATACAAGCAGTCAAAAGGGCAATATTTAGTGATATTCGGCACGTCCACGCAGTTCAAAACGCACTAGAGAAAGTATCGGCCAAAAAACTTTTAATTTTAGGCACATCTGAGGCGATGGTCAAAAAAATCGCCGCCAAACTTGAAGTATTAGCACCGAGCAAATACATTAATATAGAAGACGTATCAAACAAAACCAATATCGCCAAAGCCAAAGAAAGTCGCTACAAAGAAGGAAAACACGTTGTACCAGTGCCAACAGTAGAACTTGAACCCCATTACGCAGGCTATTTTATCGACCCATTTCGTGGTTTTTTCTCTAAAGGCGAAAAATTTCGCGAGCAAAAAGAAAAATCCGTCATTCGTCCAACTTTTAGCATGTACGGGAAAATGCGCATCGCCAACAGCGCAATTGTAGACATCGTAAAACTATCTTTAAGCGAAATTAGCGGCATAAAAGGACCGACGAGCATAGTTGTGCAAAAACAGGGCGAGAATACCAAAAGTTTGATTATCAATGTAGAACTAGTACTTTTTTATGGTATAATAATAAAGCAAGTCGTTCGTGATGCCCAAATTTTAATTAAACAACAACTAGAATCAATGACTTCGATGAGTGTTGTCAAAGTCAATATGTCAATAAAAAGACTAGTACTAAAAAATGGTAAAGCAAAGTAGAGGTGTTGTTATGCTTGATGAAAATCTAATACTGTTTTCCGGTTATGCTAAGCTCCCTACAGGTATCACCGCTAGTGAAATTTACAAACTTATAGGTATTGTTGTTGTTGTCGATATGAATACAGGTATTATTGTCGAAGCAGACTGTACACTCGCAACAGAGCTCGCCAGACGACACGTTTCCAACTCAATCATCGGCTACAACCTAAACTCTGGCTGTGAGCCATTACAAAAAACTTTAGACAAAGTCTATCAAGGCAGTGCCAAAAAAGCTGTCACAACGGCAATAAGAATAATCTACGATAAATACCGTAGCTACAAACTAGGCGACAACTTGGAGGTATAAACAATGCAAAAAATGGACAAATCAATACAATGGCTAAAAATATTCTCAGAAGAAAAAGGTCCTACAGGCTACGAGAGGAGAATAAAAAACCTCATAATACAAAGACTACAAGGTCTAGCAGAACCATCTTTTGATGGACTTGGTAGCATAATCTTTAAAACACAAGGCAAAAACCAAGATATATCAATAATGCTCGCCGCACACATGGACGAAATTGGCTTTATGGTAAAACACATTACCAAAGAAGGCTTTATCAAATTTGTCTGCCTTGGCGGCTGGGCAGAACAAGTAATGCTTGGACAAAGAGTAGTCGTGCATTCTAAAGATGGCGATTACACAGGTGTTATCGGCAGCACACCACCACACATCCTCACACCTGAAGAACGCAAACAACTCGTCGCCAACCAAGACATGT
>CAZKFG010000044.1:0-17915 GCA_964551985.1 uncultured Acidaminococcales bacterium
CAAAATTTTTCTTTGCCACCAGGTGAATTGTAAACTTCCTCTATATGATTGGCAAGCTTATTTCCGTCTTGCTCCGTCCAATATGAAACTCCATACATCAAAAAACAATTGCGTCCGCCAACACCTATACCTTTAATATTTTTCCCCTCAACAGAAAAACACCAATCATCTGTTTTTTCAACAGGCACACCAAGATAATTTGAAGCATACTGATATTTAGTTATTAGTGCGGGATTTTTTAAAAATAAATCCGCCTCCAAAACATATGCATTACTCATCATATAGCGTACACACATAGCTGACGATATATTATTAGTTTCGTTATAAATAGGATTATCTATAAATCGGATTTTTGGATATTTATATTTTAACTGATCAAATTGCTCTGCTAAATAGCCTCTGACAATTACTATTTCATCTATTTCCGCATCTATAACCGCATCTAACATTGTGTCAATTATTCTTTTGCCGTTTATTCTAACTAGTGGTTTAGGAGTATTTAATGTAACTGGAACAAGTCTTGAACCAAATCCTGCAGCTAGAAATATTGCCCGCTTCACTTTATATGGTGCAAGTGCCACCAAGCCTTTTTTTGTTATCTTACCATCAGCAACCAACTTTGCTTCTTCTAGTTGCTTTAATGTCTTATTCACTGTACCCAAAGAAATATTGGTCTTATTTGATAAACTTCTTTGAGACATCTCTTTATCAGCTTGTTCTAATGCAACAAGTATATCAAACTCTCTTTTACTTATTGTCATAACATTATCTTTAATTAATACATTTTTTTTATTTATTACCATAGTATATATAACTCCCTTTAAAATTACATTTACCAAAAGAATAATGACTGATACAACAGCCGCATACTCTATCTGCACTTGTCCTTCAAATTGAGGTATCATTAGTGCAATTGGTTTATTATCAACTGTAGCTAAAAATGCTACGGCAGATATAGTCATAATAGCATTTGTAAAATAATAAGCGAACATCTCTAACAGTGTTTGTTTAGACACTGGCAAAAATACGTCTTTAATCATACGCAATTTACCAATACCAAGTGTTAATCCAACAGCTTCAATGTTTTGATTAATTTTACTTAACGAATTGTACATCATCAAATACGGTGTGCCAAAAAAGTGAATTATATTCACTGCAACCAATATCAACAAGGTTCCTTGCAATATTGTGCCACTAAAAAATATCAAATACGCTAAACCAAGAACTATACCAGGTATTGCAAGTGAACTCAAAGCAATAAAATGCAACCACATTGTATTTTGTTTGTATTCACTACGTGCAGTCAAATATGCAGTGGCAAAAGACACACATACACCTACAAATGCTGATATAGTTGCTATTATAAGTGAATTCATTAGATATTTATAGCCACTGCTAAGCGTTTTAGCAAAATTAACAAAAGTATAAGTCAAATCAGTTGGATACTTAGCTATAAATGCCATAAAAGAAAAAGCTACTATAGGCATAATAATAACTATCAAAACTAAAGTTAATAAAATATATGATAATGTATCTCGAGTTATATTAGAAGATAAAGTTATACTTTTAGTAACAAAACTATTTTTACTTCTATTTTTAATTAAAACATCTACTGCAAATGCAATCAGTGCTGGTATAAGCAAAAAACTACTTATTGCTATTCCTTTTTTAAAATCTAATAAACCAATAACTTCTTGATACATAAGTACAGGTAATGTGATGGTTTTACCACCAATAATCAACGGCACGCCATAATCAGTTACTATAACTGCAAATACTGTAAACACAACAGATATTAATGTTTTTTTCAAATATGGCAAAGTGATGTTAATAAATTGCTTGATTTTGGGTATACCAAGAACCTTAGCCGCTTCATATACAGAACCATCTTCATATTTTAATGCATCAACCAACATCAAAAAGGCAATGGGAAAAGAATACAAAACAGAGCCAAATACTATACCCACAGAGCCATATATATTCCATGATAAATTTAATGCTTTAGTCAATACACCATTTGCACCAAATAACAAAATGAGACCAAGCCCATGTGAAATAGAGGGAATCAATATTGGTACGGAAAATAATAACACAAAAACTTGTTTGCCTCTAACATTAGTACGCATCAAACATAACGCTATAATAATAGCTAAAGTTACCGATACAATAGTTGCAAAAGTTGAGTAGATAATAGAATTTAATAATGCATTTTTAAAAGCTTGTTGGGATAATATTTGCTGAAAAGTATCTACTGATAAAGAACTAATCATATTTATCAAAGGGAAAACAACACTGGTTAATAAAAATACACCTAAAACTGTCTTTATAAAATTGGTAGAGTTTTTCATACTAAATACCTTGTATATTTAGCTATTGATTCGGCTTTAATCCGCAAATTTTGACCAACAAAACTCTCTACATAATCATCTGCTGGATTTAATATAAGATTATCGGGAGTATCTACTTGGTGAATTTTACCTTCATTCATTACCATTATTCTATCTGATAATGCAAAAGCTTCCTCTTGGTCGTGTGTAATATAAACCATAGTGCTACCGTAGCGTTTTTGCAAATCTTTTAGCTCTTTACGAAGCACCAAGCGAGTATCTACATCTAGTGCCGACATTGGTTCGTCAAATAAAATGATCTCTGGATTGGCTGCTAAAGTTCTCGCTACAGCTACACGTTGCTGTTGACCACCTGATAATTCAAAAATCATTTTTTTTGTATAATCTTTTAGCCCCATAATTTCAATCAAATCGTCCACTCGTTGACAATCTTGTTTAGAATAATCTTTTCTTATTTTTAAAGCATACTCTATATTACGTCTTACATTCATATTCTCAAACAAAGCATAGTTTTGAAAAACAATCCCCATACTACGCTTAGATGGATGCCAAGCAGTTATATCAATACCATCTTTATATATTCTACCAGTAACAGGTTTTAGTAGTCCAATTAGCACTCTCAAGACTGTCGTCTTGCCACAACCTGAAGGTCCTAATATGGACAAAAACTCACCATCACGAACATCAAAACTAATTCCATCTAAAATAATTTTATTATTAAAAACTATTTTCAAATACTCAACTACAAGCTTGCTGCTTAGTATTTCCACTTAGTCAACAACCTCTCTTTTTCCTCAATAGTACTGTTTTTCATATCAGCATAAACAATATTTGTCGGATAATTTTTCATAGTGAAATTTTTGTCTTTGTATATTTTATCCGGAAAAAATAATTTATTATTATCTTCTATTAACTTTGTTTCTATATACTCAAACACTTCTCTTACTGGTTTACGTGTTTCTTTGCCCTTTATAACAGCAGCTGCATAAGCTGTATATGGAGCACCTTCTTTGAAAAACAAAATTTCCAAGTTAGCACCTTTATTAATTTCCAGTACAGCCTGCGCTGGCATACCTAATCCTATTGCCGCTTCCTTGTTGACTAATGCTTTTACAGGTCCTGAACCAGATGAGGTAAACTGTAGAACATTGTTACTAATATTGTCAAAATATGCTAATGCCTTATCCTCCCCCCAAGCATTAGACAAAGATTTCAACAAAATATATCCTGTACCTGATGATTTAGGATTTGGCATAGAAATCAACCCTTTGTAATCTGGATTTAGTAAATCTGAATAAGATTGAGGTACTTGTAAATTTTTCTCTTGTAGCACTGACTTATTTACAATTACGCCCGCTATAACACGACATATTGGCACATATAAGCCCTTCTCTTCAACCAATTCATCTACATATCTGCTCTTATCCACAGGCATTGCTACAAAATTGTTTTTCAGCTGCTCTGCATATCCATATTCTAAATCTAAAACAATGTCGCCACTTGTTTTTAGTCCTTCCGCTTTTAACTTAGCTGCTAAGTTTCCTGATGGTAGATATTCAATTACAACATTATAATTTGGAAATTTTTCTTTTAATTTTTTATTAAAATAATCGTTCCTGTAATCTTCCATACTACTATAGATGATAACCCTGTTAGATTCTTTTTTCTCACTACCACCACAACCACTAATTATCAACGTGAATAACATAAAAAAAACTGTTAATTTTTTCAAAATATCCTCACCCCAATGATATATTTTCTAGTTTGTTAAATTTATCATGGAATGTTCATTTTGTCAAATTAAACAGTTTTTTTTGAACACTATTCTGTTATTTTATAATATAAATATCATTTTAGTAGCCTTTTAATCATATAGATTTAAAATTTTTGCTACTATGTAAATTTCTTTGCTTGTCATAACAGGACTAATAGGAATTGACACAACTTCACGATGTATTTTCTCGCAAATAGGATAAGATAAATTATTCCACTCTTTATAGGCCTTTTGCTTATGTGGTGGAGTTGGATAGTGAATTAGACTCTGCACTCCATTTTGTTCCAAATACTCCATAAATTTTTTTCTATTGGCAACTCTTACAACAAACAAATGCCAGACATGTGAATTCCTATCTTGAACTTTAGGCAAGGTAATTAATGGATTTTTAATGTTATTCAAATAATATTCTGCAACAAATCTGCGTTTTTCATTATCGCTATCAAGTCCACAGAGTTTAACATCAAGCACGGCTGCTTGCAATTCGTCTAAACGAGAATTTACTCCTTGGTAAAGATTTTCATATTTTTTATGTGAACCATAATTGCGAATTGCCCTTATTTTACTTGCGAGTTCATCATCATTTGTCGTAACAGCACCACCGTCACCCAAACAACCCAAGTTTTTACCAGGATAAAAGCTAAACCCACTGGCATCACCAAGTTTGCCTACTCGTTTACCATTATATATTGCCCCATGAGCTTGAGCAGAGTCTTCTATGATTTTTAAATTATACTTTTTAGCTATTGCCCATATCTTGTCCATCTCGACTGCCCGACCATACAAATGCACAACCATAATTGCTTTTGTACGCTCAGTTATAACACTTTCAATCAAATCAGGGTTGATATTATATGTATCAATATCAGGCTCAACTAAAACAGGTGTTGCACCATTTTGTGAAATAGCTAAGATAGAAGCAATATATGTGTTCGAAGGCACAACAATCTCATCACCCTTACCAAAGCCATAAGCTTGGATAATAAGATTTAAAGCATCTAGTCCGTTGGCAACACCTATAGCGTGTTTTGTACCGCAAAAAGATGCAAAATTGTTTTCAAAACGCTCTAAGCTGCTACCTAATAAGTACCGGCCACTATCCAGAACATCTTTAATTGCCGCATCAATCTCTGCGCGATAAACTTCATTTATTTTATATAAATCAAGAAATTCAATCATATTACCTCTCACAAATCTCTTATAATTCGTAGCAATATTCACCTAACTCTCGCTTTATTTGTTGCATAATTTTTTGATTTTCATAATTTTTATAAATACCAACATTTTTAATTGACAACTCCGGAACAAAACATTGCTTATAATAGCGCTGATTTTCTCTATTCAAACCAACAAATTCATTTATTTTTTTTGCAGTATCGTCATAATTAACAACAAAATCTTCAAATCTAATATGTAACATTCTCTCGTGTTCAAAACTCATTTTATGAACAACCTTATCTTTGTACCAGCTTATAAAATTATCTACATTTAATGGTAGCCAGCCATAATCATTAAACCTTATAGCGTTTGCATAAACATCTCTAGGGTCTCTAATTACGTGTATAAATTTTATATCCCCAAAATATTCTACCGCTCGTTCCATATCAAACTGGCAAGCTCCAGCCACGGCATCTATCACTAATTTTTTATTAGATTCTATAGTATTAAAAAAGTTTTTTATATATTCTTTTGCAATAGCTCTATATTCTTTTTTAGTCATCTTTTTCAAATAATAAAAATAATGTTTATTTTTAGCATTGACAAAAGGTGTTTCCAAATTATGTTTTTCTATTACATTACTAGGGAATTCGCTCAAACGCAACATGCACTGATCGCCTACTATATATTCACTCTCTAAACGAAAAGCCACTAATTTATCTATAAATTCTCTTGTCAACCTTAAATATTCCTCATTATAAATATCTCCGACAGTGACAAACAAATACTCACTAAGCGTAATAAGCCTTTTTATACCACTATTTTTAAAAACATCACTATCACTCTCTATCAAACACTCTAATTCAAAAACCCCACCAGAAGCTCTTAAAAAATCAACTTCCATATTACCAATTTTTTGTAGTTTAGTCGATGTTTCACCACTGTCAGGATCTACCGCTCCGACAACTGTGCAATCATCTGAAAACTCTTTTAAATAATCAATAACAGCACTAGAACCACTGTTTCCGCATCCTGCATTAACAATCAACTGTTCATAACATTTACTTGGTTTAGTAAACTTGCGTTCAATTTCTCTACAGTCCATATACTTTTTTCTATAATAATGTCTAAGCTCTTTTACTCTAATAGTGTGCGAAAACAATTTAGTCAAAAATCTATTCATACAATATACCTCCTAATAATTTTGGCTTCAAGCTAGTATAAAAAACAAAACTTATCAAACCATAACTTAAATAACTTTATAACAACTAAAGTATACATTCATAAAAATCATAATAAATTGACTATCTAAAAACCTTATTATTGGATACCTTTTAACTATAATAGTTGATTTGTTCCATATATTGTTCCTTTATTTTGTGCAAATCAAGAAACTTAATCATATATTACTTCTTAAATCACAATATAAAATATACTTAAATAAAATTATTTTTAGTTATTTTGTTTTTTTCCCAATTATACGCAGTTAAAATGCTTTCTTTTATCGTATTTTGTGGCTGCCAACCTAAAACACGTTTCGCTTTTTTACTATCGGCATACAATACCGCAGGATCACCAGCTCTGCGAGGCATTATTTTGACAGGTATTTTTTTATTCAAAACTTCTTCGCAAATAGCAAAAACTTGTTTTACACTGGTGCCGTGTTGAGTACCAAGATTAAAAACATCAGATTTTTGCTCTTTTAGCAAGTATTCAAAAGCAAGCAAGTGAGCCTTAGCCAAATCTTCTACATTAACGTAGTCTCTTATGCAAGTGCCATCAGGTGTATCATAATCATCACCAAAAATGTTAAATATTTGACCTTTGCCTAATGCTGACTTTATTATATTGGGTATTAAATGTGTCTCTGGGTTATGACATTCGCCAATACGATTTTTACAATCTGCTCCAGCCACGTTAAAATATCTAAGCTTAATTGATTTCAAACCATCTATCTCATAGTCGGTCATAATTTTTTCTATAAAAAGTTTTGTTTGTCCATAAGGATTAATCGGATTTTGTGGATGTTTTTCATCTATAGGAACATACTCTGGATCTCCATATGTAGCACAAGTAGACGAAAAAACAATGTTTTTTACAGCAGCTTCCATCATTGCATCTAACAAATTTAACGTTCCCAAAATATTATTTTTATAGTATTTGGCAGGATTGGCTACACTCTCACCAACCAAACTAAATGCAGCAAAATGAATTACTGCTTGAATTTTAAAATTTTCAAATACTTGTTGAACGTCTTGGTAGTTGCGTAAATCACCCAAAATAAATTCTACATTGCCGTTTTGCTTTAATGTTTGCACTGTTTTTTCACTAGAACATTCTAAGTTGTCAAATACCACAACATCAAAGCCTTTTTGCAGAAAACTTAAAGTAGTATGGCTACCTATGTAACCCGCACCACCAGTAATTAAAACTTTATTTTGCATAAGCATCTCCTATTTGAAAAAAACTTTTTCAATGGAATTTATAGTAATCCTTTTTTAAATAGCTTCTTTTTGCAGTAATTATAAGCCATCATTATTATACGATATTTTAATTTAATTTTTTTATCTTTTTTTAGTTTTATAAGCTTTTTATTGTCGCAACAGTATTTTATAGCATTAAAAAACTTTTTCTGTGCTTCTTCTGATATTTCCCCATTTTTTTTATAAAAAATATTATCAAGATAAAACAAACATTTTTTTAATTCATCATTAGCCTTATTTATAAAATAATCATTGTAAACATAATCAAAATATTCATTATAATCTAAAAAAGCCTGTGCTTGTATAGCATTTTTTTCAAAATCATTTAACCTGCTCCAAATGCCCGTTGACAAAATATTATAAATACCGCTAGGTTTATTAACGAAATGAGCTTTACCATATTTTAGATGCATAATAAATCTATCAAAATCTCCTTCAAAAGAACGTTCTGAAATAGTACCAATAGCTTTTTCAATTATTTTAGGAATACCGTTTACAAAAATCACATTTTTAAATACTGTCCCTGTTGTTTGAGAAATAATAATATTGTCATTTAAATAATCGCTTAAACTGTAATCAGCTTCTTGTATTTTTGTATTACAAAAAGACCAAGTTTTTCCTTGTTCATCTATACAAGTGATATCTCTTGAATATATTACAAAGTCTGGATGTTGTTCTAAAAAATTCATCGCATCTTGCAAATAATTTTCATCTGTCCAATAGTCATCTGCATCAAGCAAAGTAAAATACGGAGTCTTAGTAATAGCTTTAGCACGCAAAATATTTCTCAAGTATTTGCCATTCTCTTCTGCTAATATAGGTTTAATAATATCAGGATACTCTTTAGCATATTTTGTTATTACTTCTACGCTATTATCCTTATCAGAATAATCATCGGTAATAATTAATTGATATTTAAAATCAACTTTTTGATCCAGCACAGAGGCAATAGCTCTATCAATTAAATGTGCCTGATTATAATTTGACATTATTATTGTTAATTTGTAATCCATAATTTACATTCCTTTTGTACCATTTTTTACAAGCTCCATTCCCTAATATCTAATTTGCTTATTTGCCAAGGATGATCATAGCTTCTACTATCTACTGCACAATATTGACACAAAGAAGGTGGTTTAACTAAAAATGCTTGTAATTCTTTAAAGTTAGAAGTTTCATAAATATTGATATAACTTGTCTTATCAATTGGTAGTTGTTTTTTAAAATATTTATTAAAATGGTGAACATTTGCAAGGATAGAACATGTGAAAAGTTTACCATGATAGAGTTGAATGCAGTTATTTGCATGATAACATTCAGCAAAATTTTCTTTAACATTTCTTCCACCTTCTAAATCAAATGGTAAGTGAAATGAAGTTTTTTTAACCTCTTTATTGTTATAATATTCAAAAAAAATGCCATATTTTTCAACTTTGTTTTCTATATTTTCATAATTAATCTTTAAGGGATATTTTGTTATAGCAAGGGATATTTTGTTTTCTTTAAGCGATATCCAAAAGTCCTCTTTTTTTAAAGGTAGAAGTATTGCATTGGTAATTAATAATATTTTTTGATTTGGGAAATACTTTCTTGCAACTACAAAAAACGACTTAATATCTGGATTTAAAAGAGGCTCTCCTCCTGTCAATAATATTTCATCAATATTTTTTTCTGCTATCTCTGACAATTTTTTTATATCATTTGTAAAGGTTTCTATATCTAAAAATTCTTCTGATGCAAGCGGTGAAAAATTATCACAACTTTGGCAATTTAAATTGCAATGTTCTGCCAAGTGAATTGAAACAGATTCAATTTTGTTTTTTGGTGTAGTTTTTATTTTCCATTTTTTAGCAAACTGTTTTTTGTAACTAAATTTAATAAAACCTAACAAGATTATTTGTCTTTGATTACCATTTTTAATTTTTTCAAAAAATTTAAATTTCGATTTTGCATGAATAGTTTTCACTGTTTTTATCATTTCAATCATTTTACAATCATCTATATCTTTTGGCTTTTCAGCCCTCTTTTGTTTCATTTTATATAAAACATCTAAAGATATAAACTTTAAACCATGGTAATAAAAATAATTTTTAGGGTTATAGATAATCTCCGATTTATCATAAGGGTAATATTTAAGTTCACTATCATGGTTAGAAATATCTTCATTTAACAAAACAAATGGTTGTGCTCCTACATATAAAAAATCTAAATCATCACTTTTGCGAACTCCATAAATATCTAGAGACGTGCTACCAGCACCGCAAATACAATCTAAATCTATATATTGTTCTATAGCTTCTTTTTTCAATTCATCAATTAAATTATCAAGCCGTTCATCTTCCCAAACAAAGTACCTCTTATTTATAACATCTAAAGAATTTTCATTAAAATAAATTTGTGCAAGCCATAAGGACTCTTCTCTAGTATCATTTATATGAACGCTGTAGTTTCCAATATTAAATAATTCTCTAATCTCAGCTTTTGCTTTGATAACTTTATTTACATCATCACATACAAAAATATAAACTCTTAATGGACTTTTACCTATAGACCTTTTAGCATGTTCTTGTGCCCCTGCAAATTTATTCTCTTGTGTACCTATCCATTCCTCCCTTTCCCAAAAAGAACCATAAGATAATTTCTTCAAGTTTACATAACCATTAAAGCTCATCTGCACATTTTTTTTATAAAATATAAATCCAAATTTCTCTAATATTTTTTCAACTTGCCCATCTTTTGCAGTATCTGTAACTGAATGTAAATTAATAATATAAGCATTATTATTAATTTTTACATATTCCAACGCAGCAAAATCAGCATAATGTTGATTGATATGACGTTCTTGAAAAAAACTATAGTCATAGCAATCATTTCGACCATCTTTTTTTAACTCCACTTCCAAGTTAAGCACTGCCGCTGAAGCTAGCCTATGTGCTCCGTCAGAAATTTCACCATTATCACCTATAGGAATAATACCTTTATGACTATCAAAGCCATTATCTTTCATACCTTGATATATTTTTTCAAAAGCATTTAAGAATGCTTGCTCCCCTTTTTTTTCTATCCCATCACTTGGTTCTATTTCAATAAAATTATTAAAAGCTCTTATATGTTCCAAGTAAAATTTTTCATAAAAATTATTATTTTTATGACGATTTTTCAAATATATATATTTAAAAATCAAGTCAAATCTACGAGAATTTAGAATTATATCCATTGCATTTACTTTCATACAACTATTCTCCATTCATAAAAATCATAAACAACCGCTCTACCACCAAAGCCTTCTTTTTGAGCTATAAGTCCTGTATTGAGGTATTGTCCATCGTTTTCTGTCGATATGCCAAAGTCAAAATATTTTTGAGTGCTAGAATATTTGTCCATCAAGGTTTTTATTAATAAATCCAAACCTCCAACTTCTCTACCTAGGCTATTAGTAGACATATATTGCGTATGTACTACATTTTTGTTAATAAAGATCAAAACTCCTGCTATAATTTCTTCTTTTAAGGTTGCTAAGTATAATTTGATATTTTCGTGAAACTTTGAATGTAGTAAAGTTAGTTCTTCCGCAGTATGCACAGCTTTAGTTTGGTGATGCGTTTGTAATACTTCATTTTCAAGCCTTATAAAATCTTCAAAGTTAGTTGAAGGATGAACTTCTACTAATTCTCTTTTTGCTCTGGATATTTGTGCTTTTCTTCCTTTTGGCATTTTTATTTGATTTGTTAAATCAATCGTTGAAGATATATCACGTCTAATTAGCCTTGCTCCTACTTTAAATAAAGCATACAAGTCTTCATCTGCTGGGTATTGATGATATATATTAGGAATACATTTATAAAGAAGATTTTTTATGCTATCACTAAGTAGGTATTCTTTTAATGTTTGAAAACATTCTAACATTTTAACTGCAGTCATTTTTTCTGTCGTAATCATCCCGCCATAAGTCAAGCCGCCGTGAGATCTAACTTCATCGCCATGCAGTGATGCTGGCAATAGTGCTATTAGCTGACCATCTTTGTAAAACATTAGTGAGTAATCTATAAATCTATCCGAGTGATAGTCCATATAATCACGTTTGAGCATAAATGTAGCGTTTTTAGACACATCTACAAAATCATCCCATTCTTGCTTATTATTTTGATTATATTTTTTAATTTCTATCATTTCATCCTACAATTCACAAAAATTTCTGAGCCTAAATCGCCCATATATTTATTCATTTCATATAACCCATCAAGTAGTTTTTCATCTAAAATCTCTGCTTGCATACATTTTGCCATTTTAGCATGATTAAAGAGTTTGACAAAGTATGAGCCACTTTCAACTATTGTCAGTCCTGTTTTTATTGCTAAGTTTTCTAGTAATTTTAAATCAAAAGTAGTGTTTTGTTGTAATGTCTTAGCAGTTTGTGTAAGTTCACCTAGTTTACAAATTATACCGCTTTCGTATGCCAACAGTAAATGAAAAGATTTTGCATTTGGCACGTTAATGTGTAAGATGGTATCTTTTCCACACAATTTTACAGCATCTTGCAAAAGTTCTTTTGGATTTTCTACTTCATGAAGCAAACCACTCAAAATTATAAAATCAAAGTCATAGTCTGCTAAATCTTTAACACAATCTTCTAGTAATCCTTCTAATTTGATTATTTTGTTATTAGTTGTATTTTTTACTGCATTTTGCAAAAATTCTTTTGATGGTTCTACTATTACAAAATGCTGATAATCAGTATAATAGTTAGCTATAGAATCCATTCCACAGCCGATTTCCAATATGTTTTTAGGTTTATATTGTTGCAAAATTTCTAAAACTTTTTTTCTGCGAAACTTAATTTGAAAACGTTCAAAATCATGGTCGCCGCTTAGATAGTCTTTAGCATATTCGTTTATATCTCTTGCCATTTTCAATCTTCCTTGCTTTAAGTTTATGTTATAGAAACTAAAAAATCTTGATAGTCTCTTATATATTCTTTTTCGTCATAGTATTCACTAGCCAAAATCATTAGTTTGCAGCCATAAGAAAAGCCTTTCATTTCTCGCCACATATTTTTCCCTATATATAATGCAACATCTGGTCTGTTGAGTTTTACAGTCTCTCTTGTTTTACCATCATCAAGAATAAATTCACACGCTCCATCTATGGCGATAATTAATTGCTCTAAATTTTTGTGAGCGTGTTTTCCTCTATCTTGTTCTGGCAAAGTGTCAAATATATAATATACTCTTTTGATTTCAAAAGGTATATTTTTATTACTTTCTAAGGCAACAAGCTTGCCTCGCTCGTCTCCCAGTACTTTAAGTGGCATTATTTTATAGTTCATTTTAGCCTCCAATATACATAGTGACAATAATTATAACTAGCAAAAATATTATAGTAGCCATTATTTTTACAATTTGTCTATATTTTTTTACTTTTTTATCTAAACTTTTACCTGAAAAACCATTCACTAGGTTAATATATTGGGAAAAATTAAAATTATATTTTTCATGTAGTAACTGAAAGTTATCTTTATCAGCAATAAAATGCATTATTGTTTTATAGCCCCATTTTTTACGTCTATCATCATCAGATTCTAAAGCTAATCTAGCTAGAATATATGGAATGGTTTGTTTTATCGGTTCGCCAAATTGGTTTGCTTTATCGCCAAAAATCTTTTTCAAAATATTTGTATCTGATATTTTTAGAAAACTGTCCATAAGTGCTACTATTTCTAAGCTAGATCTTTGAATATTGGCAAAATTATTGTAACTAATGCCATTTTTAATACAAGGAACTCTATAACGCACTAACCTATTTTTTTCAACAGTTATATTAAAATCAAGCATTATCTTAATATGCATAATAGTATCTTGGCACTGTAGAATACCTATATCTAAAGGATATAGTGTTTTTTCAAACACCTTGCGTTTCATAGCCATTCCTGGCGACATCATACTGCTTTGTCCGTAGAAGAAATTTTTTAATGCTTCATATTTATCATTTGTTTTATGACTAAATAGCTCTTGCAAATCTGATCTATTTGTCCCATTTTCATCCATAGGCTGCAAATCAAAGTATAAAACATCAATATTTGGGTTTTGTTCAAAATAATTTACTGTAGTTTCAATATATTCTTTGCATAAACTATCATCAGAAGCAATAAATATTAAGTATTCACCTTCTGAGACTGAAAATGCTGTATTTAATGTAGCATTTATGCCTTGATTGTAATCATGTTTTATTAATTTTATTCTTGGGTCAACAAAAGTTTCTATGATTTTTACATTATTATCTGTTGAGCAGTCATCCACAATTATCAACTCAAAATCTTGATAGGTTTGTTCAAGAACACTATTAATAAAACCCGATACATATTTTTCATGATTAAAGCTAGGACAAAGAATAGAGACTTTGGGTATCATAGCGTTTCTCCCACAAAATTTTTCACAACATCTGCTATTTTTTCAACATCTTTTTTAGTTAATTGTAAATGTAGTGGCAAAGAAATTATTCTATCAGACATTTTATGGGCATTAGGACATTTGCCATAATCGTAAGAGTACATTTTATAACATGTATTATCTAAATAATGCACTCCCGGATAAATATCTGCAGCATTTAATGCTTGCATTAGTCCATCTCTGTTGTCTACTTCCACTGCGTAAATATGGTACGAACATTCATTTTTATGAGAAGCTGGAATAGGTTTTATTCTGTCCATTTCTGCAAACAATTCATCATAGTAACTAGCAAGTTCTCTTCTATAGGCATTTGCTTTGTCAAGGTATTTTAGCTCAACAAGAGCTATTGATGCCATTATAGAATTGCCATGATTTTTATAGCCAAGGTATTGCACATCATATTTCCACTTATAATTGCCTTTTTCATTTGTTCTAGTATAAGTATCTTTGTTAATGCCAAGCCAAGCCATTTTGCGACAAATTTCGTCATATTCTTTTTTGCTAAAGCAAATCATTCCACTATCAGCTGTTGGTAAGTTTTTAACTGCCTGATAAGAATAAACTGTAACATCAACTCCATCTATAGTTCCAGGGAAGACGCCATTTATTCTAGTCCCTGCCATATGTGCCGCATCTAAAATAAGCTTTAAATTATGTTTTTTGCAAAGTTCTATTATCTGTTTTAGCTTGCCTACTCGTCCACCATAGCCAACAAACATAACCGCCCGTGTCTTATCATTTATTTTCTTTTGCACATCAACTGGGTCAAGACAAAGTTCTTCATCTACATCTGCAAAACGCGGAAGCATTTTTTCGTACATAATTGCATGATTTGTAGAGACAAATGTAATTGGGGTAGAGATTATTTCATCACCATCTTGCCAACCGCACTCTTTTTTTAGTATGGCAACAGCCATATGCAGCCCTACTGTAGCAGAATTTAGAAAATGTGAGTGTTTATGCCCTGTATATTCATTCCAAACATTTTCAAATTCCAAGGTTTTATATCCTAGACCAGTCCAGCCTTTTTCCAAACAGTCTTTTATTTGCTCCAAACATTCATCTACGTGAAAAGTAGGTTTAAATAATTGTATTGACACTATTTAATCACTCCTAAAAATTAAAGTTATTCTTCAAAATAGTCATATGAAATAAGTTTTTATTATCATTATTTTGCAAGGTAAAACCCACACGCTTATATACTTTTAAAGCACTTATATTGTTTTTACATACTTCTAAGACAATATTATCTAAGTCAAGTTGTTCAAAGGCTATTTTTAATGCAGCAATAGTAACAATTGTCCCTAAGCCTTTTGGTAACAACTTATCTTTGTCAACCATAAGTCTACCAAACTCTGCTTTTTTAATATTAACATCCAAATTGTAAATGGCAACTGCACCAATAATATTTAACTTATCTTTATCCAATGCAACAAACATAAAATCATTTTCTGTTTTGCAATATTTTTTATACCAAGTTTCTTGGTTGACACAACTTATTTCATCAGAATAAACAAACCATTTTCTCACATCTTGTTTATTTCTAAGTAGTCTTATCTGCTCAATATCTTTATGCTGTATAGAGCGTATAAAAACATCATTGTATTCTAATTCATACTCTTGTTTCACGAGCGCACTCTCCTTTTAGTGCTTCATTTAACAAACCAAGATGATTAAATGAATCTTTAATCCCAGCACTAAAATCATTTATCTCTACATCTATGTTATTATCTTCTTTATAGTTTTTCAAAATATCTTCTATTGAGTTTAACATAGCATCTATATCACCATATGGTGTAAATCTAATATATTTTTTCAGGTTATTATATGCATCAATATCCACCGCTGTTTCCGAAACAACATTTACCCCCAATGATATGCATTCATAAATACGTAAACTTTCTAACAATGCGTTTTCATAATAATGAATGTTAACTACAATTTTGGCTTTTAATAACTCATTATATAAATTTTCACCATAACCATAAACTATATGCAGACTAAATTTGCTAGCTATTTTGTCTAAAAATCTCTGTCTTCGTTCATTTATAGAACCATAAAAAACTACATCATATTCTTTTTCACCTCGCTGCAAATTAATATTTTTTTGTTTTAAAAAATCCTTATATTGTACAATATTAGACAACGGAGTCAAAAAAAGCTTATTTCGCAAAACTCCTTTTTCAGCTAAATATTCAATGTTTTGAGCAGAAAAATCCCAAACAGCTAATGCTTTTTTCAACTTTTGAAGATATGTATTTGTAAACCATTGACTAGTACCTTGCTCTAGTTGCAAAACAATATAGTTATTTATTGGCAGATTTTCGATAACGTTTGCAAACAATACTACGCAAAATTTGCGACTATCATACAATCTATATATTCGATCTGGATGTAATATTTCTATATCTCTAAAACCTATTTTCTCAAGTGCAACTTCTGTTAAAAAAGTGGTGTAGGAACATTCTGATCCTAAAATAATCACTCCACGTTTTATAGCTTCTTCACTAGATATTGGGAATAATTTATTTTGTATATTAATTAATAATATATAAGTTTTTATATATAACTGTCTTATTAATCTTATGTTTTCTTTAGCTATTTTTTCTAGAAAAGAAAGTTTCTTACCTTTATTATCATAATGTTTTGCATATTTTTCCAAAAAACATCTCAACAACATAAATTTATTTCCTTTTATATAAATTTATTTTATCCTTTTTCGTTAACTTATTTTATTAAAGCTTTTAACAAAATAACTAGTTTCATTTAATTATTTATCCTTATATACAAAATCAATACTAACATCCTTAAATTTCAACAATTTTTGATCTTTATCTGATAACAAAGGGTTATCAATTCCCCAACTTATATTTATATCTGGATCATTCCAAATGATACCACTTTCTTCTTTAGCATTATAATAATTATCAGTTTTATATAAAAATTCTACTTCATCAGTCAATGTCAAAAATCCGTGTGCAAAACCACGTGGAATAAGTAATTGTTTTTTATTATCAGCCGTTAGTTCCATAGATAACCATCTCAGATAGGTTGGTGAACTTTGCCGTAAATCAACTACTACATCAAGCACACAGCCTTTTGTGCAACGAACTATCTTAGCTTGAGAAGCCTGACCTTTTTGAAAATGCAATCCTCTTAGTACACCTTTTTGCATAGAATATGAGTGATTATCTTGTACCCAATTATATTTTGGCAAATCTTTATCAAGAAAAGCTTTTTCTGACCAACTTTCCATAAACCAACCGCGATTATCACTAAATAATTGTGGCTTGATTATGTATACATCTTTTAGCTCAGTTGCTGTTATTTCCATAATTCCTCCAAAAGATTTTTAAGAAAGCACATTTTAGTATAAAATACGTCCTTCAGCAACTTTTTTCAAATGTTCACCATAGGTTGATTTCCCATACAGCTTAGCACTATTTAGCAGTTGTTGTTTATCAATCCAGCCATTTTTGTAAGAAATTTCTTCAAGTGCGGCGATTTTTATGCTCTGACGCTTTTCTACCATTCTTACAAACGCTCCTGCTTCAAGCAAACTCTCTACAGTGCCAGTATCAATCCATGCAAAGCCACGACCTAAATTGACAACCTTTAAGTTATCTTCACTTAAATAAAGTCTATTCAAATCCGTTCTCTCTAGCTCTCCTCGGTCAGATGGTTTTATTGGTTTAGCAAACTCGCA
>CAZKFG010000045.1:0-17584 GCA_964551985.1 uncultured Acidaminococcales bacterium
AAGCCAGAGAAAAGAGAAAGCAGGCTGCCGCAACACCTACAGCACCCATAGAAACAGCTGATACAACCATCTTCCACAAACTCATATTGGCATAGCCAAACATTTGCTTTTGCTGTTCGGCCAATCTTTTATATTGCCAGTACACGATAAAAACAACCAGATAAAAAATCGGTTGGGTCAATATAACTTCTGTTATTGCACTTATAGAAATTGACAAAATATTGACAACAGGCACGTCGTATAACATTTATTTCTCCTATTTTGACAAAAGCGACGGAAATCCGCCGCTAAAAATTATTTTTTAGTTGTGTTTTCATTTTGCTTTTGCAAAATTTCAATAGCTTTTTCCAATTGGTTATCTATTTGTTCACTTAGTTTAACTTCGATATCAGGTTCAATACCAACACCATTTATAACTCTGCCACTTGGTGTATGATACGTAGCACCAGTTAGTTTTATTGCTGAATCATTGCCAACAGGAATTACCGCTTGCACTGAACCTTTACCATATGTTTTAGTTCCGATGATTGTACCTACTTTAGTGTCTTGCAATGCACCAGCAACAATCTCAGATGCACTGGCACTTCCTTTATTTACAAGTACTGCTATTTTATATTTAGCATTAGGGTTGTTAGAATTGATAATCTCTTTTGTCCCATCACGACCAACAATAGATACAATAGGTCCGTTAGGAACAAGTTTTTCGGCAACTTTAACACTAGATTGCAATATTCCGCCAGGGTTATTACGCAAATCTAAAACAATAGATTTTACGCCTTCTTTTTCAAGCGTATCTAACTGCTTAGCAAAATCTTCATGTGTGTGTTCATTAAACATAGTTATTCTTATATAACCTATATCATCTTGCAATTTGTTACTATATACTGTTTTTAATTTTATATTTGTGCGAGTAAGATTAACTGTTTTCTCTTCTTTAGTATCGGTTAATAAAACAAGCTGCACATTCGTATCTTTAGGTCCACGAATTTTGCTGACCGCTGTATTAATAGACATTCCTTTGGTCAATTCGCCATTAATTTTAATGATTTTATCGCCACTTTTAATTCCGGCAATTTCACCCGGTGTACCTTCAACAGGAGCCACAACGGTCAAAACGTCATCTTTAACTCCGACAATAATGCCAACTCCGCCAAATTCGCCTTCGGTTTCGCTCATAAAATATTTGTATGTATTGCCATCTAAATAGGCTGAATGTGGATCTTTTAGTGAATTTACCATGCCTGAAATTGCGCCATTAATTAGAACATCGGTCGATACCGGTTCGACATAACGTTGCCTTACGGTATACAATGCCCCTAAAAATTTCAATGTTAAGCTAGCATCACCAGATAAAAACCGGAAAAAATATATAAATGCACTAGTTGTCAAAATAGCTGTTGCTAAAACAATAGCAATACCACCTAAAACGACTTGACGTTTCGTAAACAAATGTTGCTCCCCCTAATACTAAGGCAAATAATCCAATGGGCTTACAGTTTCACCATGTTTTCTCACTTCAAAATGACAATGAGGACCTGTTGAATAACCTGTTGAACCAGCATAAGCTATTGTTTGCCCTTTATAAACCTTCTCACCATTACTTACAGCTAAGCTGTTATTATGAGCGTATAGTGTAGTTATTCCTGAGCCGTGGTCTAAAATTACCGCATTGCCATAACCGCCAATCCAACCGGCGCTGATTACAACACCTTCGTCTGCTGCCAGTATGGGGTCGTTGTAGTCTGCTGCAATATCAAGCCCTGAGTGATATTTCTGTGTACCAAAAATAGGATGTGTGCGCCAGCCAAATGGCGAAGTTATCTCACCGCGTATCGGCCAAATCATAGACCCTGTACCTTGACCAATTAATTTACCGCCAGATTCTATACGCCTTATCATATTAGCAATGCTTTTTGATGTTTCCATCAAATCATTATATTCGCTTTCTGCTTGTTGGCGCTCAGCTTCTGCTTGTTCAAAAATTACACGTTTTTCTTCTCTTTTTTGATAAACAACTTGTTTTTTAGCATTGGCTTGGTCATATAATTTTTCTATTTCTTCTTTATTGTTTTTTAGCTTTTCCTGTTGGCTTTTGAGAACGACTTGATCATTTTTAATTTCATCAATCAAATTAACATCATTTTTTATTATGCGTAAAAGCAGTTCAAATCTTGTTGTAAAATCCGTAAAGTTTTTTGACCCTAACAAAACATCCAAATAATTCATTTGCCCATGCATATAAATATTGCGAATACGTTTTTTGTAAGCATCATTTCTATGTACGAGATTTTTCTCTACATTGCGTAAAACTTCTTCATTTTTACTCATCTGATCTTGAACTTTTTCCAAACTAGAAACAATTTCACTAAGTTCTGCTTGCGCTAAATCTAAAGCACTTGTTACTTCACTTAATTGCTCATAAGCACTACGGGCTTTTTTGCGTTTGGAATCCATTTGCTGTTTTTTTTCACCAATTTGACCTTCTATATTTTGCAGTTCTTTTTGTTTTTGCTCAATTTGCGCTTTATCAGCTTCTGTAACCTGTGCTAAAACAGGAGCAGCTATAGCATTAAAAACAAATAATATCAAAAGCAATATGGATTTTTTTGAAGTGTTTTTCATAATGCAAATCTCCTTGTGTTAAGCTTTCAAAAACTTTTTCAAAGAAATACTACTACCTAAAGCGCCTATTCCCATCCCTAAAAAAATTAGCATAAAAGACAGATAATAAAGCATTGGACTACGTGGAACTAGTGGCAAAAAGGCAAGCATAGCGTATACTCTATCTAATATTAGACTATATGTCCAATGGAGTAAAATAACAGCTACCAAGGCCCCAAGCAAACCTAAAAGCATTCCCTCTAACAAAAATGGCCAACGAATAAAGCTATCTGTTGCACCAACATACTTCATAATACTAACTTCTTTGCGTCTTGAAAAAACAGTAATTCTAATAGTATTAGAAATGATAAACAATGCCGCAAAGGATAGAAAGATAATTAAAATTACTCCGCCAAAGCGTACTATCCTAGTCAAGCCAAAAAGTTGCTCGATAACTTCTTTACCAAATCTTGTTTCTTCAATATCTTCAAATTTATCTATTTGCTCGGCAATTTGCTTTACACTCTCAGGTTTATCAACGTGCACTTCAAAAGAATCAGGCAAAGGATTACTGTCGCCAAGACTGCTTAGCAGTTCTTTTTGTTCACCCAAACGCTCTGTAAATCTTTGCAATGCAATATCTTTGCTTACAAAATCTACTTTAGTAACACCTGGCATTTTTTTTATTTGGCTGCTTAATTTATCTATAGTGTCTTTATCTGTCGCTTCTTTAACATAAGCAGTTACTTGAACTTGTGACTCTAAAATGTTTGCCATATTGTTCATATTGATAATCATTACAGTGAAAAAACCTAGTATCAAAAGTGAAATGGCAACAGTGGAAATAGAGGCAATACTCATCAATCTATTTCTTTTTACTGATAAAAAAGCTTCACGAACAAAATACTCTTTGCTACTCAGACTCATAACCATACACCCCTTGAGCTTCATCGCGAGCAATTATCCCATTTTCAATCGCTATAACACGTTTTTCCATTGTATCTACTATCTCTTTATCGTGCGTTGCCATAACAATTGTAGTACCATCACGATTTATTTCTTTAAACAAATGCATTATTTCACGGCTATTTTCTGGGTCAAGATTACCAGTCGGCTCATCTGCAATAACCAAACTTGGCTCGTTAACTATTGCCCGGGCAATAGCGACTCTTTGCTGCTCGCCTCCAGACATTTCTTGTGGATATGCTCTTGATTTATGCCTTAAACCAACCATATCCAATACTGCACTGACTCTTTTTTGTATCTTACGATAAGGAGTTTCAATTACTTGCATAGCAAAAGCAATATTATCGTGGACAGTTCTGTCAGGTAGCAGTCTATAGTCTTGAAAAACTATGCCTAAAGAGCGTCTTAAAAAAGGCACTTCTTGTTCTGGTATATTTGTAACATCTATTCCATTTACAATCAGATTACCACTTGTTGGTAAAATTTCTCTAAATAGCATTTTTATAAAAGTTGATTTTCCAGCACCACTAGGTCCAACAACAAAGACAAAATCACCTTTTCCAATGTGAACATTAACATCACGTAAAGCGACCAAACCATTACTATAGCGCTTATTTATATCACTCATTAAAATCATACAAGAGTGCACTCCCCTTCTACATTTAACTTAACATTTTGGATGCTAAAATAGCATTTTCCAATGCACTTTTACGTAACTTTTCTACTTTTTGGTTTTGGTTTTGTAAAATTTCAGGATTTTTTATAATCTCATCTACTTTTTGGATAATGTCATCAGATGTAACATTAGATAGATTACCAACACAAGTAGAATCTATATTTTCTAAAAATCCATCTACTTTAGGATCATACGATATCCCTACAACAGGAGTTCCCATAACTGCAGCAAATATCAAAGCGTGCAGTCTTATGCTTATCATCATCTGCATATTACCAACTAAAGATAAACAATCACTTATGCTATACCTATGCGAAATTATAGCGACATTTTCTTTGTCCTGCATTAAATCAACAATTTGTTTAGAAATATTCAAATCATCAGGATATTGCAAAGGCAAAAAAACAATCTTAGCGTTATACTTTTTAATCAAAGAGTCAGCAACAACAGCCAAAACATTTTTAAATGAACTAAGCCCTTGCCAGTCTCTTGGGCAAATACCAACAATCATATTAGCATTTTCTATACCCACTTTGCGCAAAATCATCTTACCGTTGCATTTATCCACTTTTTGCATTGACATTACAGGATCTGCCGTTAAAAAAATCTTGTTTTTAGCAATACCAAAACTTAGCAAAACATCTTGCGATTTTTTATCACGAACAGCAATCAAATTAACTTGCCTGCAAACAAAACCAGTTAGTTTTTTAGCTAAAGAACCTCTTATTGGACCTATCCCTTGACCATAAAGCATTACTTTTTTAAACAACAATTTTGCCATCTGCATTATACCAAGATAATAAAAAATACTTCTTTTACTTGTGACATCTTGCAGCAAGCTACCACCACCAGATATAACCAAATCTGCTTTGAGCATAGCCAAGAAAATAGCAAAAAGATTAAACCTATGTATAGCATTTACACCATAACGAGTACTTGTTTCTGTTGGATTTCCTGACAAGACAGTTATCGCTAAATTAGAGTGCATTTTATTTAGTGCTTCAATTACAGCCATAAGCATAGCTTCGTCGCCAGCATTTGCAAATCCATAATAACCACAAATCAAAATGTTTTTACGCTTCACCCTCATATCTCCTTAAAATCCAATACCAAAGTGGTAGCGCTAAACTAGCACCTACAAAAGCCACTATCCCAATCACTTCTCCCATGAACAGACCATCAATAGCCCTAATTGTTGACATCATAACAGGTGTTCGCATATGTGCAAAAGTTTGAACCAAAGTGCTTTGTCCAATAGTTGCTCCAACAACAAGGCAATAGTAAATAACATGAGGCAAGTTTTTCCAAGCCGCAAATGCTGCCAAGAAAAATGCTGGATGCCCGACCAAAAACTCTTTTTCACGCGGTCTAGCATACATTACTTCTTCTAAAAATACCCTTAGTTTAATTTCAATTCCAGGCACTGGAATACCAGCTGTATGACCTGTTCTACCAATGAAAATGTATGCCACTATCGCCCCAACACCAAGTATAAATAGTGTTTTTAAATATATCGGATAGTTTAGTAACTGTTGTAGCTGAAAAACAAGTCCTTTTTGATTTTGCAAATCTTTGCCAAACACTGTATATCTTTTTAAATAAACTAAAGTTATCAAAATAAGCGGCATTAAAAAAGTTAGTTTAACACCTCTATATATATCAAACTCTAATAAAAATCTTATATCACTAAGTATGCCACTGACGTAAATTCCACCAACCAACGACAACAAAACAGTTGCTACAAGTTGCCAACTGGTAGTAGCTAAAACACCCATCAAAGAATTATCTGCTTTAAGCTGCATACTCTTCCAATTTTCCATTTGCCATACCATTGCCAAAACTGGAAAAAGTACCGCTGCACAAAAACCCAAAGCTTGCCTTATAATAACAGCATTGGTCAATATATATAATCCACTAAGCATCCCTGCTACCAAAATAGTAGCCAAAAGTTGTCGTCTGTGTGTTAAAAACTCTGTCAGCATTGATAAGTACATTATCCCTGCCGCAACAATTCCCAAAAATACAAGCATCAAAAGCACTTTATTAGGATGATAAGGCTCAAATACGCTTGCTGCACCTAACTGAAAATCTCTTTTTAAAACTCCATCGCGTATTTTAGCGACATAGTCAAGATTAGTATCAAGTAAATTCTTACCTTCAAAAGCATTTTTAAAAGCTCTTATATAGTTTAATCTTACATTACGTTCTTCATCTGTAAGTGCCCAGCGTCTTATAGCTTGCTCTGGGTCAAGCTTTTTTTCTTGTTCTGTTTTGTCTATGACATACAATCTTGCAACATTATAGTTTAATTTCTCACCAAGTTTTACAAGACCTTCTTGTTTGTCAAATTGTAATTGCAAAGGATGTTCGGTCATGCCTAGCGTCCAATTTCTCGCTTTAAAATTATCTGCCACAACATCAAGCTTTTCAGGATACCCCAAAACTTCTCTACCTGAAAATAAGACAGCAGAAATAGGCACATTGGCTTTTTCCAAGCGCCTAAAAACATGATTAATATTATCTTCTGTCACAGCATAATAGTTAGTTGGCCTTGCAACAACATTAAAACCATTTTGTGCAATAAATTGCATCTGGCTTGTCAAAATACCAAGATCTTGCTCTATAACCGTTTTATAATCACCAACAATTGAGATAATATAAGGATTTGCATCATCTAATACTTGCACTCTGTCTTTACCAAAACGTTGCAATAAATCTTCTTGCACTTCTAATAAATCCTGGCTTAGAACACCTACAATATATACTTGACCATCTTTAATTTTACCTGTAGAAATAAATCTTTGCCAAAATGGCTCTGTGAGCATACCAGATTTTGCCTTACGCAAAATCTCTGAACCGTTGTAAACATTTACAGTTCCAGCATTTTCTAGTTTTTCTAAAGTAGTTTCATAAACAACCAAAGAAGTTATGCCACTTTCTTTAAACAGTTTAAGCGTCTCTGGAATGGTTTTCCCCGCACTGCCAGCAAGCGAAACAACCTCTCCGTAACCAAAGAGCATATCAACAGTATTAGAAGCTTTTTCCACCTTGTGTCGCTCAAAACTTATAACGCCACTTGCCAAAAAGCCAATAATTATCAATATTAAAACAAATTTATTATATTTATAATTTGTCAAAATAGTTTCACCTATTTTCCTTGCTTTGTAAACTTTTTAAATAACCCTCAATAAAATTATCCAACCCACCATCCATTACCGCTTGCACATTACCAGTTTCAACATTAGTTCTATGATCTTTGACCATATTGTATGGATGGAAAACATATGAGCGAATTTGACTTCCCCACTCAATAGCTTGATATTCACCAGCAATCTGATTTTTCAAATCTGCTTGCTTTTGTTTTTCCAGTTCAAATAGCTTAGCTCTAAGTAACTGCATACAACGCTCTCTGTTTTGTATTTGCGAACGCTCATTTTGGCACTGAACAACAACCCCTGTTGGAATATGTGTCATACGCACAGCAGAATCAGTCTTATTTATATGCTGTCCACCAGCTCCGCTGGCTCTATATGTATCTATTTTTAAATCAACAGGGTTAATTTCAATATCTACATTGTCTGAAATCTCTGGCATAACATCAATTGCCGCAAAAGAAGTATGCCTTCTTGCGTTAGCATCAAAAGGCGATATGCGCACAAGGCGATGTACGCCTTTTTCTGATTTTAAATATCCATAGGCATTATGTCCACTTATTTGTAAGGTTGCACTTTTCAAACCAGCCTCATCACCATCTTGAAAATCCAATACTTCTACTTTAAAATCATTTTTTTCCGCATAACGGCAATACATTCTCATCAACATTTGTGCCCAATCCTGAGCTTCTGTACCACCCGCACCAGCATGAATTGTCAAAATAGCATTGTTAGCATCATATTCTCCGCCTAATAATAAGTTAAGCTCCAAATGCTCAAGTTCAACAGTAATTTCTTCTAGTAAAACATCTATCTCAGCAGTTAAACTCCCATCATTTTCATCTGTCGCCAGTTGCCATAAAACATCTGCATCTTCAAGCTTTTGTTTTAATTTTTGCCATGTTTCTATTTCATTTTTTAGCCAAGTGGCTTCTTGGGTAATCTTTTGTGCTGCTTGCGGGTCGTCCCAAAAATCAGGTGCACCCATTTTATATTCTAAATCAGCTATTTTATCTAATTTTCTTGAGACGTCAAAGAGACACCCCTATCTGGTTTATGCTTGCATCTAACTCTTGAATTTTTGGTTTATATTCAAAAAGTAACAATCCTATCAACTCCTAAAAACTAGTTTCTACCACAACATTGCTTATATTTTTTGCCACTACCGCAAGGGCAAGGCTCATTTCGTCCAATTTCATCTTTATTGACAACAGGTTGTTTTTTCTTAACAACTTCCTCTTGATCGTCACTATATACAGCTTGGGCATCTTTTAAATGATCTTCCACTTTAATTTGTGAGATAATATTAATTCTGTATATATATCTGACAACGTCATCTTGAATACTATCTGTCATGGCTTGGAACATATCATAAGCCTCTACTTTATATTCAATAAGCGGGTCTTTTTGTCCATAGGCACGAAGACCAATGCCCTCACGCAACATATCCATTGCATCAAGATGTTCCATCCACTTATCGTCAACAACTCTTAACATAACAATCTTTTCTAACGAGCGCATCATCTCATCGCCAAGTTCATCTTGACGTTGTTGATAATGGTCTAGTGCAATTTGTTCCAAATATTCTTGCAATTCATCACGGCTCAAACTACTCAAATGTTTTTCATCAAGTATATTTGCCGGAGCATAAAACTCTTCTGCATGAGCAATAATCTTTTGCAAATCCCAATCTTCAGGATAAACTTCTTTTGGTGCATACATTGTCATTGTAGTGTTGACAGAACGCAAAATCATATCTTTTATATAGCTAGAAAGATTTTCTTCAAGCAAAATCTTTTTACGCTGAGCGTAAATAACTTCACGTTGCTGGTTCATTACATTATCATAATCTAAAACTTGTTTTCTTATTTCAAAATTGCGATTTTCTACTTTTTTCTGAGCAGACTCAATAGACCTTGTAATCAAGGTATGTTCTATTGGTTCGTCTTCTTCCATACCTAATTTATCCATAATAGTATAAATATTGTCAGAGCCAAACAGTCTCATTAAATCATCTTCAAGCGATAAATAAAATCTGCTTGAACCTAAATCACCTTGACGACCAGAGCGACCACGCAACTGGTTATCTATACGACGACTCTCGTGACGTTCTGTACCTATAATGTGAAGTCCACCAAGTTCTGGTACTTCTTCACCTAAAACAATATCTGTACCACGCCCTGCCATATTGGTCGCTATAGTCACAGCGCTTTTTTGACCTGCCATAGAAATTATCTCGGCTTCTTTTTCATGATATTTAGCATTTAAAACATTGTGTTTTACGCCACTTTTGCCCAAAGCCTTAGACAGTTCTTCTGATTGAACAATTGATGTAGTACCAACCAAAATCGGCTGACCTGTAGCATGTCTTTGAACAATCTCATTTACAACAGCTTTGTATTTAGCTTTTTTAGTTTTGTAAATAACATCAGCTAAGTCTTCTCTTTTGTTAGGCATATTTGTTGGAACAACCAAAACATCAAGATTATAAATCTTTTTGAACTCATTTTCTTCTGTTTTAGCTGTACCTGTCATACCAGCGAGTTTTTTATACATACGAAAATAATTTTGGAAAGTGATTGTCGCTAGAGTTTGGCTCTCTCTTTCTACTCTTACACCCTCTTTAGCTTCTATGGCTTGATGCAGTCCATCAGAAAATCGTCTGCCAAACATTAAACGACCAGTAAATTCATCAACGATAATAACTTCTCCGTCTTTGACAACATAGTCTCTATCGACTTTCATCAAAGCTTTAGCTTTGAGTGCTTGGGTAAAATGATGCGATAATTCAACATTTTCACCTTCGTAAAGGTTTTTCACGCCAAGCATTCGCTCTGCTTTGGCAATACCTTGCTCTGTTGGTGCTACTGCGTGATTTTTCTCATCAATAGTATAGTCTTCGCCCTCCACTAGGCTTGGAGTAATCCTTGCTAAGGTTTTATATAAATCAGTTGATTTTTCACCTGGTCCCGAAATGATAAGAGGAGTTCTCGCCTCATCAATTAAAATACTGTCCACTTCGTCGACAATAGAATAATTAAGACCCCTTTGCACCATTTGCTCTGGCTCTACAACCATATTATCTCTCAAAAAATCAAACCCAAACTCACTATTAGTACCATAGGTAACATCACATAAATACGCCGCTTTGCGCTCTGGGAAATCTAGTCCATGACCAATAAGCCCAACAGATAGACCTAAAAACTGATAGACTTGACCCATCCATTCACTGTCACGTTTTGCTAGATATTCATTTACTGTAACAACATGTACGCCTTTTTCTGTTAAAGCATTCAAATAAACAGGCAATGTCGCAACAAGTGTCTTACCTTCACCTGTACGCATTTCAGCTATTTTTCCTTGGTGAAGCGCAACACCACCAATTAATTGAACGTCAAAATGACGCATTCCTAAAATGCGCTTGGATGCTTCACGTACAACCGCAAAAGCTTCAGGCAAAAGATTGTCTTGTGTCTCACCATTTGCTATACGAGTTTTAAATTCTATTGTTTTACCGGCAAGTGCTGTATCACTCATAGCTTGCATTTGCGGCTCTAAAACATTTATTTTTTCAACATAAGGTTGAATTTTTTTAAGTTCTTTTTCATTGCTATCACCAAAAAGTTTTCCAATAAACCCAAACATTTATTCACCTCTATAATCAACTTTATCAAACATATACATTGTACCAATGTTAAATTTTAACACAAAATATGCCAAAAGTCTATTAGCATAAAATATTTCACAATTATGACACAAAATTTTAGTAATCATATCATAAAATATTTGTTTTCTTTTATTATCCATACATGATACAATGAATTACAGGAAAAATTTAATAAAGAAGCGTAATTTTATGTTTTCAAAATCCAAACAATTATTTTCGGTATTTTTAAGTGTATTTTTATTTTTATCAATTTTCACATTTGCGCTTTCCAACAGAGCAGAAGCCTTCACTCTGCAAGTAACAAATCCATATCGTCAAACTCTGACTGTTGCCCTTTTTTATATTGAAAACAGCACAAATAGGTGGTTTGTTCAAGGTTGGTATAATGTTTCACCAAACTCTACAAGAACACTTAATTTTAACAACTCTACAAGAGGTAAAACCATTTGGATCCACGCATATACAAGTGAAGCTAGTTGGGGCAGTGAAAAAAAATATACAGTTATTGTAAAAGCTTTCAAATATTTTGCCGGTGAGACTGCGCCTAATGGTGAGGGTCGTCGTCAAGTAGGTTTCGATAAGTACTATATAGAAAATAACGGATATGTTTATTATAATCCTTAATATTTTTAGCAAAAACCTGTTAACTTCAATGCTAACAGGTTTTTATTTTATCAAGATTTATAATTGTTTGATATAATAAGTCAGCGCCCAAAGCACAATCATCTTCTGTTGAGCATTCATTGGGATTATGACTAATACCCCCTTGAGAACGGACAAAAATCATGCCCATAGGACAAATACTACCAAAGTTCATACTGTCGTGTCCTGCACCACTGATAAGTTCAAAAGGTTTTATCTTAAGCATTTCAAAAGATTTTTTCATTTGCTTTATAACTACTGGAGAACACTTCACTGGTGACACTTTTTGAATTAATTCGCAATCTATTTGTATTGCATTTTGCTTGTTAAACTTTTTAATATAAGCATTTATTTTGTCTTGCATTGCCTGTATGTTTTTTTCTTGAATATCTCTTAAATCAAGAGTAAATTCTGCTTTTTGAGGTATAACATTTATATTGCCAGGAGTCAATTGAATTTTACCAACAGTTGCTACACAATATTTATATTTTGCAGTTTCTTTAAAAATATAATCTATTAAGTGCATTGCCGCAGGCAAAGGATCTTGCCTAATACTCATTGGCGTCGCTCCTGCGTGAGCTGCTTGACCTGTAACAGCAAAGTTTAGCCATAAAGGTCCCGCAATACCTTTTACAATGCCTACGGCCAATCCTTCTTTTTCCAAAACTTGACCTTGCTCTATATGCAGTTCTACAAAACTATGAATATCATTACGCTTTGCCTTAGCTATCATTTTTGCATCAATGTCAGCATTTAACATAGCGTTTTTCATGCTTATTCCAGCTTCATCACTATAATTTAAATATTCATCTTTAAAAATGCTGGTCATTGCTCTGCTGCCAACTAAGTTAAGATTAAATCTTGCCCCTTCTTCATCTGTAAACACAACCACTTCTAAAGGATGGTTGGTCTTTATTTTTGACTCTTTTATACTTTGTAACACTTCTATTCCAGCAATAACTCCCAGCACACCGTCAAAAGCCCCACCATTTGCTACAGTATCAATATGTGAGCCTGTCATAATGGCAGGTTCATTTTTCTTTATCCCTTCCAAGCGACCAATTATATTACCTGCTTGGTCTTGATGAACATAAAGTCCCGCTTTTACCATAAAGCTCTTTATCAATTGTCTTGCTTTTAAATCTTCTTTTGTCAAAGACAGTCTTGTTATGCCACCACTAGAATTTTTACCTATCTGAGCAAGGTTTAAAATGCGTTCAAATAATCTTTTTGAATTTATCATAACATTCTCCTGCAAACATTTTCTTTTATTGTATCAAAATAATCGTACTTTTTCTCTATTTATTGTGTGAAACACTATTTTGTGGTATCATTTCATTAATTAAATTATTTTTTCTGGCGAGGAGTAAGCATCAGCCCAATGCATCAGAGTGATAAAAATTATCTTGTCGGTCTAAGCGAACAAGACATATTAGAGCGAAAAAATTCTGGTTTAGTTAATACTTTACCAGAGAAAATAACAAAATCCAACTGGCAAATTATAAAAGATAACTTCTGTACATTATTTAACTTTTATAATTTTGCCATAGCTGTATGTCTTTTTTTAGTTAGTGCATACAACAATATGCTGTTTATAGTTATTATACTAGTAAATATAATTATAGGTATAGTACAAGAAATCCATGCTAAAAATCTTGTCGAAGAGCTATCTTTGATAACAGTGCCCAAAGCACAGGTTATGCGAGCTGGTAAAGCAACATTTATACCAGTACAAGAAATAGTATTAGACGATATAATTGTCTTTGACAGTGGTAAACAGATAAGTGTCGACAGTATTGTATTAGATGGCGAAATAGAAGTAAATGAATCACTTCTCACAGGCGAGTCTGACACTGTTTTAAAACAACAAGGTGACAATCTTTTATCAGGAAGTTTTGTTGTAAGTGGCAAATGCTACGCGCAAGCATTACATTTAGGAGTAGAAAATTTTGCGGCTAAAATTGCCCATGAAGCAAAAAAACATAAACAAGTGCACTCCGAATTATTATCATCTATGCGTAAAGTCACTAACTTTACTAGTTTTTTAATAATACCGCTAGGAGCGCTTTTGTTTTTGGAAGCTTATTTTTTACGTGACGCCAGTCTTAAAACGTCTGTAATAGGAACATCAGCAGCTCTTTTAGGAATGCTCCCAAAAGGGCTTGTGCTTTTAATTAGTATAGCTCTTGCATCTGGAGTAATAATGTTATCGCGCAAGAAAATCCTTGTACAAGAGTTGTTTGCACTAGAATCACTTGCCCATGTTGATGTATTGTGTTTAGACAAAACAGGTACTATAACAGAAGGAAAAATGTCTGTAAAACAAGTTTTCTTATCAAAGAAAAATCCTCTACCAAAAGATATTGAAACAATTATTGGCTGTTTTTTAAATAACTCTGATGACAATAACGCAACATACCTTGCCTTAAAAAATTATTTTTCCTTAAACAACCAGCTAACTGCCACAAATAAAATTCCATTTTCTTCACAGCGAAAATGGAGTTCTATGACTTTCGAACAAGGATTTTCTCTAGTTTTAGGCGCACCAGATAGGCTAAGTAAAGAGCAGTTACCACCTGAAATACAAGCACAAGAAGCTCAAGGGGGAAGAATTTTATTAGCGGCATATACCTTCCAACCAATAAATGACGAAAAACTGCCACATCTAGACATTTTAGCGTACATTGTGATAACAGATCCTGTAAGAAAAAACGCTCCCGAGACAATGGCTTATTTCAAAAAAGAGGGAGTAGAAATAAAGGTTATTTCTGGTGACAATCCTAGAACCGTTTCTGCTATAGCCAAAGAAGCGGGGCTTGAAAAATATGACAATTATATTGATATGTCAAATTTGCAAACAGACAAACAAATATCTTTCGCTGCAACAAATTATACTGTTTTTGGTAGAGTATCACCACACCAAAAGAGCAAACTAATTATTGCACTAAAAGAGGCTGGTCATACAGTTGCAATGACAGGCGATGGAGTTAATGACGTATTGGCACTTAGGTCTGCTGATTGCAGTATTGCTCTTGCCGAAGGTAGTGATGCAGCAAAACAAGTATCCAAACTTGTTTTATTGAATTCAGATTTTTCTTCATTATTGTTCGTGTTAGAACAAGGCAGACGAGTAGTAAATAATGTAACAAGAGTCGCCAGTATCTTTTTTGTCAAAACAATTTATTCTGTACTTTTAACAATACTTTGTATTTTTTACAATACACCATTTCCTTTCATACCTTTGCAGATTGCCCTTATAGATTTAACAATAGAAGGTTATCCATCTTTTTTCACATCTTTTGAGTCTGATAACAAAAAAATAACAGAATCATTTTTGCATTCGGTCTTACGCAGAGCATTCCCTAATGCACTGACAATAATAATAAACATATTAATAATACAATATCTAGCACAACCTCTGCATCTAACAGGTAAACAAACACTTACAGTGATGTATTCTTTGCTGGGCTTTATTGGAATAATGGCGGTTATTAAATCATGTATTCCTTTTAATAAATTGAGAATATTTTTGTGCACAACAATGACTATTGGTTTTTTTGCTTGCATAATTTTATTTAACAAATTTTTACATCTTGAAATTTTAACAGGTCCATCCTTATCATTATTTCTAAACTTGGCAACATTTAGCATTATCCTAGAGAGAATAATCGCTATTATTACAAACAAACTGCTACTAGGAAAAGCTTCATACAAAGATTAGTATTGCTTTTTAATTTATATTTTTGCTATAATGAAATTGGTAATTTTATGTTATTATATTGAGGATTTTTATGTTAGCAAAAATATTAAAAAATTGGAAAGTAATAATCATAAGTGTTATAATTACCCAAACAGTAGGGTTATTAAGCGCTATTTTGGCTGGAGCAAATTTCAAAATAAAATATCTACAATACAATCTTCCTGCATACTCTCCACCAGAATGGACATTTGGCATTGTTTGGTCTATATTATATATGCTTATTGGTATATCCATTGGACTTTTTGTAACGACATTTGCGCCAAAAAAAATTGTAAAAAAAGGTATCAATTTATATGCAACACAGTTATTTTTAAATTTTTGTTGGAGCATAGTATTTTTCCGTTTTGAACTTATGTTTTTAAGTATTGTAAACATATTGGCTTTGGATTTTTTAGTAACAAAAACAATGTTTACATTCAAACAGGTAAGTAAAGATGCTTTTTATTTATTAATTCCTTATGCCCTGTGGCTTTTATTTGCAACATATTTAAATATTGCAATAGTTATCTTGAATTAAAAAATCCCTTAATCATATGATTAAGGGATTTTTATTTAATTAAGATTAATTATTTAGCATAGAAAGTCAAAAATACACCAGCTGCAACAGCTGTTCCGATACATCCTGCTACGTTTGGTCCCATTGCGTGCATTAATAAGAAGTTAAATGGGTTTTCTTCTTGTCCTACTTTTTGTGATACACGTGCTGCCATTGGTACTGCTGATACACCGGCTGAGCCGATTAGTGGGTTAATTTTACCACCTGACATTACACACATAATCTTTCCTAATACTACACCACCTACTGTGGAAAAAGCAAATGCTATTAGACCTAATGTTAATATTCCCAATGTTTGCTGGTTCAAAAATGCGTCTGCTGTTGCTGTAGCTCCTACTGTAATACCAAGAAAAATTACAATTATATACATCATAGCATCTCCGGCTGTTCTTGCTAAGTTAGCAACTACGCCACATTCTCTAAACAAGTTACCTAACATTAGCATACCAATTAGTGGTGCTGCGCTTGGTACCAGTAATGATGATACAACTGTACAGATGATAGGGAATATGATTTTTTCTTTTGTACTTACTGGTCTTAATTGTTCCATAACTATTGCACGTTCTGCTTTTGTTGTCATTATTTTCATAATTGGCGGTTGAATAATTGGCACCAATGACATGTATGAGTACGCTGATACTGCAATAGCAGCAAGTAGTTCTGGAGCTAATTTTGTTGCCAAGTATATTGATGTAGGACCATCTGCGCCACCAATAATACCGATTGATGCTGCTTGTCCTGGTGTAAAGCCTAAGAATAATGCACCTATAAAAGCTACGAATACACCTAATTGTGCTGCTGCACCCAAGAAAATACTAGATGGGTTTGCAATTAGTGGTCCAAAATCTGTAAGTGCTCCGACACCTAAAAAGATTAGTGGTGGGAATATTCCTAGTTCATCACCTTGATATAGATACCAAAGTAGTCCGCCTACTGTGTGTGTTTCCGAAATATGAGGGTTCATTATACCAGTATTTGGCAAGTTTGAGAGCATCATACCAAAAGAAATTGGCACTAACAATAGTGGTTCATACTCTTTTACTATAGCCAAATACATAAATACTAGTGACACCAATATCATAATAGCATGCTTAATTGTAAGTCCTGTAAAACCTGAGTCGGCAAAAAAGTCAATTATTGCCTTAAAAAAGATATCCATTTCCTATCCTCCAATTATTTGTTTCTTTTTAATTTTTCACATTAATCATTTTTGTTAAGCAAAGGCAGAAGCAACAGCATTGCATATAGTATCCCCAAAACTAAAAACACTACTGTCATACCAACCAATAAGGTTACTCCGCCTTCTACTAAAATATTGCCCATGTTAATACCTACCTTCCTAAAACAAGACAATGCTGCGTAGGTTTTTGCCTACGCAGCAAAAATCATTTGTTTTGAACTAATTATTTACCAGGGAAAAATGGCCAAACTACAGGAATAACTATCATACAAACTACGAAAGCAACTAATACTAGACCAGTACCAGCTTTAACATAATCCATAAAGCGGTATCCACCAGGTCCTAAAACTAAAGTATTAGGTGGTGTACCAACAGGAGTAGCAA
>CAZKFG010000046.1:0-17530 GCA_964551985.1 uncultured Acidaminococcales bacterium
CAACAATATCTTCATGTGAATTAACTTTGCTCTCTACTCGTGCTGCTTCGCTATATGCTCTGCGCAGCCGCCAAACACGTTCATCTGCCTCTAGCACCTCTACTGCCCCGTTTTGTGAGCAAAGTTCATCAAGCTGTACGATTTTTTCTTCTAAATCTTGTTCGGAAAAGCTCTCTATTGTTATTATTACATAGTTGCCATCATCGTGATGTGGCAGGCGTAAATCACAATATTTGCTTGCGGAAACTATAGCATTATTTGCCATGTATTCAATACTTGTTGGATTTAATCCTTGTTTGATAATTTTAGGCACAATATCTATTGCTTTATCTATATCTGTAAAGATTGCTAACATATCCATTTTGTAAGTTGGTAGTGGTAATAATTTTAAAACTGCAGAAGTTATTACGCCAAGTGTGCCCTCTGAACCTATGACTAGTTGTTCTAAACAATAGCCTGTTGTTTTCTTATTCAACCTTGCACCAAGTGTTACGATATCACCTTTTGGTGTTACAACTTCAATAGAATACACTTGATTGCGAGTTGTACCATATTTAACCGCTTTGTTGCCACCAGCATTTGTTGCTAGGTTACCACCGATCAAACAGCTATCTGCACTACAAGGGTCTCCTGCATAAAGCAAACCTTTTTCATTTGCCGCTTTTTGGACATCTTCTGTACGCACACCACATTGAACATTCATGTATAAAGACTGCTCGTTTAATTCTACAATTTTGTTCATTCTCTCTAGCACCACAACAATACCACCACATCTTGCTATTGTACCGCCACAAAGGCTTGTACCGCCGCATCTTGGTGTCACTGGGAATAGATGTTTATTAGCAAGTTTGATTATTTGTGCCACTTGCTCGGTGCTTTCAGGAAAAACTACTGCCTCTGGTACTCTATGATATTTAGGGTTTGTTTCTTCGTCTGTTTTATATGTATCGAGTTTTTCAGGTTCTGTTGTTACATAGTTCTCCCCTACTATTTTTTTAAGTTCATCTATTACTATCTGGTTAATTTTATTATATTTTGGCAATGGTTTTTCCTCCTTAAATTTATGAAAAGTAATGTACGCCAGATTGGAATATTTTGTAGTCTTTATTACCAACAATGTTTTTCATAAGACCATCTGTCCAGCGTTCAGAGTGACACATCTTACCTAAAATTCTACCATCAGGGCTTGTTATGCTTTCAATTGCCATAACCGAACCATTCGGATTAAATGGTGATTGCATCGTTGGATTGCCAGCAAAATCAACATATTGTGACGCTACTTGTCCGTTTTTAAATAAGATATCTAGATTTTCTTGATTAGCATAAAAACGTCCTTCACCACTAGACAGTGCTACAGAGTGAATATTGCCAACCTGTTCTAAACAAAGCCAAGGTGACAAGTTTGACACTACTTTTGTCTGACAAATTGTCGATACATGCCGACCAATAGCATTAAATGCCAATGTTGGTGAGTTTTCATCTAAATCTTGTACTTTACCATATGGTAAAAGCCCCAATTTAATAAGTGCTTGAAAACCGTTGCAAATGCCTATTATCAATCCATCTGTTGTTTGCATAAAATTGCTTACAGCTTCTTTAAGATATGGATTTCTAAACATTGTTGTGATAAATTTGCCAGAACCTTCAGGTTCGTCGGCCAAACTAAAACCGCCAACTAAAGATAATATTTGTGATTTTTGTATAGCTTGCGCCATATATTTTACAGACTGCAGTACTTCTTCGCTGTTATTATTTTTTATGACAAAAATCTCTGTATCAGCGCCAGCCGCTTTAAACGCACGCATAACATCATATTCGCAGTTCGTACCTGGGAAAACCGGTATAAACACTTTTGGTTTAGCAATTTTTACATTTGCCTTTGGCAATGTTTTTTGTTCGAAGCTATAGCGCGTAACAGCTTCTCGAGATATTTGTTTTACTGTAGGATAAACTTCTTCTAAAAGTCTATTCCATGTCATTTTAGCTTCTAGTAAATCAATATCTTGATCATTTAATGTAATCTTTTCTTTATTATTTGTCACTCCAAGTAGCATCCATTGTAAATTTTCAAACAGTTCATCTGGGTTAACTCCATCTGCAAGTTCTAGTATAAAGCTTGCCGGCTGTATAAAAAATAAATTTTTTAAATCTTTGAGCTTTTTATTAAATTCAAATCCTATATCATTGCCAAAGCACATTACAGATATAGCCCTAGCAATACCACCTTCTCTTATTATTGAAGCTGATATGATTTTTTTATCTACTATTGCTTTATGGATAGTATTTAACATCTCTTTTAAGCAATCTAATTTTACTAAATCATTATCATCTTGTTCACAATTTAAAAATACAACTTTACTACCCGGTTTTTTAAATTCATTTGTAACAACATTATTTTTATCTGCAATCCCCAACGCAAAAGATATAAGAGTTGGCGGAACATTTATATCCATAAATGTTCCTGACATACTGTCTTTACCGCCAATTGCTGGAGTATCAAGTCCAATTTGGGCAATATAAGCTCCAAGCAATGCACTAAGCGGTTTTCCCCAGCTTTGAGCATCAACCATCTTTTCAAAATATTCTTGAAATGATAACCTTATTGTTTTAGGGTCAGCACCCAGAACAACCGCCGAACAAATGGACTCTATAACAGCATAAAATGCTCCATAAAAAGGACTCCAGTTGGCAAAATCAGGATTATAACCATATGTCATAACAGTTGCTGTATTTACCTTGTCGGATAATGCCGGAATACATGCAACCATACCATCTGCTGGTGTCAATTGATTTTTACCACCAAATGGCATTACCACGCTTGCTCTACCTATAGTACTATCAAATCTTTCAACAAGTCCTTTTTGACTGCTAGTTTCTAATCTTTTTAGATTTTCAAGCCACATTTTTTTTGCATCAGGAAACTCTGATAAGACATTCATTGGAACTATATAAGTATAAAATTCACCTTCTGGCGGTTTAACCAAAGCTTGTGTGTATTGTCTTACACCATTTGTATTTAAAAAATCACGATCTATATCAACAATTGTATCGCCTTGCCAAGTCATAACCATACGATTTTGGTCAGTAACTTTTGCAACAACTGTTGCTTGTAAATTTTCTTGCTCTGCTAAAGCAATAAATCTAGCACAGTCTTTATCTGCAACAACAAGTGCCATACGTTCTTGTGATTCTGATATAGCAAGCTCTGTTCCATCTAATCCTTCATATTTTTTAGGAACAGCATCAAGTGTAATTTGAACTCCATCTGCAAGTTCGCCAATAGCAACACAAACGCCACCTGCACCAAAATCATTACAACGTTTAATAAGTCTTGTTGCATCTGGATTTCTAAATAAACGCAAAATTTTTCGCTCAATTATAGCATTACCCTTTTGTACTTCAGCACCGCAATACTCTAGTGACTCTACTGTATGTGATTTTGATGAGCCTGTAGCACCACCGCAACCATCACGACCTGTTTTACCACCTAAAAGTATTATGCTATCGCCTTTTTTAGGCACTGCTCTTACAACATATTCTTTGGGTACAGCACCTACAACAGCTCCTACTTCCATTCTTTTAGCCAAGAATTTTTCGTTATAAAATTCTTTGACTTTACCTGTAGCAAGCCCTATCTGATTACCATAAGAACTATAACCTGCTGCTGCACCAAGAGCTATTTTTCTTTGTGGTAATTTACCCTTTAAGGTAAAATCAACTGCAGTTAGTGGATCTGCCCCGCCTGTTATGCGCATTGCTTGGTAAACGTATGCTCTACCAGATAGTGGGTCGCGAATAGCACCACCAAGGCAAGTTGCCGCACCACCAAAAGGTTCTATTTCTGTAGGATGATTGTGTGTTTCATTTTTAAACATTACAAGCCAATCTTGTTTTTCACCATCAATATCTACTTTAACATTTATACTGCAAGCATTTACCTCTTCTGAAACATCAAGATCATTGAGCTTGCCTTCTTTACGCATTTTTTTCATTGCTAAAACAGCAATGTCCATTAATGTAATAGGTTTATCTTCTGTATTATACATTTCTTGTCTATCTTGCATGTATCTATCAAGCGCTTCTTGAACAGCTATTGTATATTTATGTTGAACTATATCTATATTGTCAATAATCGTATTAAAAGTAGTATGTCTACAATGATCAGACCAATATGTATCTAAAACCTTAATCTCAGTAATTGTAGGCGCTTTATTTTCTTTTTTAAAATACTCTTGGCAAAATAACAAATCATCTATATTCATAGCTAAACCAATGCTTAAAGCAAAATCTTGTAGTTGTACTCTATCCATCTGAGAAAAGTTTTCTATACGTTTTACTTTATCAGGTACATGAACTTCAAAATTTAAATCTTTAGGCAGCTCTAATTTTGCTTGGCGAGATTCGACTGGATTTATATAATAATCTTTAATTTTTTCTATTTGAAGCGCTGTAAGATCTCCATATAAAACAAAAACTATAGCTGTTTTGACAATTATATTTTGATTTTTGGCAATTAGTTTTATACATTGTTCTGTGCAATCAGCTCTTTGGTCGTATTGACCTGGAACATATTCGACGGCAAATATAGTACAAGCATCTTTATCTTGAAAATTGTCAAGGTAAACATCATCAACAGGCGGTTCAGACATAATAGTCGTTAGAGCAATTTTAAATTCTTGCTCACTTGTTCCTGAAACATCATATCTATTTAAGATACGAACATTTGTCAATCCATTAATATTGAGATTTTGTTGCAAATCAGCTAAAACTGCCTTTGCTTCTAGTGCAAATGGTAGTTTTTTTTCTACAAAAACTCTTCTTATTACATCTGTCATAGCCTTTTAATCCCCTTTTTAAAAATATTCATTAATATAGTTATTTTTTTTACCAAAAACAGTTTGCAATTTGATTATTGCATTGTCATCAAAAACTTCTATCAAGCCTTTTTTATGCAACTGCTCCACTTCATATGCCCCGAAATAAAGCTGCGATAAAATGCTAATATCCATCTTTGCATCTGGAGCTTGACTACTAATCTGCATTTTACCATTTTTTATAACAAAAACCTTATTGTTATCTTTTATAAAATCATCTTGAATTTGTATTGTAAGTTGCATATCTAAAGGTAATTTAAAAGCTAATAATTCAAAAGCACTTATCGGCTCTATTATGCGAGCCATCATAAAAGGCTCTACTTTTGGCATATGTTTATTTGTCGGAAAATCCAAAAAAGTCAAATCATCAATCGGTGCTTGCCAAACAAACTGCTCACACTGCGAAAAATGTTGACTTGCAAAACTAAGTAGTGCAACTTTAGATTGTTCATCAGAAAAAATCAACTCTACTACTTGAAAAGTGTTTTCTTTTATCATATATAGCATATAAGCACAATAAAGATTATCTTTTTTTACAGAAACAAGATAACCTCCTTCAACAAAACACTCATCTATTAAATTATACCAGTTTTTTTGGTCTCTAAGTATAAAACCATTATATTTTTTCGTAAATTTTTTGTATACTTGCTGCAACTCAGTATAATTATCTTTATTCAAAAACTCAAACTCGTAGCCTGCAGGTTGTTTAAATGTCGCTGCCAAATCAAGGATTGGCATAGTGTATTTATATTTAAAATAGCAATAAGAAAAGCCATACAGCTTGTACACACCTGGTGCAGATGGCATTAATATTGCAATAGGCTTATTTTGTTTTAACATTTTGGCAAAAGCATTTTGCATTAAAGCTTTCAACACTCCACGCCTTCTGTATTCAGGTGCTGTGGCAACCCCAACCAAATAATCAGTGTCAATAGCAACACCATTTAGACTGATTTTATAAGGGTTTAAATGGGTCATACCCATAAGGTGACTATCACTTGAAAAACAACCAATCACGTTTTTAGCTTGACAATAGTTGTTAAAATACCACTTAAAAAAAGGGGTATTTTTTTTTTCAAAGCAATAATCCCAAAGGTTTTTAATTTTTTCAATGTCGCGTATTGTAAGGCTTTTCACATGCATAATCATTCACCAAAAGTAACTTTAGCTGTAAATTTATCCAATAAATATTTTGGGTGATAAGAAGACTTTGCTCGTCTTAATCCTTCTATGCCCATGTCTTCTTCTCTATTTATATATTTTGCTTCCGACCAAGCTCTCTGACAAAACTCTTGATTGATAACAGTATACAATCCACGAATTTCCGGGTTTGCTTTTTCTACATGGATTACAGCCATATCTTTGTTCACCATCTCACCAAAAGTCATCGCCTCTATTTGACCATCAATCATTATAACTCCACCTGTTATGCCAAGTGTTTTAAAGTTATTTAAAGCCTCTTTTATCGCACAAGATTCGCAAAGTAAAGACTCATCTTCTGGATTTTCCGCCTGCTTAACCTTGTGCCATTTTTCTGCAAACATTAAGCATTCAGGAATTAAATCTTCACTAATGGGTAAATAACGATAGTTTGGATAGTTTTTTCTAAACGAATTTGCATGATTTTTCTTTTGATGGTATTTTCTGCCACTGAGCTGAGCTAAACTTGACGATAAATATATATAATCAGAATTATCTCTATCTAAAGTATATAAAAACTTTCCTGGCATAATGCTTTCATACTCTTCAATAATATCACGATAAATACCGCGAATCTCAAAATCACCCAGTTGTTTATGAATCTTTTCAAATAAAGCTGGTAGTTTTTCTATCTCTCCACCAAAAGGAGGTAAAATAAAACATTCGTTATCTTTACACACATTTAAAATCAAAAATCCATCTTCTCTTGTAAAATTTATATTATAACAACTGCGCCAAATAAACAGATTAGTGAAAGTACACTCAGAGCCGCAATACTGCAATCTTTTAAACACTTCATCAAATATTTGTTTGTCTTGCAAGGTAATTTCATGAAATAAAATAATAATCACGCCTTTCACTTAAACACACAAGCCGCAGGCTATTAAGTTCCTGCGGCTATAAATGCACTTGATAATATTACTATTTAAATTTTAACAAAATCGCAAACCTATGTCAACATTGTTTTGCACTTGCAAGAGTGCAACTCCAAGTGGCTTTTAAGATAAGTTTATCTTGGCAGTATATTCGCCCCTCTTGCCAAAAAACTTTTTTATAAATCTTTGTTGTAGTTATTTTCATAACTATATCACTTGGCAAAGTGAGCTCTTTTTTCATTTTTACTTTCTTAACGGTTGTCAAATAAAAAAGTTTTTTGCTACCATTTAAAAAGCTATAACCTGCACCACCACATTGAATTAACATCTCTAACATAATCATTTTAGGTAAAATATGCTCAGAGCAAATTTTTTGCATAAAAATACACTGGCTATCACAATGTTTAGTACCTGTAATAATCCCATTCATAATAGTAAATTTATCCGCAAACAAAAATGGCTCTCTTTGAGATAAGTAGTCTTTAGCATCATAATACATATTATTTTACCATAGTTTTTAGTTTTATTTTGTCTATTTTCCCATTAGCATTCAATGGCATCTGCTTTAAAAATACAAGCTTTTGTGGACAAATATTAGCATTCAAAAATTCCCTACAATACTTTAACAATTCAAGTTTAGTCAAATCTTCCTCTTTTTTAACCACAAACGCACAAGACGCCTCTCCTCTTATATCATCTTCAATCTTAACAACTACTGCTTTATTTACTTTAGGACACTCATTTATAATTTTCTCTATTTTAGACAAAGCGACTTTTACACCGGCAATGTTTATTACTTCCTGTTTGCGACCTGTCAAAAATAAGTAACCTTCATCATCCATATATCCTAAATCATCAGCTACAGCTTTTGGTGCATAGCCGTAAGCAAGATATGGACTTTGAACAACAATGCTTTTATCCATAAAATTTATATTAACTTGAGGAAATAATCTCCCGACAGAGTATGGTTTTTTTATCATATCATCATATAAAGCATAACTAATATGCCCTAGTTCACTTGCCCCATAGTATTGGCAAATATTAGCATTTGGAAACTTTGCTTTCAATTTAATAGCTAAATCAACGTCAAGTTTAGCTCCACCGCTAACAATAGATTTTACATTAAAGTTTTTACTTTTGATTTTCTTCAATAGCATTTGATAATAGGCCGGAACCATAAACAGAGAGTTTATATTATGTTCTTGCATCTCATATAACCAAAGATTTATATTTTTGCCACCCGACAAAACAACTGTTGCGCCAACATAAAAAGCATGAATTAAAGCATTCAAATTAGCACTATAACTTAAATTAGCAATCAAATAAAGAATACTATCTTCAGTTATATTAAATAAATTACTCTGATGATTTAAAGCACTAATCCAGCTTTTGTGATCTCTTAAGATAAGTTTTGGCTCACCTGTGCTTCCAGAGCTAAAAACTCCTAAAAATAAATCTTCATCTGATTGTTTAGAATTTTGCCAGTTATTATTTATATCTAAAAATGAAAAATTATCGTCAAGCATAAGATCAAAACTGTTTTTTTCTAAATCAGAAGGCAAAAAAATTCCAACCCCGCCTGCTTTTATAACCGCAAAAAAGCACACCAATTGTTGCATAGGATCAGAAAAACTTAGTCCAACTTTATCAGCTTTTTTTATTGGTAAACTGGATGCTAGGCAGTCAGACTGTTTATCTATCTGAGCATAAGTAATCTTTTTATCCTTATAAATCAAACATATTTTATCTTTGTCTTTTTTTATAATTTGTTGGATTAGCACAATTAAGCCCTCTCTATCAACATAGCAGTTCCAAGACCTCCAACAGCTCCGATAGATGCTATACCCAATTTACCACCTACATACTCTAAAGCCTTTAACAAATGCAAAGTTATAATAGCACCTGACGCGCCGTAAGGGTGACCGTACGCCAAAGCTCCACCGAGTAAATTAACTTTATTTGTTTGTAAATCAAGTCTTTGGCAACAAGCTAAAATCTTAACCGCAAAGGCTTCATTAAGTTCTACTGCGTTTATATCATTTAAACTTAACTTGCTTTCACTTAATACTTTTTTTATCGCTTCGACAGGAGATAGTGGAAAAAAAATAGGATTATTGCCAACACTAGAAGTTTTTATAATTTTTGCACTTGCACAAAGCCCATATTTTTTTATAGCTTTTTTAGAAGCTAAAAGAACTATAGCAGCTCCATCATGTTTAAGGCAAGAATTACCGGCAGTTATACTGGCAGTTTTATCGATAACACCTTTTAATCTTTGTAAAAATTTTATAGAAATATTCTCTTTTATACAATCATCTTCTTGTATAAGCTTTTGATCGACAAAAAGTGGTAAAATAATATCCTGTAAAAAACCTTTCTTTTTTAAAATTGCCGCTTTTTGGTGACTTGACAAAGCTAATTCATCCATTTCAGCTCTATCTATACAAAGTATATCGGCTAAATCTTGCGCTGCTTTTATAACATCAGGGTTTCCAATAAAATCAGGTGAAAAAGGGGCCTGCTCGTAAAAATATTCTTCACCTTGAAAACGGCTATCACGGTGATTAAACTGCTTTTTAGGAGCAAGCGAACTGCTTTCCGTACCACCAGCTACTACCAAATCAGCCTGCCCGCTGTCAATTAAAGCGTTGGCTAAAGATATGCTTGTCAAGCCAGAACCACACTGTGCATCAACAGTTATACCCGAACAGGAAAAATCCCAACCTGCTTGCAGCAAAGATAAACGTGCCATATTTCCGCCTGTCCCTATTACATTGCCTAAAATAACATTGTCTATTGATTTTGATGATAAATTGTATCTTAGCAGAATTTCTTCCAATAAAAATCCAGCTAACTGTTCGGGTAAAAAGGTTTTCAAGCTTCCGTTTATTTTACCAATAGGAGTCCTAAGCCCGCCAATAATATAGCTCATTTTAAACCAAACCTTCTATTTAAAGACACTGCTAAAGTACTTGCAATAAATACTTTTATTACATCACCAATAATAAAAGGCAATGCGCCAGCATAAAATGCTTGTTTCCAATTCATCTGTGTTACAAAAGCTAGCCAAGGCACAGCAAATAAGTACGCTATAACAATGCCACCGATAAAGTTTAGTAATATCATTTTAATTAAACTAGTATTTTTATCAGAAAAAAAGGCTATAAAAAAAGCTGCAAATAAAAAACCAAAATAATAACCGCCACGAGGTCCAAGAAGTATTCCTATCCCACCTGTAAAGCCGGAAAACACGGGAAGTCCTATAGCGCCTAAAAGTATAACTGTCAAAACACTATAAAATGCTTGTTTTGATTTCAAGCAGCTTCCTGCAAGCATTACCCCTAAACTAATGCCAGAAATCGGAACGGGACTTATCGGAATTGGAATTGATACAAAACCAAGTACTATTATAAGTGCTGAGAATAATGCCGCATAAATAAAACCTCTTAAATTTTCGTTAACCATATATGTATCTCCTATTGACGTTTTTTATAGTATAAAACAAAAAAAAACTCAAGTCAACCATGTTTTTAAAAACGGTTGACCCAAGTTAATTTTGCAAAAAACTTTAACCTAATTGCTCAGCAATACCATTTAAATCTGCAACTATCCCTTTGGAACAAATTTGCATTTGTCCGAATATTTCAGTAGCTTTCGCTTTATCGTCTCTATTATAAGCCTCTACTGCTTTTCTAGCAAATTCATGTAGCTTTTGGTGACCTATCTCCATATTTTTAAAATGTTTATTATTTAGTATTTTAGTGTCTGTTACCGAATAATACCACTTGCCCAAACGACAATTTTTGTGATCTATCAAATTATCAATATGTTCACAACCTAAAATCATATTGTAAATTCTCCAACACCAAAGCATATGATCTACTATATATATTTCAATATTTTCTTTAAGAGATAAAGATACGCTACCTGTAGCCAATTGACTTCTTAGATTTCCTAGTTGCTTGCTCAAATCAATTATTTCTTCACCTGTCCTTAAAGTGCCTGTAAGTAATTCGGCAACATTTTTAGATAAGTCATCAGTAGTAGTTGATATTTCCTCTGTTGCAGCATTTTGTTCTTCATTATTAGCTGCAATTTGTGTTATTTCATTATCTATATTATCCATAGCAATGCTAATTTCACCAATTAAATCAAGAGATTTTTGCGATAAATCTTTCCCCGCATACAATTTAGCGCAAGTATTTTGCATATCTGTAACAGATGTTTCCACAGCTTCTTGTAGTTGTAAAATATTGTGTTCTATCTTAGTAACAGAATCTTTAGTATTATCAGCTAATTTATTAACTTCATTTGCAACAACAGCAAACCCTTTCCCTTGTTCACCTGCACGAGCTGATTCAATGGCAGCATTTAAAGCTAATAAATTTGTTTGTTTGGCAATACTCTTTATGATATTTACTATATCACCTATTTGTTTTGCTTGCTGCAAAACGCTGTGCATTTTGACATTTATAGCTTCCATCGCAACAAAAGAATCGTCAACAAAATCTGCTGTTTTACCAATAACATCTTTACCATTTTGTGTTAATGTTGATGCGGAACTTGAATTTGCAGATATAACTTGAGCTCTTGAGGCAACATCGTCCATAGAAGCATCTAGCTGCTTGCTACTTTCTGCAAGTGCTTCTAATTCTTTGTTTTGTTCAGTCATATTTTCCATTAAATCGTGTACAAAATCCATTCCAATAACAGCTTTTAATATACGATTTACACTAACAAGTGTCTCACTCTTTTCCTTACACAAAAAGCTCATCATCTCATTCCAATTGTATGCTACAGGATTACTTTTCAATAATTCACCTTGAAAATAATGGCTTTTTCCTTGCATTATAGATTGCATTGCTTCTATTAAACTTTTTTCATCAATATTTTTATTTTGTATTATACTCACAATAACACCCCTTCCCTAATTAATAACACTTTAAAATAATCTTTAGTAATCTGTTTTTAAATCAACCATAAAAATTCATCTATTTTCATTAATTACTAAGAAAATTACCAAAATAAAAATAAAAAATACTAAATAAAATTCATTTAGCATAGAAATAAAGTGCTACCATAGGTTTAGTAGATGATATATTATTATAAACTATTTTACACCTTTTGTGAAGTATTTTTTTACATAGCAAAAATAAGCCAGTCAAGAAAACTGACTTGAATTTTTATTCATTATAAAGTTGTGTTAACCTACTTGCGCAACTATATTATTCAAGTGTTTTATTACACTATCAGAGCAATGTTTCATTCTCTCTAAAATCTCTTCTGCTCTTTTTTTATCACCTTTATTATAAGCTTCAACAGCTTCTCTAGCGTATTGATGCAATTGTATGTGTGGTAGTTCCAATTCTTTAAAGCTAGTATTATCTAGTATTTTAGAATCTGTTACAGAATAGTACCAGCCTCCCAAACGACAAGTTTTATGATCTCCTATCTTGTCAATTTGAGTATATCCTAGAATCATATTATAAACTCTCCAACACCAAAGAAGATGGTCAACAATATATATTTTGACACTATCTCTCAATGACATGTTAATAGCTCCTGCTGTAAGCTTGTTTCTTGAATTTTCAACTTCTTTACTTAAATGAAAAATTCCCTCGCCTGTTTTTTCTGCCTCTGATAGTAAAAGGCTTGTTTGCTTAGTCAATTCATCAGTTGCAGCAGCCATTTCTTCTGTTGTAGCATTTTGTTCTTCATTATTAGCTGCTATTTGCGCAACTTCATTATTGATATTATCCATAACAACATCAATTTCATTAATTAATTCTAATGAATTTTTCGACAAAGTCTTTCCTGTATCTAGTTTAATACAAGCATCTTGCATATCAGCAACTGATGTCTCAACTGCTTCTTGCAATTGCATAATGTTTTGTTCTATTTTAGTAACAGAATCTTTAGTATTATCAGCAAGTTTATTCACTTCATTTGCTACAACAGCAAAACCTTTACCATGTTCACCTGCACGAGCTGATTCAATTGCAGCGTTTAGAGCTAAAAGATTTGTCTGTTTAGCAATACTTTTTATAATATTGACTATATCACCTATTTGTTTAGCTTGTTGCAATACTTCTTTCATTTTGATATTAATTGATTCCATAGAAACAAAAGAAACATCAACAAAATCAGCTGTTTTTGCAATAACTTCTTTGCCATTATGAGTTAATTTAGAAGCTGAATTAGAGTTTTCTGCTATAACTTGAGCTCTTGTTGCAACGTCTTCCATTGACAAAGCAAGTTGTTTACTGTTTGATGCTAATGCTTCTATTGTTTGATTTTGGTGCTCCATATTCTTTATCAAGCCGTGAACAAAATCCATATCCATAACATTTTTTAAAATGTCATTCATATTAAGTAATGATTCTCGTCTTTCGTTGCATATAAAATCAGCAAATTGATTCCAAGCATCCATAGAAAGTTTACTTACTGTTGATGAGTTTTCAAAATAATACATTTTTCCCTGCATAACATATTGCATTGCTTCAATTAATTTTTTTTCATTTACATCATTAGTTTTTACGCTTTCCATGTCTACACCCCTCAATAAGTTTAATAGAAAAAACTTCATATAAACTACTTTTATTTTCCATACAAAGTTATTATAACATGAATACCTAGATATTCAAACATAATTATTGCATTTTTTTTAATAACTATTAACTTCTTTTTTTGTTCATTATGTGGTATAAATATTATTAAAAGGAGTTGTATGTATGATGAAAAAAATTTTTATGATTATTTTGGTATCCGTTTTTACTATACTAATTACAAAATTATCTTTTGCTGCACCAGCTTTTATACAAGATTCGAACTACAATTTAAGTACAATAAAGACCATTTTGATTTTTGAACCCACATTTGAACAAAAAAACTTGTCAGACTTTGACAAACAAAATCTTTACCAAGTACTATTAAACTATGCCAAAGAAAAAAATATAAATTTTATTAGCTACCAAGAGTATATTGACTCTCTTAGCAAAAAACTTGGCATAGACATTAAAGACTTGCAGGAAAAAGATCCGCAAAAAGCTCAAGAACTTATTATTCAAAATGCTAAAGATTATGCTGATGCTGGTCTTTATACTACAGTATCACGCTATTTTGTTAGTTCAAGATATGTTCCCGAGCAACACTATACAGAAAAACGTATGGAAAAAGCTAGGCGCAGAAACTCTAAAGGTTATTGGGAAGAATATGAATATCCTGTATATATACCTAGATATATTGCTGCCTACAATCAGCCAGTACTTCAGGCAACCGCTCAATTTGCTCTTGTTGATTTAAAAACGCAAAAACCTATTGCTCAGCTAACTGATCCACGTGAACGTGACGGTTCTGCCTCAGACACACCACTTGATATGTACAAAAGAATTGTAAATAACTTTTTTAATAAATTAAAATCAAGTCTTAAACGATAGTTACAAACAAATTATTTCAGCATCACAAAAATAAATTTTTTGTAAAATTTTTCTTGACAAGTAAATAAAAAGACTCTACAATAAAACAAAATAAATAAACTCTTATCAAGAGTGGCGGAGGGACTGACCCAATGAAGCCCGGCAACCACGCAAAAGCGTAAGGTGCTAAATTCAGCAGAATTTTATTCTGGAAGATGAGAGGAAGGACTATAAAACTCTTTCCTCGGAAAGAGTTTTTTTGTTTTAAATAATCAGAAAGAAGGTATATACATGAACAATTTTAAAAAATCCAATTTAGAAACGCTTGCCTTGCATGCAGGATACGACAACAAAGAAAAAACTTGTGCCGTGCCAATTTATCAGACGGTGGCTTATCCTTTTGAAGATGTACAGCATGCAGCGGATTTATTCAATTTAAAAGAACAAGGTTACATTTATACAAGAATATCCAATCCTACAAATGATGTTTTAGAAAATCGAATAAGCATATTAGAAGGTGGAGTAGCTGCTGTTGCTTTCGCTTCAGGTCATGCCGCTATAACATCAGCTATATTAAATCTAGCCCAACAAGGTGATGAAATAATTAGCTCAAGCAATCTATACGGAGGCACATACAACTTATTTAAACATTCATTAAAACGCCTTGGCATAATAGTAAAGCTTATTGATACAAATGACAAAGAACTACTCAAAAATAGTATAACAGAAAAAACTAAAGCAATTTTTGCTGAAAGTATCGGTAATCCTAGCGGTCAAATAAGCGACATTGAAAATATCGCTAAAATTGCTCATTACCACAACATTCCTTTGATAATTGATGCCACTTTTGCTACTCCATACTTGCAAAAGCCCATAGATTATGGAGCAGACATTGTAATACACTCTATGACAAAATTTATTGGTGGTCATGGAACTGCACTTGGCGGAATAGTTGTGGACAGCGGTAATTTTGACTTTAATAATTCTAATCATCCACTGTTAAATTCACCCGACCCAAGTTACCACAATATAAACTATGCTAAAGAGCTAGGTAAATATGCTTACTCTACAAGACTAAGAGTACAAATTTTACGCGATTTCGGCGCAACTATAAGCCCTTTTAATTCTTTTTTACTATTAAATGGCATACAAACACTTGCACTAAGAATGAAACAACATACAGAAAACGCTTTAAAAATTGCTGAATATTTACAACAACACTCTAAAATAAGTTGGATTAACTACCCTAGCCTAAAGTCAAATTCACAATACGAGCTTGCCGAAAAATATTTTCCTAAAGGCGCTGGCTGCATTTTCACTTTTGGTATCAAAGGCGGGCTCAAATCTGGCGAACAACTTATTAACAATCTAAAACTCATTACTCATCTTGCCAACGTTGGTGATACAAAAACGCTTATCATACACCCAGCAAGCACTACACATTCACAACTAAGTTCTGCCGAGCGTGAAAAGAGCGGTGTAGCAGACGACCTCATAAGAATATCTGTAGGAATAGAAAATGCAGATGATATAATTGATGATTTGCAACAGGCTTTAGAAAAAATATAAAAGGATGTGAATAAAATGCCAATTAAAATACCAGATTCCTTACCCGCCACCAAAACATTAGAACAAGAAAATATTTTCGTCATAAAAGATACACGTGCTGCAAGCCAAGATATAAGACAATTAAAAATACTTTTATTAAATCTAATGCCAAATAAAATAGTTACTGAAACACAGCTTTTAAGACTACTTAGCAACACACCACTGCAAATAGAATTAGACTTTTTGTACACACAAAGCTACACACCTACAAATACAAGTCAAGAACATTTAATTAAATTTTATGACACCTTTGAGCAAATAAAACATAATAAATACGATGGCATGATAATAACCGGAGCACCTGTCGAAACAATGGACTTTGAAGACGTAGACTATTGGCCAGAACTTTGTCAAATTATGCAGTGGAGTAAAAACAATGTATATTCTACCTTACACATTTGTTGGGGCGCTCAAGCAGGTTTATACTATCATTACAATATAAAAAAACACCATCTTACAAAAAAACAATTTGGTGTATATGAACATACTTGTAATACAAAGATTAAAAACAAATTATTTGCCGGCTTTGATGATACTTTTTACGTTCCACACTCTAGGCATACATATAATAAATTAGAGGATATTTTAAACAATAAAGATTTGCATATACTCGCTGATTCTAGTGCTGGTGCATATGCAATCTCAAATACAACAGGCAGACAAATCTTTTTGACAGGTCATGCCGAATATGACCCATTTAGTTTAAAGGACGAATATGATAGAGATATAAAACTTGGACTTGATATTGATTTACCTGAAAACTATTTTCCGAACAACGACCCTACGCAAAAGCCTAAAGTTCTTTGGCGAAGTACTGCCCATCTGTTATTTGCTAACTGGTTAAACTATTTTGTCTATCAAGAAACCCCGTTTGATCTACAAACTCTAAATCAACAAACACTTGGTACAAGCAGTACAAAATAAAAAAGCCCCTATGGGGCTTTTTTATTATTTTTTCAAGCGTTTTTGATTGTGTCCGTCACCTGATGGCATTTGTGGACTAGAAGATTTATCAAAATGTTGGTCTAAATAATCAATGCTTTGTTTTAAGTCGTTTAGTAAAAGTGCTATTTGTTCTTTACTTTGGTCTGCCCTTACAACAATTCTCATTATTGTTACATCTTCTAAATTTTTAGGTAACGGATAAGCAGGAATTTGCCAGCCATAATAACGCAAGCGGTCTGATAGGTCGTATTCTGTCCATTTTCTGTTTTCATCTTTTTTAAGTGACCAGCATACTATAGGAATATTTTGCCCATCATTTAATATGTCAAATATTCTCAAGCAATCTAACCCTTGGGCAAAGAATATACCTACATCACGGGCTTTTTCGTGAACTGCTTTATATCCTTCATAACCCCAACGTACAAAGTTGTAGTATTGAGCCCATATTTGGCTACCTGGTCTTGAAAAGTTTATTTGGAATGTTGGTTCAAAAGCTCCTAGATAAGCTACTTTAAACAGTAATTCTTCTGGTAAATATTGAGCATCTCTCCACATTACCCAACCTAGACCTGGGTATACAAGTCCAAATTTGTGTCCAGACGTACTTATAGAG
>CAZKFG010000047.1:0-17487 GCA_964551985.1 uncultured Acidaminococcales bacterium
AGCCTATTGTTTTTATTCCTACTCCCATTTTCTTCATCTCCTATTCTCCTGTGAAATTAGGTGCGCGTTTTTGCAAAAAGGCGTCTATACCTTCCATGTGATCTTTGGTGCTAAAGACAAAACTTTGGGCAAAAGTCTCGATTTTAAGTCCGCTTGCCAAATCTGCATCATATCCTTTGTTGATTACTGTTTTAGCAATTTTTGTTATAAGAGGACTTTTATCAGCGATACTTTTAGCTAGTTTCATTGTTTCTTCAAGTAGGTCTTTTTTATCTACAACTTGATTGACAAGACCAATTTTTTCAGCATCTTGAGCTGAAATTATTTTGCCTGAAAAAATAAGCTCTTTAGCCTTGCCAAGTCCAACCAATCTAGCCAAACGCTGCGTACCACCTGCGCCAGGTAATATACCTACATTGAGTTCTGTTTGACCAAATTTAGCATCATCGCTTGCTATACGCATATCGCAAGCCATAGCAACTTCCAGTCCGCCACCTAAGCAAAAGCCGTTTATCATTGCGATAGTTGGTTTGCTCACATTTTCAATACCAAGGACAAATTGAGGATTTTCACCATAGAAAGTTTGCACAGCACTTCTTTGCTTTAGGGCATTTAAATCTGCTCCAGCTACAAAAGCCTTATCGCCAGCGCCTGTTACAACAATAACTCTTACCTCATTATCCAAGTCAAAGTCAGTAAAAGCTTTGCTCAAGTGCGCCCAAGCCTCTTTATTTAGCGCATTTCTCACCTCTGGTCTGTTGATAGTTATTTTGCCAATACCATCTGATTTTTGAGTCAAAATTATTTGACTGTCCATACAATCCCTCCTTTATCATCTCTTTGAAGATGTGTTTTAATTTATAATGCAAACTTCATGCCAAACAAAAAAAATAGACTTCATACAAAGTCTATTTTTCAAAAATGTCTTATTTTTCAAGGATATTTTTATAAATTTTTAAAGTATTTTGCGATATTAGAAAACTCAAAAAAGAGAAAATATTAAAAATCAATTATAATAACTAATAAATTATCAAAAAAATTTGACAATTATCAAGAAAATACTTGCTTATAAAAAGCTATAATAATTATAATTTGTTATAAAAGGTTATAACAAAGCATGTTTTCTTAATTTATTATACAGTGTAGCTATAGAAATACCCATAGCCTTGGCCATATTTTTACGTTCTTCAAGTGTTGTGCCGAAAGATTCTATTCCTTGAACTAATAATTTTTTTTCTATTTCGTCTAATATTTCAGGCAAAGTTTTTGTCATTTTATTTGAAAAATCAACAGTTGGGAAAAAATCATTACTTGTTTTTTTGGTTATTGAATCAGGTAGGTCGGTTTCTTTAATGATATTACCATCAACAATAGCGCAGGCATAATCCAAAGCATTTTTAACTTCTCTTATATTTCCTGGCCAACCATAAGAAAAAAGTTGCTGAATAGCCTTGTCTGTCAAAGTTAGTGGTTTACGCATTTTTTTCCTGTTTTCATCAAGGAAAAAATTTATAAAGTCCATCAAATCTCTGGAGCGCTCTCTAAGTGGTGGAATGCGTATTACGTGTACAGCAAGCCTAAAAAATAAATCTTGCCTAAAAGCGCCAGAAGAGACTAGTTTTTCAATATTTTTATTACTTGCAGCAATTATACGTACATCTATTTCGCGGTTTTTATTTTCACCAATTCTGCGCAAATGCTTCTCTTCAAGAACTCTTAACAATCTACCTTGTAAGTTAAGTGGCATTTCGCTTATTTCGTCTAAAAATATAGTTCCGCAATGTGCCACTTCAAAAAGTCCAACTTTACCTGTTTTACTGGCACCTGTAAAAGCGCCAGGTGCATAGCCGAATAGTTCGCTTTCAAGAAGGTTTTCAGGGAGTGCCGCACAATTTATGTCGACAAAAGGTCCTTGTCTTCTTCTGCTTGCTGCGTGAATGCATTGTGCTAATACTTCTTTACCTGTACCACTTTCTCCTGTTAAAAAAACAGAACCATCAGTTTCACTTGCTTTTTTTGACAATCTGCCAAAGGCAGAGTCCATACCAACAATATTTTCAAAATTATAGCGAACTTTAAACATATTTTGCAATTGCTTATTTAATTGTTCTAGCTGTTCGCTTTTTTGTTTAATACGGTCAAAAAGGGTTTTTAACACTTTGGCTGATTTAGAAACAATAAGTGCTCCTATTACTTGGTCGTTTTTAAACAGTGGTATTAAGTCTGTATAAGACTCAAAAGAACTCTCCCCTTTAGGACCTTGAGGCGTAACTTTATGTGAATTAAATATTGGTTTTTTTGTTTGCATAACTTCAGGTAACCTAGATTTTGCTCGTACGCCAGGAAAAAATTTACCATACATTTGTTCTGGTTTTAGCTCTGCAAACTCTAAAAAAGATGGATTTGTGTACTGCACAATCATATTTTCGTCGGTTATTATTATGCCTTCGGAAAAAAGATTTAGTAGTTCTGTTGTGTTTTTATTCAATAATTTTTTTAAATCATTATTCATATACATCACCCCTCAAAACTTTTTGTTTTTGATTTATCTTAACATTTAACATTATTATGTGCAATAGTTAAAAAACGAATGGAAAATGTTAGTTAATAGTTATAAATTATTATAATTTATAACTATTAAAAGTGAAATATATGAATAATTATGAATTTTAGTTTTCTATAAAGACTGTGTTTGAAATAAAAATAATATTTTATTTGCTTTTGAAAAGAAAAGTGTAAAAAAAGTTTACTGTATTTTGAAAAAATTGATAAAAAAAGTAAATTTTTATGTATTTTTATGAAATGAGATAAGTTTTTAGAACAAGTAATATGTATTATATTTTTGTTTAGATGCAAGCAAGAATAAAAAAGGTAACTGCATTTTCTGCAGTTACCTTTTTTTAAACATTTTTTACAATATAATCATCTCTATTTGGTCCAACAGAAATGTATTTTATAGGACAATTCATAGCTTTTTCAATAAAGTTTATATAGTCAATTGCTTGTTTTGGTAGTTGCTCTAAAATGCGACATTTTGATATATCTGTTTTAAAGCCGTCAAGATATGTGTATACAGGTTTTGCTTTAGCTAGTTTGTTGCCAGAAGGGAAGGTGGTTGTTTTTACACCGTCTATTTCATAGTGTGTGCAAACAGGTATTTTATCTAGGTAAGAGAGTACATCAAGTTTTGTTAGCGCAAGCAGGTTAGCTCCTTGAATTTTTACGCCGTATAGTGATGCTGGTATGTCAAATCCGCCAACCCGTCTTGGTCTGCCTGTTGCAGCTCCGTATTCAAAGCCTTGCTCACGAAGCTTTTCTGCCTCTTTGCCAAAAAGTTCAGCGGTAAAAGGACCTTCACCAACGCAACTGGAATATGCTTTCATAATCCCTATAACTTCATCTATTTTGACGCTTGGTATGCCCATTCCTATTGGTGCATAGGCACTTATCGTAGATGAAGAGGATGTGTATGGGTAAATACCAAGATCAATATCTCTTAGAGCTCCTAGTTGTGCTTCAAACATTATTTTTTTATTTTCTTTTGTAGCTTTAAGCAAGTATTCGCTTGTATCTGTTATATAGTCAAGTATTGGATTGGAATAAGCCTCTAACCAGTCGAGCATTTCTTTTGCATTAACTTGCCTTTGTTTATAACCTTCAATAGTAATGTTTTTCCATGTAACCAAATCAGATACAATTTCTTTTAGTGCTTCTTTATCTAAAAGGTCAGACATTCTTATAGTTTTTTTCATGTATTTATCGGCATATACTGGACCTATGCCACGTTTTGTTGAGCCATATTTTTTATCGGCAAGTCTATCTTCTTCCATTATATCTTGTTGTTTGTGGTACGGCATACAGATTGTTGCTTTGTCACTTATTTTAAGATTGTCAGGAGTTATTTTTATACCTCTATCTGTAAGTGATTTTATTTCTATACAAAGATGCTCTAGGTCTATAACCATACCACCGCCCATGATATTTACGGTAGTATCACGTAAAATCCCTGATGGTAAAAGGTTTAAAATGAATTTACCTTTTTCGTTTACTACTGTGTGTCCAGCATTATTTCCACCTTGATAACGGCAAATTATGTCAAAATCTTTTGACAACAGGTCAACCATACGCCCTTTGCCTTCGTCGCCCCAATTTATTCCTACTATTCCTGTAAGCATTTTTATAGTCCTTTCTATACTTTAATTGATATATCTATACCAATTAAATTTTTATTTTGTTCAATTATAGGTTTGACTGTAAGTAAAAAATCCTGCACTTGGTGCGTTGCTCTGCCGGTAAATTTTTTGGCATCCAAGAGATCAGCTAGTTCATCTTTTGAAAGATTAAAAGATTTATCATTTGCAATTCTTTCTATTAGGTCGTTATCAAGACCATTTAATTTTACTTGCTTAGCTGCTTCAAGTGAGTGCTGGCGTATTTTTTCGTGCAGTTCTTGCCTGTCGCCACCTTTTTTTACACAATACATCAAAATGTTTTCGGTAGCGATAAATGGAAGCTCTTGCTCAAGGTGTTTTTCAATTACCTTAGGATATATTGCCAGATTGCCTATTATATTAATATATAGTGATAGTATTGCATCAACTGCTAAAAAAGCCTCTGGGGTAGCAATTCGTTTGTTGGCTGAATCATCAAGTGTTCTTTCAAACCATTGAGAAGCTGCGGTTAATGCTGGATTTAAAGTGTTTACTATTGTATAGCGTGATAAAGCGCAAATGCGTTCACTACGCATAGGATTTTTTTTGTATGCCATAGCCGATGAGCCGACTTGGTTTTGCTCAAATGGTTCGTCAACTTCTTTTAAGTGGGCAAGAAGACGAATGTCGTTGGAAAATTTTTGGGCTGATTGGGCTATTGAACATAATACAGATGATACGTAGTAGTCAATTTTTCTTGTGTATGTTTGACCACTTACAGAATATGCTTCATTAAAACCCATTTTTTCGGCAATCTTTTTTTCCAGTTCAATTACTTTTTGCTCATCACCATCAAACAATGCTAAAAAGCTAGCACTTGTGCCGGTCGTACCACGACAACCTAAAAGCTTTAATCTTTCAATAGTAAAGTCCAAAAGCTCTAAATCCATTACCAAATCTTGAAGCCACAAACTAGCTCTTTTGCCAACAGTTGTTGGTTGAGCAGCTTGAAAATGAGTGTAGGCAAGGGTAGGTAGATCTTTATATTTATCGGCAAATTTATATAAGGCATCAATGGTGTTTATAAGCAATTTTTTGATTAATGACAATGCTGATTTTTGGACTATTATATCTGTGTTATCACCAACATAACTAGAAGTTGCGCCAAGGTGAATTATAGGTTTTGCTTTCGGACAAAGCTCAGCATAAGCGTGTATATGTGCCATTACATCGTGGCGTAAAAGAGCCTCTTTTTCTCTTGCAACATCGTAGTTAATATCTGTCAGGTGAGCTTTTAGTTCATTTATTTGTTCATCTGTTATATCAAGACCAAGCTCTTTTTGGCTTTGTGCCAATGCTAACCATAGTTTACGCCAAGTGGTAAACTTGTTGTCACTGGAAAAGATAAATTGCATATCTTTGCTAGAGTACCTAGAACATAAGGGGTTTTCATATCTATCAGACATTTTCTAATCTCCTTAAAATTTCTCTATAGCCATCTAAAACATTACCCAAATTACGTCTAAAGCGATCTTTATCTAATTTTTCGCTTGTCGACATATCCCAAAGTCTACAAGAATCTGGAGATATTTCATCACAAAGAATAATCTCGTTGTTAGAGCGCCCAAATTCAAGCTTGAAATCTACCAATTGAACATTTACTTCTTGAAATAAATTACTTAGTAATTTATTGATTTTTAAAGCAATAGCTTTCATTTGTTCAAGCTCTTGCTCGCTGGCAAGACCTATGGCTGTAATTTGGCTTTGGTTTATCATAGGATCACCAAGCTCATCGCTTTTGTAGCAAAATTCTAATATGGTATTTTTAAGTGTACTACCTTCAACAATGCCATACTTTTTAGCAAAGCCGCCTGCTGCCAAGTTTCTGACAATAACTTCAATTGGGATAATTTCGGCTTTTTTAGCTAAAATACTTGTCTTATCAAGCACTTTGACAAAATGAGTTTTGATGCCATTTTTTGCCAAATATCCAAAAATTAAATTGGATATTTGAGCATTTAATATTCCTTTGCCTTCCAATTCTTCTTTTTTTTCGCCGTTGAAAGCTGTTGCAGTATCTTTGAATTTGATGATATAACAATCGTCAAGTTCGCTTTTGTAGACTATTTTTGATTTGCCTTCGTATAAAACTTCAAGCACTTTATCATCACTCCCTGTAAAATTATCTTTATAATACGTTAAGATTATATATCATTTTTATAAAATTAGTAATAGGTTTTAAGAAAATTTGTTTAAAAATTCAGTATACAGTATTTTGTGTGTTTGCAAATAAAGCTTAAACTATGAATTAAATAAAATAATATATGCATAAAAACAAATATAATAAAATAATTATGCTCGCGAGAAAACAAAATTAGGCAGGCTTTAAAGCCTGCCTAATTGTAAGGACTATTCCTCAAACAAAACAAAATATAAAAATTTCTAAACCTGTATAACCCCCATTACTACCATTGCTGTCATAATAACCCACGATATTGCAAGAAGATATTTAAAAGCAAATTTTTGATGATCTCCCAAATCTACTCCAGCAAGACCTATTAGCAAAAAAGTTGATGGTGTAAGAGGAGAAATGGGAAAGCCAACAGTAATTTGACCAGCAATGGAAGCACGAGCGATATCTACAGCAGGAATACCAAAGGCTGAAACGGATTCGGCAATTATCGGCATAACACCGAAATAGTATGAATCAGGATCAAATACTAGACTCAGTGGAACAGACAAATAGCCTGTTGCTAAAGTTATTATGCTACCACTTCCTTCTGGTACTAAGGTAACCATTGCTGTTGCCATAGCTTTGGCCATTCCAGAACCTTTTAAAATACCCATAAGCACTCCTGCAGCAAATAAAACACTAGACATTAACATTGCTTCTGTGGCATGAGCATCAACACGTTCGCGTTGTATTTTAGCATTAGGATAATTCATTACCATAGCAACTGCAGTACCTATCATAAAAGCTGTTGCAGGAGGTACTATGTTTGCAATCATAATGCCTATTATAGTAACAATTAACAATAGATTCGGAATTAAAAGCTTAGGTCTTTTTAAAGCTTTTTCCTCGTCAGAGATATTTTCGTTAGCTTTTATTATCGATTCAATATCAATTGAACCTGTATTTTCGCCACGTAGTCTTTTAGTTTCTTTCATGCCAAGATACCAAGAGAAGATAAATCCTGTTAGTAATCCTAACATTTGTGGAATAATAACAGGTTTATATAGTGCCATTACATCCATTTGTAAAACTGTTGCAGCTCTTAGAGTCGGACCACCCCAAGGCGTTAAATTCATTGTGCCAGCTGCCATTGCTGTAATACATACGAGCACTAATCGGCGCATTTTAATTGAATCATATATAGGGAGCATTGCTGGTATGACAAGCAAAAATGTTGTTGCGCCAGCGCCATCTAGATGACCTATTATACCGATAATATATGTTCCGATTGCAACATATAGTGGACGACCATTTGATACTCTAATTATTTTATTGACAATCGGGTCAAATGCTCCAACGTCACGCATTATGCCAAAAAACAATATAGAGAATATAAACATAACACCAGTAGGCGCCATGCTTACAAGTCCCGATTGGATATATTTGCCTATAGAAGCACCTTGACCTACTGCAAAAGCTCCGATTATAGGGACGGCAATAAGTGCTACTACAGCGGAGAGTTTTTTTGACATCATAAAATAAAGTATAGTAAAAATAACTAAAAATCCTATTGTTGCTAGACTAAGCAAGATAAACACCCCCTGATTTGTAAAATAAAGTTAAAGCTAAAAAACCTATTTACTCGTAATTTGAAAATAAATCTATAAAAAACCTCCTTCAAAAAATTTACAAACAATATGCAAGAAAAATGCCAACAATTTTAAATGTTTATAAATGAAGTTTAGTAAGATAAAAAGCTACCTTTTTAGCAAAAGTATAATATTGGGATTTCCGAATTTTTAAAAACAATTTCAATTTTTTGAAAATTGAAAAAGAAATACATTTATTCTATTGACTTGAAAATTTTTTTTATATATAGTTTAGCTTAAAGTATGTCTTAAGGAATGATTGAGATGATAAGTACAAGTAAAAGCAACACTATACTAGATGTTTTAACAATGATGCTAGAAAAACAAAACTTTAATATTTCTTATCAAAACGGTACAAAAAGTCTTAGCTTAAATGGCAGGCATCTATTCGATTTATTTATTGCAGGACTGCCGGCAGAACAGACGTTATCTTCCTTGCTAGAACTTAGTCCGGCTATTTATAATTCGCAAAATCCAGCACATTTGTTGTTTCAAAATAGCTTAAGATATTTTATAAGCATTTTTGACTCTTTGCACGATGGTGTTCTTATTGCTGATAAAAATGAAATTGTAAGGTATATAAATACTTCGTTTGAAAGGATTAGTGGTGCTAGATTTAATTCTATAGTTGGCCAAAAGTTATCTTTAGCCAGACCAGGCGCTAAACTAGGCGGTGTTATAAGTTCGCAAAAAGCCATGTTAGGTGTAAAAAGGAGATTTGGCGATATTGAATATATAACAGATATGCATCCTATTTTTATTAATGGCGACTGTATAGGTGGTATAACAGTAGCTCGCGATATTACAGAAATTGAGCAGTTGCAACTAAAGCTTAGCAAATATCGTATAAGGTATAACCATCTTTTAAGGCAAGTAAACAAAGAAAATAGTGCAGTTTATACTTTTAATGATATTATTGGTACAAGTGCAAAAATATTGGCAGTTAAGGACCTTGCTAAAAAAATAGCTTATTCGGATATGCCAGTATTGATAAGAGGTGAGTCAGGTACTGGCAAAGAACTGTTTGCACATGCTATTCACTTAGCAAGTAAAAGAGCAAATCAACCTTTTATTACGGTAAATTGTGCGGCGATTCCTGAACCACTACTTGAAAGTGAGCTATTTGGCTACAAAGAAGGGGCTTTTTCCGGTGCTAAACAAGATGGAAAGCAAGGACTTATAACACTGGCTCATGGCGGTACGTTGTTTTTAGATGAAATAGGCGACATGAATATAGAACTTCAGGCAAAAATACTTAGAGTTTTACAGTTTGGTGATGTGCAACCTTTAGGTAGCGAGAAAAGCTTTAGAGTAGATGTTAGGGTAATTGCGGCAACAAACTGTAATTTGGAAAAAAAGATAGTTCAAGCAAAGTTTAGAGAAGATTTATTTTATAGACTTAATGTTTCTCAAATAGTTGTGCCGCCACTTCGCGAGCGAAAAGAAGATATAATGATAATGGCAGATTATTTTTTAAATAAACTTTTTGTTGACCATCCATTAGCTCCACTTAGGATATCAGAGCGCACAAGAGAAATTTTGTCGTTATTTCCCTGGCCAGGAAACGTAAGAGAATTGGAAAATACGATTAATTTTCTTGGTAATATAACAACATCCAAAGAAATATCATCACAGTGTTTGCCACCTATTTTTTATGAAGTTAAAAGTGAAGTAGTCTCTTTTGAACAGCCAGCTTATATTAATGCAGTAGGTAAGGATAATCTTAAACAGTTAAAACAAGCACAAGAAAAAAAAGTAATTTTAAAAGCTCTTGATAAAAATGGTCGCAGCGTTCAAGGTAAAAAACTAACAGCTAAAGAGCTTGGTATATCTTTGACGACTCTTTATAGCAAACTTGCTATTTTGGGGATAAAGTAAAAAGATTATTGACAGAAAGAAAAAGTAATGTTAGTCTAAAAGTAAGTTAAAGCTAAAAAAATAAAAACCTATTTACTCGCAACCTCTAGGTGTGGGTAATTAGGTTTTTTTATTATGCTTTTTAAGAAAAAGGAGTGTGATTTTGTTATGAAAATAGGGTTTTCTGGACTCGGTCAGATGGGTAAACCTATGGCTTTTAATCTTAGTAAATGTGGTGATGAGCTAATTGTAAATGATATTTCAGATAAGAGTTTTCCGGAATTTAACCAAAAGAATATCAAAACAACAACAAATATTTTGGATTTAGCTGTCTGCGATATTATTTTTCTTTGTTTACCTGATACACATATTGTTCAGCAAGTACTCTTTGGCGCAAATGGCTTGGCTGATAAATTGCAAAAAGGTCAGATTGTCTGTGATTTGAGCACTATTAATTATACTACTAGTGTAGATATAGCTAAAAAGCTTGAACAAAAAGGCGTAGAATTTATGGATGCACCAGTTTCAGGCATGGAAGCTAGAGCGATTGACGGTACACTTACAGTTATGTGTGGTGGACAAAAAGAGCTATTTGATAAACTAGAGCCATATTTAAAATATATGGGTAACAACATTTTGTTTATGGGTACACACGGTTGTGGCCAGCTAACTAAAGCAATAAATAATATACTATTTGATATTAATATTGCCGGCTTTGCCGAAATGTTGCCTGTAGCAATAAAATTAGGTTTGGATCCGGAGAAAATCTGTTCAGTAATCAATACAAGCTCTGGCAGAAGCTATGCTTCAGAGTTTTTTATACCAAGAATACTAAAACGCAATTTTTCTGACGGCTATCCATTAGAACACGCCTATAAAGACCTTGTATGTGGCGCTGAGATATCAGCACAACTAGGTATTCCGCTACCTGTAATGCACGCAGCTACAACAACATACCAAATGGCTATACTACAAGGACATGGCAAAAAAGATAAAGGTGCTATGACTTGCGTATTTGAAGATCTTTTGAAAATACAATGTAAAATTTAATGATGAGGTGAATAATTATGCCAGTAAAAACAAATAAAGTTATAATCACAATTGCTCCTACAGGTAATGTTCCAACAAGAAAAAGTAATCCTAATGTTCCGATTACACCAGAAGAAATAGCTAAACAAGTTTATGATTGCTTTAAAGAAGGTGCAAGTGTAGCACATTTTCACGCCCGTGATAATGAAGAAAACCCGACATCAGATAAAGATGTTTATGCTAAAATAATGCAGGAGATGGATAAATATACGGATTGTAATGTTATTCGTCAGTTATCTACAGGTGGTCGTGCGGGCAAAAGCTATACAGAACGTGGTCAGATGATTTGTCTTGGGCAGGAAATGGCAAGCTTAGCTACCGGTTCATCAAATTTCCCTACAAAAGGTAACTATAATGACCCAGAGACTGTGTCTTATTTAGCGTCAGAAATGAAAAAGTACAATACTAAGCCAGAAATAGAAGTTTTTGATACAGCTATGCTTTGGAATGCTCTAAGATTGGTAGATAGTGGAGAGGTTGCTGCACCACTACACTTTAATTTTGTCATGGGTATGCCAGGCTCTCAACCGGCAAGTCCAGATGCACTTTTATATTTATACAATAATCTGCCTGAAAATTGCACATGGGGAGTGTCAATAATTGGTAAAGATCACGTTTCCTTATCAACTATGGCATTAGCATTAGGTGGTAATGTTCGTGTGGGTATAGAAGACAATCTTTATTACTCTAAAGGGGTATTATCAACAAATGTTGATTTGGTAAAGCGCATCAAAAATATTGCTTTAGCTATGGGCAAAGAAATAGCAACACCTGATGAGGCAAGACAATTGCTTTGTTTACCAGTAAAAAAATAACAAAAGGAGAAAGTTTATGTCGGCACAAATAATTACAGTTGCAAAAGCCGCAGAATTTATAAAAGACGGTAGTACAGTAATGGTTGGTGGTTTTTTGGGAACTGGTAGTCCAGAGCTCATTTTAAAAGAAATAAAAAAAAATAACACTAAAAATCTAACTGTCATAGCTAACGATACTGCTTTTCCCGATAAGCCACTAGGCGAACTTGTTGTCAATAAACAAATATCTTGTTTGCACGTGTCGCATATAGGTACAAATCCTGAGACTGGTAATCAGATGAATAGCGGTCAAATAACAGTCAACCTAATTCCGCAAGGAACTTTGGCAGAGCGTATTCGCTGTGCTGGGGCTGGTCTTGGAGGGTTTCTTACGCCAACTGGCGTAGGAACTCCCGTCCAAGAAGGTAAAAGCGTTATAGATATAGACAGCAAAAAATATCTTTTGGAATTACCACTAAAGGCAGATATAGCTATTATAAAGGCTTATAAGGCAGATCAAATGGGAAATCTCGTTTATCGTAACAGCGCCAGGAATTTTAATCCACTTATGGCGAGTGCGGCAACAATTGTCATTGCAGAAGTTGAACAGATTGTACAAACAGGAGAGCTTTTGCCTGATGAGATTATAACACCAGCTATTTTTGTAGATTATTTGGTTTTAGCTTAAGGAGAAACATTATGGACACAAAAGAAAAAATAGCACGCCGAGTGGCACAAGAGCTAAAAAATGGTGATTATGTGAATTTAGGTATAGGTATTCCGACAATGGTTGCAAACTATTTGCCAGAAGGCATAAATATTATTTTGCATTCGGAAAACGGTTTTTTAGGAGTAGGTCCTGCGCCTGAAAAAGGACAAGAAGATAAAGATACTACAAATGCAGGTGGTGGCTATGTAACAATGATACAAGGTTCTTCCTGTTTTGATAGTGCTACCTCTTTTGCTATTATTCGTGGTGGTCATCTTGCGGCAACCGTGCTTGGAGCATTAGAAGTAGATGAAAAAGGAAACCTTGCCAATTGGATAGTACCAGGGAAAAAAGTTCCCGGTATGGGCGGAGCAATGGATTTGGTAGTTGGAGCTAAAAAGGTTATTGTGGCAATGGAACATACTGCTAAAGGTGAAGCAAAAATACTCGATAGATGCACTTTACCGCTTACTGCTGAACAAGAAGTGGATTTGATTATTACAGAACTTGCTGTTATTGAAGTTACTAAACAAGGTCTGGTTCTCAAAGAAATAGCTCAAGATACAAGCATAGAAAAAGTTCAAGAGCTGACACAGGCAAAACTAATAATAGCAAATGATTTAAACACAATAAGTTTTTAAATAACGCGGAGGTGTAAAAATGTCTGCAAATATGCGAAATGGTTTAATAACAGTATTGGTAGGAATAGTTATTTGGTTTATTCCCGCACCAACAGGCGTAAAGCAAGAGGCTTGGAAAATGCTTGCTGTTTTTGCAGCAACAATAGTAGGTTTTATCCTACAACCATTACCTATGGGCTCTTTGTCAATTATTTCTTTAACAATAACAGGCTTTTTAGGACTAGCAAAATTAAATGAACTACTTGTTGGATTTTCAAATTCAACAGTATGGCTTATAGTTTCAGCTTTTATGCTATCGCGTGGTTTTAGCAAAACAGGACTTGGAAAAAGAGTAGCATATATGCTTATTGAAAAATTTGGTAAAAATACAATTACTTTAGGCTATACCCTTGTTGCCAGTGAATTTATATTTAGCCCGGCAACACCATCTAGTGCAGCAAGAGGTGGTGCTATTTTATATCCCATAGCTAAAAGTTTATCTAGTGCTTTTGGTTCTGAGCCTGGTAGTACTTCCAAAAAAATGGGTGCATACTTAATGCAAGTTGGCTTTCAAGCCAATTGTATGAGTGGAGCTTTGTTTTTAACTGCTATGGTAGCAAATCCCTTAGCTGTGGCATTTGCACAACAAGCTATGAAAGTTCAAGTTACTTGGGCTGATTGGGCTATTGCAGCAGCGGTTCCAGGTACATTATCAATGCTTGCGATACCAATAGTAATGTATTTTATCAACACCCCAGAAATCAAAAAAACACCAGAAGCTAAAGAACTTGCTCAAAAAGAACTTAAAAAGCAAGGACCTATGACGCGCGATGAGAAAATAATGTGCGGTGTTTTTGTTGTAAGTATAATATTGTGGGCTACAGCAAGTGTAACAAAACTAGATGCAACATTGGTTGCATTAGGTGGAGCTTCTGTCCTTTTGATAACTAAAGCGCTCACTTGGCAAGATGTTTTAGAGGAAAAAGGTGCTTGGGATACAATGATTTGGATAGGTGCTTTAATTACTATGGCAGGTCTTTTGTCAAAGTATGGTTTTATTGCTTGGATAAGCAAAAGCATTGGAGCAAAACTTGTTGGTGTTCCTTGGATGACAACATTAATTGTTATTTTGTTGTTTTACTATTTTTCCCATTATTTATTTGCCTCCCTTTCTGCACATACAACAGCAATGTATCCAGCGCTTATTGCGGTTGCAGCAAGTTCCGGTGCTCCAGGACTTTTAGTTGCAATATCAATGGGTTGCATAGGCAACTTTTGTTCTTGCCTTACACACTATGGTAATGGTGTAGGTCCAATATATTTTGGTGCAGGTTACCTTGAACAAAAAACATGGTGGAAGATAGGCTTTTTGATGTCGATAGTATATTTGGTAATTTGGCTTGGTATAGGTTTCCCTTGGTGGAAAATTATAGGTTTATGGTAAAAAAATAAAAAGCCACTGCGGTTTTTGCAGTGGCTTTTTTCTAGCGGTTTTTCTTGAAAAATTCAAGAGCAATTTCAGGGAAAGAGATGTAGCTTAAAAGATCATCAATATTAGCATTAGGATAACCTTTTTCGGCAAGTTGTTTTTTATAATCTTCAAGTTGTGGCTTAATATCATCTGCTGGTCTATAGTCGATGACTTTTGCGTCACCGATAATTTTTTTCCTGATTTCAGGGTCTATTGGTCCTGGCAATCTGCCATATTTACCGAGAACAAGGTCTTTTATTTCTTTTGGTACCATTTTATAGCGTTCACCAAACATAACGTTCATTACAGCCATTGTGCCTACCATTTGGCTAGATGGTGTAACAAGTGGAGGGTAGCCAAGATCTGCTCTTACTTTTGGCATTTCTTCAAGCATTTGTTGATATTTGTCGGCTATTCCTTGTTCTTTCATTTGATTGAGTAGGTTAGAGAGCATTCCGCCTGGTATTTGGAATTTAAGTACTTCTGGGTCGATAGGAATGTTTGTATTTAGTTTGAAATCTTCTGATAATAATTGTTTAACCTTTTTAAAGTGTAGTGCTAGTTTTGCTAGTTTATCAGTATCTAATTTTGTATCATAAGGAGTGTTTTTCAGTGCATAAACCATAGTTTCTGTACAAGGTTGACTTGTGCCTAATGCAAATGGTGATAGTGCGCAGTCGATAATATCAACACCTGCTTCAATAGCTTTAAGATAATTCATTGAGCCCATGCCGCTTGTGTAGTGAGTGTGTAGTTGGATAGGAATTTTAATATCTTTTTTAAGAGTAGAAATCAATTCATAAGCATCATATGGAGCAAGTAGTCCAGACATATCTTTAATACAAATAGAATCTGCTTCTAATTGAACAAGTTCTTTAGCAATTTTCAAGAAGTTTTCTGGTTTGTGATAAGGGCTTATAGTATAAACTAAAGCACCTTGCACATGAGCGCCAGCTTTTTTGGCGGCACGCATAGAGGATTCTAAGTTTCTTACATCATTTAAAGCGTCAAAAATGCGAATAATGTCAATACCGTTTTCTACCGAGCGGTTGACAAATGCTTCTACAACATCGTCAGCATAGTGATTGTAACCTAAAACGTTTTGACCACGAAGTAGCATTTGGATAGGCGTATTTTTGCAATATTTTTTAATTGTTCTAAGGCGTTCCCAAGGGTCTTCATTTAAAAATCTAAGGCAAGAGTCAAATGTTGCACCACCCCAAGCTTCAAGCGCGGCATAGCCGACATTATCTAGTTCTTCTAAAACTGGGATCATATCGTTAATACGCATTCTTGTTGCGGCAAGTGATTGATGAGAGTCACGTAGTATGGTTTCGGCTATTTTTACTGGTTTTTTTTCTGTTGACATGTATATTATCTCCTTTTTATATGTATTCTAAGTTACATTAAAGCAAAAATTTAAAACCAATGCAATATGTTTTAATTATGTATAGTGTATTTTTAAAAATTATATGTTAAAATAAACAAGACATAATAATTTTTAAAAAGGGGAATGTATAAATGCGCATAGTAGTTACTATTATTGGCAAAGATCGTGTTGGGATAATTGCCACTGTCAGCCAGACTTTGGCAAAAAATAATGTGAATATATTAAACATCAACCAAAACATTCTAGAAGGTTTTTTTAATATGGTAATGATGGCAGATATGACTAATGCAAGTATTAACATAAAGGAATTACAAGCTCTTTTAAATGAAGAAGGCAAAAAATTAGGTGTAGATATTCGGGCACAGCATGAAGATATTTTTCATGCAATGCACAGGATTTAAGGCGGTGCTTTAATGATAAATACCCAAGATATTCTTGAAACAAATAGAATGATTGATGAAAACAATCTTGACGTTAGAACGATTACAATGGGAATTAGCCTGCGTGACTGTTCTGACAGTGATTTGAAAAAAACAATGCAAAAAATCTATGACAAGATCTCTTTTAAAGCACAAAATCTTGTCAAGATAGGTCAAGACCTAGAATGCGAATATGGCGTACCTATTATTAACAAGAGGATTTCTATAACGCCTATAAGTCTTGTTGGCGAAAGTTGTGATGCGACAAGTTATGTAGAGATTGCTAAAGTTCTTGATAAAGCCGCTAAAACAGTCGGAGTAGATTTTATTGGTGGTTTTTCCGCTCTTGTTGACAAAGGCTATACAAAGGGTGATCGCATACTAATAGACTCTATTGCCGAAGCGCTTTGCACAACCGATATTGTTTGTTCATCTGTAAATATAGGCTCTACTAAAGCTGGTATTAATATGGATGCAGTCGCTCAAATGGGCGAAGTTATAAAAAAAGCGGCACAAATGACCGCCAATAGAGATGCTATTGGTTGCGCTAAATTGGTAGTTTTTTGTAATGCTGTTACTGATAATCCATTTATGGCGGGTGCTTTTCATGGTATTGGTGAGCCTGAGAGCGTTGTAAGTGTTGGTGTCAGCGGTCCTGGTGTTGTAAAGCGTGCCTTAGAAGATTATAAAAACGCTGACATTGGTCAGGTTGCCGAAGTTATCAAAAAAACAGCTTTTAAAATAACAAGGGTAGGCCAGCTGGTAGCGCAAGAAGCAGCAAAAAGACTTGGTGTTCCTTTTGGTATTATCGATTTATCTTTAGCGCCGACCCCAGCTGTTGGCGATAGTGTTGCTCATATTTTAGAAGAGATGGGGCTAGAGAGCTGTGGTGCTCCTGGAACTACTGCAACACTTGCTATTTTAAACGATGCGGTTAAAAAAGGTGGTCTTATGGCATCTAGTTATGTTGGAGGCTTATCTGGTGCGTTTATTCCTGTAAGTGAAGATGCGGGAATGATTGCAGCGGTGCAAAAGGGTGCTTTAACTTTTGAAAAACTAGAAGCTATGACCTGTGTTTGCTCTGTTGGGCTTGATATGATTGCAGTGCCTGGCGATACCTCTGCTGCGACAATATCGGCAATTATTGCAGATGAAGCGGCAATAG
>CAZKFG010000048.1:0-17415 GCA_964551985.1 uncultured Acidaminococcales bacterium
AGCATCGCCTTGCCAAGGCGAGGGTCGCGAGTTCGAATCTCGTTTTCCGCTCCAACTTATTGGCGGCATAGCCAAGCGGTAAGGCAGAGGTCTGCAACACCTTTATCCCCGGTTCAATTCCGGGTGCCGCCTCCAGCTTGTTTAGTGCCGGGGTGGCGGAACTGGCAGACGCAAGGGACTTAAAATCCCTCGGGGCGTGAGCCCCGTACCGGTTCGATTCCGGTCCTCGGCACCAATATAGATAAAGCAGCACTCTTTATTTAGAGTGCTTTTTTTATTAATTAAGATAGGAAGTGATTAAATTGTCAGAGTTTACCAAGCTAAAAGTACAACAGCAATTGATTGAAACACTAGCTAATATGGGAATAAAAGTTCCTATGCCAGTACAACAAGCAACAATACCACTTATAATTAAAGGCCGTGATGTTTTTGTGCAATCACGCACAGGTACAGGTAAAACACTATGCTTTTTAATCCCTGCCCTGCAAAAAGTTGATTTGAGTAAAAACTATCCACAAACACTCATCTTGACACCAACAAGAGAGCTGGCAGTGCAAATAACTCAGCAAGCCAAAAAAATAGCCGACAATATGTCAGTTAAAATAGTATCAATATTAGGCGGACAAGATTTTTTTGACCAGAAAGCAAAACTTGACAATACAGCCCATATCATCGTTGGGACGCCAGGCCGTATTTTAGACCATGTAAATAAGAAAACACTTAGCTTAGGTGGCGTAAACTTTCTTGTATTAGATGAAGTTGATGAGATGCTGCAAAGAGGATTTTTAGACGACATTGCTCAAATAACACAACTTACAGATCAAAAACGTCAAACTTTTGTATGTTCTGCAACATTACCACAGCAAGTTGCTGACTTATCAAAAAAAATTATGACAGGTGCAAAGTTTGTCGATATGAGCGCGGACAAGATATTAGCACAAGACATAGAGCAATACATTGTAAAAATAAATCCAGACAAAAAGCAATGGTCGCTTGGTGAGATATTAAAAAATGCTAACCCATATCTAGCAATAGTATTTTGTTCCAGTCGTGAAAGTGCAGTGCAAACTTTTGATTATCTTGCTACAGAAGGCTTTTCTTGTGATCTTTTACAAGGTGATATGTCACAAAATAAGCGCTTGCAAGTTATGAAAAGTTTCCGTCAGGCTAAAATACAAATTTTGGTAGCTACAGACCTTGCTGCAAGGGGATTGGACGTTGAGGGTGTGACGCACATAATAAATTATGATTTGCCGCAAGACTCACAACAATACATACACAGAGTTGGACGTACAGGTAGGGCAGGTGCTAAAGGTATTGCTATAACCTTCTATATGCCTCAAGACGCGAGGAAAATAAGTGCATTAGAGACAAAGCTAGGCTTTAGATTTAAAGCGCAAAATATCGCAGGACAAGAAGTCACAAGAGTGCAAAAGAAAAAAGCTCCAGCCAAAACAACTGCTAAGCCAGCTACTAAATTATCAGCAAGACATTCAAGTAAACCTACAGCAAGAAATACAACTAAAGCTGCAAATAAGCCTGAAGTTAAACTAGACACTAAATTAGCAGATAAAGCAATAACTAAGAACAAATCTGATAATAAAAGAGCAAAACTAAAGAGAACTAAAGGTAAAAAATAAATTGTTTTTGCATAACCGCTTTAAAAATAAAGCGGTTATTTTTTTAATATTTTTACTTCTGTAGCCTCAAACAAGGTTGTAAACATTTTTACCATATTTTCTTTTTTGCCTTCAATCCTCAAGTAAGACCAATAAGCTAAAGCACTAGATAATGCAAATAAAAAAAACAAAGCTGATAACATATTTTTATTATCAAAAACAAATACACATAGAAAAAATGAAACTACAGCCATAAACAAATTTAAAGCAAGACTTAAAGGATTATTTTCAAAATACGATATAATTATGCAGCTATTATTATAACTAATTACTTTACCTAAGCAAGACCATATATAATAGAATCCACCTCGTGAACGTACCTTTTCTGCAAAATAAAAACTATTATCATTTTCTAATCTAGTTTCAATTCTAAACTCCCAAGCAAGCTTCTCGCCTATAGGAGGTTTATCGTTGGAATTTTGCACTATATTGAGTACTTGTTCTACAGTCAAATTTGTTTTAAAAATTGCGTAAGGATTTTTGGGTTTTCTTGGTATAACTTTAATATTAGTCGGATAGATACAATCCACCTCCTATTTATTGTTTATATTGATATTATAACACTTTTTGAGTGAATTATAATATCAACACAAGTTATCAACTTGACAAAAATCACTTTATAAAGTAGAGTATAACTATAAAAAAATATTGAACAAGTATAATTGTAAGTTTTCGGTGTAAATCCGACGCGGTCCCGCCACTGTAAGGCAATATTGCCAAGCCAGAAATCATATACTTGTACTATTAACCACGAGTGATGGAGTAATAGATAGTTTATTTAGACTGCCGAAAACTGTCATTCTCAGTTTTCGGTTTTTTTGATACTTTTAATTTGTCACTGGTTGCTTTTTTTGTAGCTTTGTTGGGTGGACAAAAGCTAAAGCCCGAGCTTTGGGCTTATTTTTTTGCAAAAAAATAAGGCTATCTTGTAGATAGCCTTATAATATAAACTATTTTTGTAAGCGCTTTGTTATTTCAACAATTGGAATTACTAAAAAGGCAAGCGCCATAGAAACTAAGTATTCATTAAAAGAGATTGTTGTAAAGCCAAAAGCATTCGCAACTACAGGAATATAGATTACGGCTAGTGTGCAAAGTAAACTAGCAAGCATAGCTACCCATAAATAAACGTTTTTGGTTTTTAAAGAAAATACACTGTTTTTTAAGCTACGCATATTAAAACTATGGAAAATTTCTGCCATGCTCATAGTTAAAAATGCCATAGTTATACCATCTTCGCTTTCGGCAATTTCCCAAGCACCGCTTTCTATGTAATGACCGATAAAGTAAGCTGCAATTGTTAAAACAGATACCATAACACCTTGAAAAACTATATTTACAGCAACGCCGTCAGCAAATATACTTTCTTTTGGGTCACGTGGCGGGCGATTCATAACATCGTCTTCTGCTTCTTCCATACCTAGCGCAAGAGCGGGGAATGTATCTGTTATAAGATTGATAAATAAAAGATGCACAGGTTTTAAAATTGTAAAGCCTAGTAATGTTGCAACAAATATACTAATAACTTCTGATAAGTTTGAAGCAAGCAAAAACTGTACGGATTTTCTAATATTATCATAAATACGTCTGCCTTCGGCAACTGCGCCAACGATTGTAGCAAAGTTGTCGTCAGCTAAAACCATATCAGCAACATTTTTGGTAACGTCTGTACCCGTTATGCCCATACCTATACCAATATCGGCGCTTTTTATACTAGGTGCATCATTTACACCGTCGCCTGTCATTGCGCAAATATAGCCTTGTTGTTTCCAAGTATTTACTATACGTGTTTTATTCTCAGGTTTTACTCTTGCATAAACACCATAATTTGTAATTGTTTTAGCGAAAGTCTCGTCATCAATTTTGTCAAGCTGCATCCCTGTTATAGCTTCAGAGGCATTGTCTATTATCCCTATTTGTTTAGCAATAGCAACAGCAGTATCAATATGATCGCCTGTTATCATGATAGGTCTTATACCGGCGCTGCGGCACTTTTTAACGGCGTCAATAACTTCTGGGCGAACAGGGTCAATCATACCTACAAGACCAACGAAAATCAATTGTTGCTCTAAAGCATCTGGTTCGTAGCTTCGAGGTTCGCTAGAGAACTTTTTAAATGCACCTGCCAAAACGCGAAGTGCGTTATCTGCCATTTGTTTGTTGTAGCTAGCTATTTCACTTAATTTTTGCTCGGTCATCTTTTGAGCGGCAGTACCGTCCCACCAATGAGTACAGCAAGCGATTACAGCATCTGGAGCACCTTTAGTGTAGTTTATAAATTCTCCTTGCTCTTTACAAACAACGCTCATCATTTTACGAGTACTGTCAAAAGGAGCTTCACCGCTACGCGGATAATCTTTTGATAGTTTATTTTTGTTTATTCCTAATTTGTTAGCAAAATTTACCAATGCACATTCTGTAGGCTCGCCAATTGCTTCACTGCCAGAGAGTTCGGCATCGCTTGCCAAAGCAAAAGTTTTTGCTAAAAGCGATTCATCTGCGGTTTTGCTCTCTGTCACAGTCATCTTATTTTGTGTTAGTGTGCCTGTTTTATCACTGCAAATAATTTGTGCACAACCTAATGTTTCAACAGCGGTAAGTTTACGGATGACAGCATTGTGTTTGGACATATTTGTTACACCGATTGCTAAAACAATTGTAACAACAGTAGCAAGACCTTCAGGAATAGCAGCAACAGCAAGGCTTACTGCAATCATAAAAGTATCGAGTGTTGTTGCTGTACTAAAATCGCGTAAGGTAATCAATCTAAATGCAAAAATGAAAATACATATTCCTATAACTATAAATGTAAGCATTTTGGATAATTGACTTAATTTGCGCTGTAGCGGCGTTTTTTCATCTTTAGCATCAGCTAAAGCGCTTGCTATTTTGCCCATTTCTGTGTCCATACCAATGGCAACAACAACAGCGCGACAACGACCATAAACGGCGATAGAACCCATATAAACCATGTTTTTGCGATCGCCTAGAGGAGTATCAGTATCTGTTTTATCAATAGGTTTATCTGTTTTGATTACAGGTACGCTCTCACCTGTTAAGGCAGCTTCTTCTACTTGCAAACTTGCACACTCTATAATTCTTGCATCGGCAGGAATGGCATCACCAGCTTCTAACACTATAATATCGCCTATAGTAAGATCTTCGCTTTTTATACTTACAATCTGTCCATCGCGAAGCACTTTAGAGGTTGCGGCAGTCATATTTTTTAACGCTTCGATAGCTTTTTCTGCCTTTGATTCTTGATAAACACCTAATACAGCATTTGTTATTACAACAGCCATAATGATAAATACGTCAGTAAAACCGTGTCCACCAGATAGCTGAGCGGTAATACCTGAAACAATAGCCGCTGCAATAAGCACTAAAATCATTGGTTCGGATAATTGTTCTAAAAACCTTCTCCAAGTTGATACCTTGGGGACCTCGGCTAATTTGTTTTTGCCGCATTTGACGATTCTCTCTTGTGCTTTTTCCTGTGAAAGCCCTGCTTCGTCAGTCTCAAGCTGAGTTAGAATGTCCTTTTTGTTTTCAAAATAATATTGCATAAATGCCTCCTTTTTTATACTAAAAAAACAAAAACAGTGGTCTAATAAAATTAATTTTAAAATAATTTGTTATATAATACCGCAAAATATAATTTTTTTCAAGTACATGATGTAGTATTCAAAACTATTTGCAAATTTAGTAAAAAAAGAGTATAATATAAAAAGTAAAATATAGAATATAGTTTTATAAATACAACTGTTTTAAAAGTTTTTATAGGCTATGGTACTATTGAACTACAGTTAAATAAAATATAGGTATCAAAGATTTAATAGAGAAGACTGGTGAAAACCCAGCACGGTCCCGCCACTGTAATGGTGAGCTTTTTGCAATATGCCACTGGAAAATATCTGGGAAGGCGCAAACAAGCAATGAACCTAAGTCAGGAGAACTGCCTATATTATACTGCCGTTAACCTACGATGGATGGGAAGGAGTTATATGTTTTATGTATACTTTCTATTCTGGCGTTAATGTGCCAGAATTTTTTTATTATCAAAAGTAAAGGAGTTTTAATCAACTATGCAAGCAATCGATTTATTTTTAAAAGGTGGTACTGTGATGTATGCTCTACTTGTAGCATCAATTTTTGCAGTAACAATAACAGTAGAGCGTTATCTTTTCTTCAAGTCATTAGATTCAGGCTCAGAGTTTGCCCAAAAGGCTACAGAATTATTTGAAAACGGTGATTATGATAAAGTTTACGAGCTTTGTAAAGCAACAAGTGGTAGCAATGCCAAAATCATTTCATCAGGTATGCAATCTATACATCTTGGTGCAAACTATGTCGAACGGCATCTGGAAACTCAAGCAAGTATTTTTGTTGCCGATTTAAGACGACGCATACCGTACCTTGGAATTATTGTAACAATGTCACCGCTTTTAGGACTCTTAGGTACTGTTATTGGAATGATAAGTTCATTTAACGTATTTTCAGCCCAAGCAGGTCAACCGCATGCTATAACAGGCGGGGTAGGCGAAGCGCTTATCGCGACTGCCAGTGGTCTTATTGTTGCGATAATTGCACTTATTGCGCATAGTTATTTTGCGCAAAGAATAGACACAATGCTCACTGATATGGAAAAAACCTTTTCGGCATTTGTCGAATATCTTCATCGAGGTGCCTAATTATGAAGTTACGCAACCGCAAAGAATTTAAACCGCCGGAGCTGATGATCATTCCGATGATTGACATAATGTTTTTCTTGCTTGTATTTTTTATGCTAGGAACATTATACATGGTTGAACAAAAAACTTTGCCTGTCAAATTACCAACAGCTCAAAGTGCCAGTATTGATACTAAAAGTAACTTTGTTGTAACTTTGAAAAAAGATGGTACGATTTATTTAGATGACAAACAGGCACAGCTATCTAGTTTGCTAAAACAGGCACAATTAGAGAGCAAAGCTAACCCCAATCTCGCTATAATAGTGCGGGCAGATAAAGATGTTGACTATGGCAAAGTAATAAGCTTAATAGACAGTTTAAAAAGTTCAGGGATAAATCGTTTTGCACTGGCTACCGAGAGGGCGGATAAATGATGATGGTTGAACAAAAACGCTGGCAGGTAGGATTTTTAAGCTCTATGTTTTTTCACTTTTTTTTGTTTTTGCTTGTGGCAATTTTTGTCAGCACAAGTACTAGCACAATTTTGCCAAAAGAACAAATAGTAGAGATTGATTATGTCGCTGGTGATGGCATAGCAGGCGGTGGCGGGGGACAAGCTGATTTAAAGCCTATAAACCAATCTACAGCTGAAAATATATCTACAAATCAAACCTTTGACCAAGATAGTATTTCTGACAACAATGTTAAGCAGGAAAATTCCAATATACAAAATACTCAATCTATGCCAAGTAGTGCAGGAAGCTCATCGGGTATAGGTGGCACTGGTAGCGGTTCAGGGACTGGTAGCGGTAGTGGCACGGGATCAGGCTCTGGTAGTGGCAGTGGTTCTGGCTCTGGTTCGGGTTCGGGTTCGGGTAGCGGCTCTGGGGCTGGTAGTGGTGGCGCGAAGGTAACTACATATCCTCGTATTATCAGCAATCCACAACCCACTTACCCAATGCAAGCAAGAAAACAGGGCTTAGAAGGTGTAGTTAGAGTAAGGATGCTAGTAGATACAAATGGGAAAGTGCAAGAAGCACAAGTAGCTAAATCTTCAGGGTATGAAATGTTAGATAATGCTGCGGTAAATGCAGTTTATAACTGGCGATTTAATGCAGCGAAAATCGCAAATGGGCAAGCAGTCAGTTGTTATATTAATATGAGTATAGAATTTTATTTAAAATAACTTACTATAAAAATAGTGAGTTATTTTTTTCTTTACATATTGGCAAAATATGATAAACTATAAACAAACAAATGTTCGCAGGTGATGAAATGCAATTATTAGAAAAGCTAAAAATTCTCACAGATTCAGCTAAATACGATGTTGCTTGCACTTCCAGTGGTGCTGATAAAAAAGCGCCTAAAAATGGTATTGGTAGTGCTTTGCCTTCTGGTATTTGTCACAGCTTTTCTGCTGATGGAAGGTGTATATCGCTGCTCAAAGTGCTTTTGGGCAATGTTTGTATTTATGATTGCAAATATTGCATAAATAGAAAATCAAACGACGTTCAAAGAGCGGTTTTTACGCCGCAAGAACTGGCAGATTTGACAATGCAATTTTATAGACGCAATTATATAGAAGGCTTATTTTTAAGTTCAGGTGTTATTAAAAGTCCTGATTATACAAGTGAATTAATGATAAAAGCGCTGCAAATTTTACGCCATGATTACAATTTTTATGGTTATATTCACGCTAAAGCAATCCCAGGCGCAGACAATGGCTTGGTAGAGCGCTTAGGTCTTTTAGCAGACAGAATAAGCGTTAATATAGAACTGCCATCACAACATAGCCTGCAAAAACTAGCACCGGATAAAAGTAAATTGTCTATTTTTAAACCGATGAGTTTTATCACAAACAAAAGACAAGAAAACAAAAAAGACTTAATTGTCTACAAAAAAGCACCACATTTTGCTCCGGCAGGGCAAAGTACACAGATGATAATTGGGGCTTCACCTGAAACAGACAAACAGATACTTGATTTAACACAAAGTCTATACAAAAGATATAGCTTAAAAAGAGTATTTTTCTCTGCTTACTTACCTGTTGTGCAAGACAACTTGTTGCCAGAACTACAAACAAAGCCGCCACTACTTAGAGAACACAGATTGTATCAGGCAGACTGGTTACTTCGTTTTTACAAATTTTCAGCAGGTGAAATACTAAGTGATAAAAACCCCAACTTTAATCCCTATCTTGACCCGAAATGCAACTGGGCTATTAATAATATGGATATTTTTCCGTTAGAAATTAATAAGGCAAGCTATGAGCAATTGCTCAGAATACCAGGAGTTGGTGTTAAAAGTGCACAAAAGATTCTTGTAGCAAGAAGAATGTCAAAACTTAGTTTCGACGATTTGAAAAAACTTGGTGTAGTACTAAAAAGAGCTAGATACTTTGTTCTTTGTGATGGTAAAAAAGATCCTCTATTTAGCGAAAGTCCAACAAATTTTTTAAAAGCTATGTTATCGAACAAAGAAAGAGAACTGCTTTTGCAGCAGACTTCTTTTAATACTAAGCAGACCAGTTTGTTCGAAGAAGAGAATAATACCAATATAAGGCAGTGGTTAAATGCTTGAACAACAAATTATATATATGTATGATGGAACTTTTGCAGGTTTTTTATGTTGTGTATTTCAAAGCTATGATAAAAAACAATTGCCACTTGACATTCAATCAATTAATGCTGGACAAACAAGTATTTTTGAAAGCATATATATAAAAACAGATAAAAAAAACGCACAAAGAGTGCAAAAATCCATCCAAACAAAATTGGGATTAGAAGTATATCAGTTTTTACAGAATGCCTTTTTGACAAATCTTTGGCAAAAAGAACTATATATGTTAGAGTTTATTCGCCTTGCCTATAAAGGCAATAAGAAAATACTTAAAATGCTAACACAGCCAACGGTACACAAACTAAATAAGGCAGTACAACATTTACATAATGAAACAATGCACCTGAGAGGTTTTTTAAGATTTAGCATATATGAGAAGGTTATGGTAGCAGTTATTACACCGAAAAATTTTGTTTTGCCACTTTTAGCACCACATTTTAAAAATAGGTTTCCTAGAGAAAAATTTTTAATTTATGATAAAACAAATAGTGCTATTTGTATATATGAAAATGGGCAATTTAGCATTGATTTTGTACAAGAAATTCAGCTTCCATCACCAAACGATAAAGAGCTATATTACCGCACACTTTGGCGTGAATTTCACAAAACAATAGCTATAAAAGAACGAATAAATCCAACCTGTCAAAATACCCTTTTAGCCAAAAGATATAGACCGTGCATGACGGAATTTCAATAAAAAAGTGGCTTAAAGCCACTTTTTTATCTGTATGACATAGCCGATGTTAAATTGTTAAAAAAGGTTTTGCCGTTGGCGTTTTTTAAGTTCAAATCACTAACGACAACCTTCATAACCCTGTCGCGTTGACCGTTTATATAATGGCTACCCAGCGAGTGAATGGCATAATAGTCATTATTTATTTTGCCTAAATAAAGCATTGTATGACCAGGCATAAAAAGCACATCACCAGGTCTTAAAGCAGAGAACATAGTCTGACGGGAAGCCGTATCAAGATTAGTTAAAACAAAGTTTTTGCCAGCAGTTTTTTCCTGAATATCAGCATCACGTGGTAGTTCAACGCCAACTGTGCGGTAAACATTGGCAATAAATGAAGAACAATCAACACTGTTCTTGGACCAGCCACCCCAATCGTAGGGTGCATTTAGAAATTTAAAAGCTTGTTGCAAAATGTTATTTTTGGTATAAGGTAAAAATCCGAGATTGTAATTACTAGATTTTAATAAAGTACTTATAGTTTGCTCAAGTGAACCATCTTTAGCAAGCTCTGGCACTAAAACATCAAACTTGTCAGTATAAGATTTTACTACAGGTATTTTAGCACCCATCTGATAAACAATATTTTTACCATTAGCTTTTAAAATAAATTTATCTGCTGTTACAACCAAAAACTGATTTGGCTTGACAAACTTAAGCCAGACATCTTTGCTTGTCTTTGCAACTTGCCAAACGGGCAACCAACCAGCGTAATTTCGCATTTGTACAAAATAAAAATTACCATTTTTACTCTTATGCAAAATGACAACAGGCTCACTAGGGTCAACAGCAGTAAGCTGCAATTGGTCAAAATGCTTGTCAACGGAAGATTCGAACCAACCACTATTTGTCGGCATTGCCCTTAAATTTGATCTTAAAATTGTAACGCCATATTGTACTGGAATGCTAGGTAAAAGAGCAGAAATATTTAATTCACTCGTGATAATCTTTTTATAATTTTCAGATAATAAATGACCGTTAATATATAATTGATCGTCCAATAAGTTTTTATTTGCAAGTAGCATAGACTTTACTTTAGCAGTTGTTTGCACAGATGGATATGTAGACAAATCAACTACTGTGGGGGTTTTAAAGATAATTGATTTATTTAATTGATAAATTTGCTCACGCGACAAAACAACTTTTGTGTTATCGGCATCTTTTTTTTGCCAAAAAGTAGCAGTATTAGCATCTTTGTCAGTTGAAATACCAATACAAAATGCCACTGATTGAACAGAAAAAATACACATAAAAACAGTCAATAAAAAAAATTTCATAGATAACTCCTCAATTAAAACTTATATATATTATAACTATAAAAATGCTTTTCGCCAAACTATTTAAACAAAAATAAAAAATACATTGAAAAAAAAGCCTAAAACTGCTAAAATTATCAATATATTGTTTAAAAAGTGGTGTATATGCAAGATAGAAAATATATGATGCTGGCGATAAAACAAGCTAAAATGGCGGTGCAAAAGGGCGAAATACCAGTAGGTGCAATAATTGTCAAAGATGACAAAATAATCGCCAAAGCACATAACCTAAAAGAGACAAAAGTAAATCCGCTTGCTCACGCCGAAATGCTAGCAATACAAAAAGCATTGAAAAAACTAGGTAGTATGTATCTTACAGATTGCACAATATACGTAACCTTAGAACCCTGTCCCATGTGTGCTGGCAGTATGCTTTTAAGTAGAATGACACGACTAGTATACGCTTGCCCTGAAAGCAAACTTGGCGCTGCTGAGTCTTTGTTTAATATAGTTGATAACAACAATATTAATCACAGGTTAGAGGTTAGAGCAGGGGTATGCGAGCAAGAGAGCAAGCAAATACTGCAAGAATTTTTCAAACAGAAAAGATAATATGGAGAGGTGTCCGAGTGGTCGATGGTGCTTGACTCGAAATCAAGTGTACTGAAAGGTACCGTGGGTTCGAATCCCACCCTCTCCGCCAAAATAAAAAATGTGTCTAGAGTTTCTAGACACATTTTTTAACACTTAGTATGTTACAATTTTAATAACATTTTAAAAACCGCAACAGCATATAAAACGTAGTTTTCATAATTATAATATGTTTTATAAATAATACTATAGACTTAATGAAATACCAATTGTAAAAAAGCAAAGTTATTAAATTTTATTTGCTAAATTCTCCAATTTTTTTATCTTCAATTGAAACATGATTAATAAGCCAATCGGAGATAATTTTTATTGTTTCCAATCTTACTTTTAAACTAGTAGCGCCACTAGTTTCATAGTCTTTTTTTACAGTAGTTAACTTATCTATAAATGCTTTATGTGCTGCTTTTTGGTTTTCAATACGAGGATAATTTATTTTTGCCATGTATTGTTCTTCTTCTTTAAAATGTTTTATTACATAATCGTCTAACTGTTTTAACGCTTTTCCTACTTGTTCGGCTCCTTTTTGTTGATTACAAGCTTCAAAAAAATCGTTTGAAAAAGCAAAAAGTGTTTTGTGTTGTTCATCAATTAAATTGACGCCTACTTTTAATTTTTCTGTCCAAACAAATGCCATGACTATCACCTCCTTTCGATAATTAGTCTATTTTGTGAAAATATATTAACTTTAGTTGTTTTAAAAAATTATAATTTTTTAAAACTTTCGTTTAAGATAGAAAAATTTCTATATAGACTTTATAAAGGCATAAATACTGCATAATAAAAAATTCATTTTATGAAATTATACCAAATTATAGGATAAATTGCAATTGTAAGTAATTACTGCTTATCACAGTTAAGACTGATTTTTTTCTATAAAATTGAAGAAAAATAGTATAACTTGTTTGTTCTACTTTAAGTTTATTTTGCCATAAGATAAAGCTTATATTGCCATGAAAAGTGTTGTATGTTACAATGATTATAGTTTTTAAAAGAATAATTTTTACGAACTGATTATTAAAATTTCAAATACTTTATTAATAAACTTAAACGAGGTAATAACTTGCCAAGCCTAGCTATCGTTATATTAACTTATAATGAAGAAAAAGATATAGAAAGATGTATTCAAGCAGCAAGACTTTGTCAACCGACAGAAATAATCATTGTTGATGATAATAGCACTGATAAAACAGTGGAGCTTGCTCAACGCTGTAGCGCAACAGTTTACATAAGATCATTAGCTGGAGACTTTTCTGCCCAGCGCAACTTTGCGCTTGAAAAAGTTAGTACGGATTACGTTTTTTTCCTTGATGCCGATGAGGTTGTGACTGAGCAGTTAGCAGATAGCATTAAAAAAGAATTTGCTACAAATAAAAAAAGAGGATATGGTTTTTATCGTAACAACATTGCTTTTGGTAAAAGGATAAACCATGGTCCATTAGCGCCAGAGTATATTGAGAGAATATTTCCTAGTGATAGTGTAGTTTGGCAAGGCAAAGTACATGAAAAAGCTGTTTGTAGCTGTGAAATTATTTTATTAAAAGGTGTTATTTGTCATTATACTTATAAAACATGGGAGCAGTATCTGCATAAGATGAATCAATATTCTACATTGGCTGCTGAAAAAATGTATAAAACTGGTAAAAAGTGTTATATTTTCAAGGATTTATTTTTAAGACCATTGTTTGCTTTTTTAAAAATGTTTGTCCTCAAAAAAGGTTTTTTAGATGGCACTACAGGGTTTGCTCTTTGCTTTTTTTATAGTATGTATACTTTTAGTAAATATATTAAGTTAAAAGCCATTTATCAGCAAAAATAATAATAGGGCGGCGTATTAAGTTTTATGTCTAAACAATATAAAAATATATTTGTTCATAATATGGTCAATTTAGGCGATGTTGTTGCATCAACATCTTGCTTGCCAATTCTAAAAAAGGCATATCCAGATGCACGCATTACAATGATGGTGCGACCTAAAATTGCTGATATTTTGCAAAATCATCCTTGTGTGGATGAAGTTATTGAATATGACTATAGAGGAAAAAGCGACAGACTGACAATGTTTACAATGGCTAAAATTGTCAAGGCTAAAAATTTTGATTTGAGCATAGCATTAGACAGAAAACTGCGTATGGCGATAATAACATGGCTAGCTGGAATTAAAGAGAGAATTGGACCGAATAAAGTATTTTACGAAAAACCTAGTTTATGCACAAAGCTATACACTCAAACTATAAACTTACCCTATAATATACATAATGTTCATCAAAGCCAAATATATCAAGATATAATAGCAATTTTTACAGGCTTGACAGACCTATCAGGGCAGTTTAAGCCTTATATAAGTTCGGCACCTATCTTAAATCAAGAAAATGCTAGGCGTATTTTACAGAGTACTGGCAAAAAGAAAAACATCATTTTATGTGTGAAAGCAGAGTTTGCACTAAAAAATTGGTTGCCAGAATATTGGTCCGAGCTATTTAGGAAAATAGAAAAAAAATACCCAGAAGTGGGTATGCTTATCGTTGGTATGCCATCAGATAGAGAGTATGCAAAGCAAATAATAGATCAAAGTGGTGTTAGTGTTTTAAATTTATGTGGAAAAACAAGTATGCTTGACTTGGTTGCCTTATATGAACAAAGTGATTTTGGCATAGTTTTAGATAATGGCTCAGCTCATATTGCAGCAGCAGTAAATACCAAATTAATTAGTATTTTTGGACCAATATCACCTGCGAAAGCTAGTCCGTTAACGGATATATGTGAATTGTTGACTTTAAATATGCCTTGTATGCCTTGTTTTAAAAAAGAAGATGAATGTCCAGAGCATGAATGTATGCGCAATATAACATCAGATATGGTAATGCAAAGAGTTAATAAAATGTGGGCGATGATTTAACGTTATATTAATCTGCAAGTCATAATAGCTTATAAATGATTATAGATAGGGGTAACAATGAAAATCCTTGTTGTATGGTACAAAAACTTTGAATATTTAGACAGGCTAGCCAATGCGTTAAAAGCCAATGATATTCAAGCAGATAAATTTGTCATAGAATACTTTAATGACTACGCAAATGTATTAAAAAGAATTGTTTGTAAACGTTTAACAAATCATTTTAAAAACAATCATAGCAAAAATATGCGTGATGCATTAATTACCAAATGCGAAAAAGAAGGCTTTGATTGTATTTTGATTTTAAATGGTAATTATACTGATGTTTTAGATGATGTCTTTTTTAACTGGGCAAATAAAACTAATAAAAATCTCATTCTTTGGTTTGTAGATAGTGCGAGAACTATTGATTGTTTTAATCAAGAATATTTCAAAAACTATAAAAGCATATATTCTTATGATCCATTAGATATTGATTATTTGAAAGGTAAATATAGTATTGATAATGTTCACTATTTACCTTTTACAGCTGCGGAAGAATTATACAATGATGTTGAAAAATATGAAAAAATATATGATATATGTTTTGTTGGAGTAGGAAGCGATAACCGCTCTTTTTTGTTGGAACAAGTAGCACGATATTGCATTAAAAACAATAAAACTATGGTAGTTTATGGTCAGTTTTGGCGATTTAGACCGTTTTATCACAAACTTAGATATAAATATAAGTTCAAAAAAAACTATCCCTACTTATATAAGTTTATTGTAAACAAATTTATACAACCTAGAAAAGTAGCTGAAGTTTATAAACAGAGTCGAATTTGTCTTAATATTAACCAACTTAAACAAGGTGCTGCTAATTCACGTGCTTTTGAAATTTTGGCTACTCAAGGCTTTCAAATCATTGATTATAATGAGCATTTAGCTGCCTTATTTGAAGACAAAAAAGATTTGGTAATGTATAAAGATAGTGATGAACTAATACAACTTATTGATTATTATTTGAAAAATGATGGCGAAAGAGAGCAAATAGCCCAAAACGGTTATGAAAAAGTGCAAAAAAATTTTTTGTTAAAAGAAACTGTAAAGGTTTTAAACAAAAACTAAAGGGGTGTTTTTTTGGTTAAAAAATTAATAACGATTTGGAATTATGAAATTGAACCCACTTTTCTTTATAGAGATATTGGTATGATTTCTTACTCTTTAGGCAGATATCTTGGTTGGGATACTGCTTTTGCCTGTTTAAATAATGTTCAAAATGATTTTTATAGTGAATACTCAAAAATAATTACTATCCCAAGCTCTACAAACAAACTAAAAAAATCATATTTATATTTTAAATTTTTATATAAGATATCGCGTGAATACGATGTCGTTACTTTAATTCATCTAGGAGTAAGAACTAGAAGAGATGCTACTTTATTGAAACTATTTAATCCCAAAATTAAAGTTTATGTAAAATGTGATGTTTCAGCAGTAGCATTAGAAGGCTATGCCAAAAAGTTTAATAGAAGTAAAATAAGAGCTTGTTTTTTGCGTCTTTTAGAAAAAAATATTGATTTGTATTCTGTGGAAGTTCCTGAGGCGATAGATGTTGCTAAAAAGACCAATATCATGCCAAATGATGTAATTTTCATAACTAATGGGTATTTAGAAGACAGTGAAATGCACAATAAAAACTATGAAAAAGAAAATATAATTTTAACTGTTGCTAGAATGGGAGACCCTGATAAGAATACAGAGTTACTATTGGATGCTTTAAGTGGAATTTCACCAGAGAAAATCTCTAGTTGGAAAGTTCATCTAATTGGTAATATGAATAAAGAATTCAAAGAATATTTAAATAAAGTTTTTTATAATAATCCGCATTTAAAAGATATAGTTATAATAATAGGACATGTAAATAAAAAAGACCTCTACAAACATTATTCTAGAGCAAAAATATTTTGTTTAACTTCACGCAAAGAAGGCATTCCCAATGTTTGTTCTGAAGCTATGAGTTTTGGTAACTATTTTATAACATCAGATTTACCGTTTACTAGTTTTGTTACAGATAATGGCAAAATAGGGAAAGTTTTTCCTACAGAGAATAAAGAGGCTTTGAGATTGGCTATAGAAGAAGTGTTGGATGGGAAAATAGATTTGGTGCAAAAGCAAAAAGAAACTATCGAATGGGCTGAAAAAACTTTTAACTGGAAAAATATTATAAAAGTTTTGGCTAACAAATTAGAAAACTTAAAGTGAGGTTTGTTATTTATGAAAGGAATAATACTCGCAGGTGGCAGCGGTACAAGATTATATCCTTTAACTATGGCTACAAGTAAGCAACTGCTTCCTGTTTATGATAAACCAATGATTTATTATCCGCTATCAACTCTTATGCTAGCGGGTATTCGTGATATTTTAATAATTTCCACACCAACTGATTTACCTAATTTTGAAAGATTATTAGGCGATGGCTCAAGATATGGAATTAATTTGTCTTATGCTGTGCAGCCATCACCAGATGGTTTGGCGCAGGCTTTTATCATAGGAGAAGAATTTATTGGTGATGATAGGTGCGCGATGATTTTAGGTGATAATATCTTTTTTGGCGCGGGATTGAAAAAGCATCTTGTAGAAGCGGTTAATCGAACGGAAGGCGCTACAATTTTTGGTTATTATGTGCCAGACCCAGAGCGTTTTGGTGTTGTAGAGTTTGACCAAACAGGCAAGGCTATTTCTATTGAAGAAAAACCTAAAAAACCTAGGAGCAACTATGGTGTAACAGGGCTTTATTTTTATGATAAAAAGGTTTGCGAGTTTGCTAAAACAATAAAACCATCTGACAGAGGAGAGCTAGAGATAACGGATTTGAATAGACTTTATTTAAGTGAAGATAAATTAAAGGTTGTCAATTTAGGTCGTGGCTTTG
>CAZKFG010000049.1:0-13401 GCA_964551985.1 uncultured Acidaminococcales bacterium
CCATGCTTTGAGTATTTTTGGTGACCATCAAGACGTTATGGCTACACGCCAAACGGGTTTTGCCATGCTTAGCGAAAGCAGTGTTCAAGAGGTTATGGACTTAGGTGCTGTTGCACATTTATCTGCAATAGAAGGCAGAGTGCCTGTTCTAAACTTTTTTGATGGTTTTCGTACCTCACATGAAGTACAAAAAATTGAATTGCTTGAATACAGTGAACTTGCTAAACTAGTTGATTATAAAGCACTAAAAGAATTTCGTGATAGAGCACTTAGCCCAAATAATCCTGTTGTACGTGGTACGGCCCAAAATGCTGACGTGTATTTCCAAGCTCGTGAAGCTTGTAACAAGTTTTATTTGGCACTTCCTGAAATTGTTGAGAAAAATATGCAAAAAATCAACAAACTTACAGGTCGCAACTATCAATTGTTTAACTATTATGGTGCCGCTGATGCTGATAGAGTTATAATTGCTATGGGTTCAGCTTGTGAAACAATTGAAAGTGCAGTTGACTATCTAAACAAAAAAGGCGAAAAAGTTGGCATGCTCAACGTTCGTTTATTTAGACCATTTTCACTTAAACATTTTTTACAAGCTATACCAAAAACAGTCAAAAAAATTGCTGTCTTAGATCGTACAAAAGAAGCAGGTTCAGTGGGAGAGCCTTTATATATTGATGTAAAAGCAGCATTTTATCAAGCTGATACTAACCCTGTTATTGTTGGTGGACGTTATGGCTTGTCGTCAAAAGAATTTTTACCATCAGATGCTTTGTCTGTCTTTGATAACTTGAAACAAGATAATCCTAAAAATGGCTTTACTGTAGGTATTATTGATGATGTTACACATCTTAGCTTGCCAGCAGGTGAAGATATTGATGCGGCAGCAGAAGGAACTAAGAACTGCAAGTTTTGGGGGCTAGGCTCTGATGGCACTGTTGGTGCTAATAAAAGCGCTATTAAGATTATCGGCGACCATACAGATATGAATGCCCAAGGTTATTTTTTCTATGATTCTAAAAAATCAGGTGGTGTTACAGTATCACATTTGAGATTTGGCAAACAGCCTATAAAACAGCCATATCTTATTGACAAAGCAGATTTTATTGCTTGCCATAATCAATCTTATGTGCACCAATATGATGTTACAAAAGGCTTAAAGCAAGGCGGAACATTCTTGCTTAATTGCTTGTGGACAAAAGAAGAACTAGACGAAAAACTTCCTGGTAGCTTAAAACGTTATATTGCTGAGAAAAAAATCAATTTTTATATAATTGATGCTGTGTCTATTGCGACTAAAATCGGGTTGGGTGGGCGCATAAATATGATTATGCAATCAGCATTTTTTAAATTGACTAATATTATCCCTGTGCAAGATGCTGTAAAATATCTAAAACAAGCAGTAGATGATACTTATGGCTTAAAAGGTCAAGCTATTTTGGATATGAACTATGCAGCAATTGATGAAGGTGTAAACTCTGCTGTAAAAGTGGATGTGCCAGAGAGTTGGTTAAATGCTAAGGATGAAGCATGCCAAGTAGATTTATGCCCAGATTTTATTAAAAATGTATTAATACCTGTAAATAGATTGGAAGGTGACAGCCTGCCTGTAAGTACTTTCAATGGTATTGAAGATGGTACTTTCCCTGCTGGAACATCGGCTTATGAAAAACGCGGTATTGCTGTAAATGTTCCTGAGTGGTTGGTTGACAAATGTATCCAATGTAACCAATGCGCCTATGTTTGTCCGCATGCAGTTGTAAGACCATTTTTGACAACAGAAGCAGAAGCAAAAAATGCGCCAGCCGGTTTTACTTGCAAACCTGCTGTTGGAGCAAAAGATTTAAACTTTACTTTAGGTGTATCAGTTTTAGACTGTACAGGTTGCGGAAACTGTGCCCAAGTTTGTCCTGCTAAAGAAAAAGCACTTGTTATGAAGCCACTAGAGTCTCAAATGATTCAACAAGAAGTGTTTGAATATTGCAAACAAGTTGAACCTAAAGCTAACCCAATGAACACTACTACTGTTAAAGGTAGCCAATTTGAACAACCACTGTTTGAATTCTCCGGTGCTTGTGCTGGTTGCGGCGAAACGCCTTATGCTAAGCTTATAACTCAACTTTATGGTGATCGTATGGTCATTGCAAATGCTACAGGTTGTTCATCAATCTGGGGTGCAAGTTGCCCATCAATGCCATACACAAAAAATCAATATGGACAAGGACCTGCTTGGGCAAACTCTTTGTTTGAAGATAATGCTGAATTTGGTTTAGGTTTGTTTGTTGGTGCCACTCAATTAAGAGATAGCGTTACTCAAAAAATACAAGAAGCACAATCTCTTGATGTATCTTCTGAGTTAAAGCAAGCTATGCAAAACTGGCTTGATAAAAAAGATGTCGGAGGAAGCTCAAGAGAAGCAGCGACTGGTTTAGAAAAAGCATTGGAAAAAGAAGGTAAAAAACATCCACTGCTTGATGAAATTTATAAATTAAAAGATTATTTTGTAAAACGCTCGCAATGGATATTTGGTGGCGACGGTTGGGCTTATGATATCGGTTACGGCGGATTAGACCATGTACTTGCCTCAGGTGATGATGTAAATGTGTTTGTTTTTGATACAGAAGTATATTCCAATACAGGTGGTCAATCATCTAAAGCCACACCTACGGCGGCTATTGCTAAATTTGCTGCAAGTGGGAAACGTACTCGCAAAAAAGATTTAGGTATGATGGCAATGAGCTATGGTTATGTATATGTTGCACAAATATCAATGGGTGCAGATAAAAACCAAACTTTAAAAGCTATCAGAGAAGCTGAAGCGTACCCAGGTCCATCACTAATCATTGCTTATGCACCTTGTATTAACCACGGATTAAAAGTGGGTATGGGCAACAGCCAACTAGAAGCTAAAAAAGCTGTTGATTGTGGTTACTGGGCAATGTATAGATATAACCCAACATTAGTACAAGAGGGGAAAAATCCGTTTAGTCTAGATTCTAAAGAACCAACAGAAAGCTTCCGTGAATTTTTAATGGGTGAAGTTCGTTATTCTGCACTGCTCAAACAATATCCAAAAATTGCTAATGAACTGTTTGAGAAAACAGAACAAGATGCTAAAATAAGATTAGATAACTACAAACGTTTAGCAGCTTATAAAGCTTAAAGAAAAAATCGGGAGATTTCTCCCGATTTTTATTTTCGAAAAACGTTGTAAAGTGTTTGTATTTTGTGATAAAATATAAAAGATTATCATAGTAAAAGGGGGATCATTGTGATTACAGCTTTAATGGTAGCAGACGTAATAATTGCAATACTTCTCATCGCTACGGTTGTTTTGCAGTCTGGTAAAAGTGCAGGACTTGGTAGTATAGATGGCGGAGCAGATGCTTTATTTGGTGGTAAAGTAAAAGGAATTGATGTTCTTTTGTCTAAAGCCACAATGCTTTTAGCATTTTTATTTGCACTACTTAATATGGTGCTTGCTAAAATGACTATGATTTAATATTAAAAACATAAACTATTTTTAATTTGGAAAGGGGTTAATTTGGTTTTGGAAAATCAACTTATTATGCCACTGGTGGTAGGTGCTATTGCTTTGCTTTTTGCCTACTCACTTAGCTCTACAATTGCTAGAGCGAGTGCTGGTAATGACCGTATGAAGGAAATTGCTGGCTATATTCATGAAGGTTCAATGGCTTTTTTGAATCGTGAATATAAATATTTATCTGTATTTATAGTAGTTACAGCAGTTATTATAAGTGTTGCACTATCACATCAAACAGCATTTTGTTTTGTATTAGGTTCATTGTTTTCGCTACTTGCTGGTTATTGTGGCATGCAGGTAGCTACAAAAGCTAACGTTCGTACAGCTGAAGCTGCAAGACACGATATGCCAAGTGCGCTGAAAATCGCGTTTTCCGGCGGTGCAGTAATGGGGATGTGTGTTGTTGGCTTTGGTATAGTTGGACTGTCTATCGTCTGCTATCTTTTTAATTTTGATATTAATATAGTAACAGGCTTTGGTCTTGGTGCTAGCTCTATCGCATTGTTTGCTCGTGTTGGTGGTGGTATTTATACTAAAGCTGCTGACGTTGGAGCAGATCTTGTAGGGAAAGTAGAAGCTGGAATTCCTGAAGATGATCCAAGAAACCCGGCTGTTATTGCTGATAACGTTGGCGACAATGTTGGTGATGTTGCCGGTATGGGTGCAGACTTGTTTGAATCTTATGTTGGTGCGATAGTAGCATCTATTACTTTAGGTACAATTGTTTATGCTAATGGCGAAGGGATTGTATTTACCTTTGCGCTTATGGCGGCAGGCATTGTGTCTTCTGTTTTTGGTATTCTTGTAAGTACAAGAAGCCGTGGTAACAACCCACAAGCGGCTCTTAATATGGGTACATATGTTGCAGGCGGTCTTACAACTATCGGTTCAGCATATCTTAGTTTTACTATTTTTGGTGACTTTAAAGCCTTTTTAGCAGTTGTTGCAGGACTAGTTGTTGGTCTACTTATCGGTAAAGTTACAGAAATATATACATCTAGTGACTACGCATCAGTTAAAAAGATTGCCGAGCAATCACAAACAGGACCTGCTACAACAATTATTTCCGGCTTGGCTGTAGGTATGTATTCAACAGTTTGGCCAATGTTATTTATTTGTGCAGGTATTCTGATTTCATTTTTTGCAATGGGCGGAATGCAAGATATTGCTAAAGGACTTTTCGGTGTATCTCTTGCCGCTATAGGTATGCTTGCTACAACAGGTATGACTGTTGCAGTTGATGCTTATGGTCCGATTTCTGATAATGCTGGTGGTATTGCTGAAATGGCAGAACTACCACACAGTGTACGTGAAATAACAGATAAATTAGACTCTGTTGGTAACACAACAGCAGCTATCGGCAAAGGCTTTGCTATCGGTTCGGCAGCACTTACAGCATTAGCACTATTCTCGTCTTATGCTCAAGTTGCTCAACTAAAAGTAATTGACCTATTAAACCCACTAACTCTTGTTGGTTTATTTGTCGGTGCTACACTACCATTTTTATTTGGTGCAATGACAATGGAATCTGTTGGTCGTGCAGCAAATCAAATGATTGAAGAAGTGCGTCGTCAATTTAGAGAAATTCCTGGTTTGCTCGAAGGTAAAGGCAAAGCAGACTACTCAAAATGTGTTGAAATATCAACAGCTGCTGCTATTCACGAAATGATGTTGCCCGGTCTTATGGCAATCTTAGCACCACTTGTGGTTGGTTTTGCATTTGGACCAGAAGCATTGGGCGGTATGATTGGTGGAGCTCTATCTGCTGGTGTTCTACTTGCTATCATGATGGCAAACGCTGGCGGTGCTTGGGATAATGCGAAAAAATACGTTGAATCAGGTGTTCACGGTGGTAAAGGTAGCGATACTCACAAAGCGAGTGTTGTTGGCGATACAGTAGGTGACCCATTTAAAGATACTTCTGGTCCATCAATGAACATACTAATCAAACTAATGACAATAGTCTCTTTAGTATTTGCTCCACTTATTGTTAAACACGGTGCAATTGTAACTAATGCATTGTTAAAATAATCAACAAGAAAAGCTAGGATAATCTCCTAGCTTTTTTATTTTATTAAATTTTGGCAGGGAATAAATTTTTTTTGTAGAATTATAAATACAAAGATTAAATAAGGAGGACTGAATATGTCAATTTACACTCGTGGCGGTGATCAAGGTATGACAAGTCTACTTGATGGAACCCGCGTAAAAAAATATGCAATAAGGGTAGAGAGTTATGGGACTGTTGATGAACTAAATTCAACAATTGGCTTTGCTCATAATTTCATTGATGATAATATTTTGCAAGAGCGGCTAAGACTTGTGCAGAAAGATTTATTTGCATTATCTGCAGAGCTTGCTGACCCATCTGGAAAGTACGTTGCTAATTTTAATGATGAAACAATAAAAAAACTGGAAAACTGGATTGACGATACAACAAAACTATATGATCAAACTCCTAAATTTATCGTTCCTGGTACCAATAAAGCCTCTGGCATAATGCACATAGCAAGAACTGTCTGTCGTCGTACAGAGAGAATTATGGTGCATTTAAATGACCAAGAACCTATCAATCCTATTTTGATTAAATACATAAATAGATTGTCTGATTTGCTATATACATATGCACGCTATAGCGAAGAATGCCAAGATATAGTTAAAATTTAGACTGTTTTTACTTAAAGCCACCAACTTGTGGTGCATAACGATAGTTCTTTTTTTCTAGTTCGTTGGCAAAAGAATCTAATGGAGAGTTTGTAGGACTATAATAGATATAATAAGTTGTGCCAAGGATAATAATGATGAAAAATAAAACAACAAAGATATTTTTCTTTGTCAAACTAAACATAAAAATTCTCCTTTCTAAAAGTTATTATTATTAAAAATCTATTATTCTTTAATTTTATTATAGCAAACTTATTATATTTATAAAATACTAATTTGAAAAATTTTTTCAAAAACACTATTGACTTTCAAAAAAACTATTGGTACAATACTTCCTAATGAATTAAATAGCAAATCTCAAAAGGGAGTAGCTCTTAGAATATAGTCAACATACTGGCACTAGCCTGGCTATATTGGTTACAAAATAATCAGCGAGACTTTTGGCGTAATTTTTACGCCAGGGGTCTCGTTTTTATTATACAAAAAAATTTTAAGGGGTGTAGTTATGACAGTATTTTTAATGTCTTTGGGTTGGATTTTTTTGGCAGAGATTGGTGACAAATCAATGCTTCTGGCACTTGCTTTTGCTACTCGTTATGATTGGAAGAGCGTTTTATCTGGTGTTTTTGTTGCAACAGCAATAAATCATCTTTTGGTAGTTGTTTTAGGGACCTATGCTACAAACTTTTTATCAATGCAAACAATCAATATTTTTGCAGCGCTTGCCTTTATCGCTTTTGGTCTTTGGACATTAAAGGGCGATAAATTAACAGAAGATGATTTAGGTAGCAAAAAAAGCACGCCATTTCTTACTGTGGCAATAGCATTTTTCATATCTGAAATGGGAGATAAAACACAACTTGCTACATTAACTCTTGCTGCCGAATACAAAAGCTGGTTGCTTGTTTGGCTTGGCACAACAGTTGGTATGGTCTTAGCTGATGCAGCAGGAATAGTTTTAGGTGTTGTGATGGGAAAAAGAATTCCTGAAAATGCTATAAAGCTAATAGCGGGCGCTATTTTCATCGGTTGCGGTATGTTTGGCATTTACGAATATTTACCTCAAATATCTTTTAAATTGCCAATAATTCTTGCTTTATCTGCCGGGCTATTTTTATTAGGCGCATTTTATGATACTATTTGTTTAAAGCTAAAAAATAATTAATAGAGGTTTAATATGCAAACTTTAACAAGTACTAGTAATTCTTTAGTAAAACAAGCAAGCAGACTTGCGCAAAAAAAATATAGACAAGAGCAAAACGCCTTTTTGCTTGAAGGGTTCAAGGTTATCAAAGAAGCTTTAGATAGCAATTTTGCATGCAAACAAATTTTTTGTGTTAAAGATAAGCTTGCTGTAAGTGAATTAGCGTACTTGCAAAGTAAGGATATAGAGCTAATAAATGTTACAGATGACATAATCCAAAAAATATCTGATACGGTCACTGCTCAACCTGTTGTCGCGGTTATGCAATTGTTTAAGACTGATTTTTCCGATATTAAACTACAAAAAGATAGCTTTATAATAGTCTTAGATGATGTAAAAGATCCTGGTAATTTAGGAACTATTATAAGAACGGCTGATGCTTGTGCGGCAAGTGCAGTTGTTTTGACTAAAGAATGTACAGATATTTTTTCTCCAAAAGTGATAAGAGCAACAATGGGTTCTGTTTTTCACTTGCCTATAATAACCGCTGGTTCTAAAGATGAAATAGCAGATTATCTTAGGCAAACAGGTTTTAAAATTTTTACAACTGCTGCTGATGGTGAGAAAAATTTGTACAAAACAGAATTTTCCGGTCGACTTGCTGCTGTCATGGGAAGTGAAGCGAGTGGAGTTAGCGATTTTTTTTGTAAAAAAGCCGACTTTAGCATCTCAATACCCATTTTAGGCAAGGCAGAGTCTTTGAACGTTGCGGTAGCTTTGGCACTTGTAGCCTATAGAGTAAAAATATAAAATAAGCATTTGCAAAATATTGTACTTATGCTATAATAAATTAACATAAATCTAAAAAGGGTGTGAGACTATGCTGACACCGTGCTGTTTATGGCGGTTATTTAAAGCCACTGGCTCAATTAAGATTTATTTACTCTATAGGAAACTTATTTGTAATTAAATACTAAAAAGCGATGATAAAAAAGTAGCCAAAAAGCGGTTATGCAGGGATAGCCTCCGAGACTGAAAGAGGTTTTGACAGCGTTTGGTAAAGTTCGTTTTGGAGCTTTTTTGCTGAAACTAAGTAGGCAAAAACGTTATTTCGCGTTAAGAAAATTAAGTTACAAACTAGGGTGGTACCGCGGATTTTGTATGCCTTTCGCCCCTTTTATAAGGGGTGATAGGCTTTTTTTATTTTTAAAATACTTGGAGGTTAAAAAAGTGAAAGAACAGTTAGAACAAATAAAACAAGAGGCTTTAGCAGAACTGATTCATTGTAATGACTTAGTGTCAATCAATGAAGCAAAGATTAAATATCTTGGCAAAAAAGGTTCACTAACTGCAGTACTGCGTGGCATGGGAAGTGTCGATGCAAGTGAGCGCCCAATAATAGGTCAACTTGTAAATGACATAAGAGCGAAATTAGAGAGCATTATCGAACAAAAAGAAGAGGCACTAAAATCAGAGCAATTAAAACTTCAACTTGATAAAGAAAAAATAGATATAACACTTCCAGGCAGACGTTTTGCTCAAGGACACCTGCATCCTATAACTTTAGTTATGCAAAAAATAAAAGATATATTTTTAAGCATGGGTTTTGACATTTGCATGGGTCCGGAAATTGAAAAAGACTATTATAATTTTGAACTTTTAAATCTTCCTGCAGACCATCCAGCCCGCGATACGCAAGATACTTTTTATATAACTAAAGAGTTTTTGCTCAGAACTCATACTTCACCTGTTCAAGCACGTAGCATGCAAGCGAATCCGCCTAACACGCCGATTAAGATGATCGCACCTGGGACTGTTTATCGCTGTGATTATGATGCTACACACTCACCAATGTTTCATCAGGTCGAAGGACTTGTGGTAGATAAAAACATCAGATTGTCCGATTTGAAAGGAACTTTAGAGCTGTTTATCAAAGAAATGTTTGGTTCATCCGTAAAGATGCGCCTTCGCCCTAGTTTTTTTCCGTTTACTGAACCTAGTGCTGAGGTGGACATTTCTTGTGTTATTTGTGGTGGTAGTGGCTGTAGGGTATGCAAACAATCCGGCTGGTTGGAAATTCTAGGCTCTGGTATGGTACATCCGAATGTTCTTGAAATGAGTGGTTATGACAGCAGCAAGATGAGCGGTTTTGCTTTTGGTATGGGCGTAGAACGTATAGCAATGCTTGTTTATGGCATAGACGATTTACGTTTGTTTTTTGAAAATAATTTGCGATTTGTGCGTCAGTTTAATTAGGAGGACTAGTAGATGAAAGTAGCGTTAAGTTGGCTCAAAGAATTTGTTGATATAGAAATTTGTCCGGAAGAATTAGCCGAAAAATTGACCCGTTCGGGTACTGCGGTAGAATATATTATCTATCCGGGCAGGGAGATTGAAAATGTTGTAACAGGACTTGTTGTTGATATTGTTCGCCACCCCGAAGCGGATAAACTTTGGATTTGCAAGTTGGATGTCAAAAAAGACGAACCACTGCAAATTGTAACAGGCGCAGATAATGTTACAAAAGGTTGTATTGTGCCTGTAGCCCAAGTTGGTAGCGTTTTACCCGGTGGCAAGAAAATGAAAAAAGCAAAACTGCGCAACGTAGAGTCTTATGGTATGCTCTGTTCAGCAAGTGAACTTGGTATTGAAGATAAACTTTTGCAAGTAGATCAAAGACATGGTATTTTTTTGTTGCCTGAAGACACACCAATTGGTACAGATATTAAAGAAGTTTTAGGACTTGATGATGTGGTATTTGAAGTAGAGCTTACAGCAAATCGTGGCGATTGCATGAGCATACTTGGTATTGCTAGAGAGGTTGCGGCAGTTACAGGCAGCGAGCTTAAAAAAACCGAATTTACTTTGCTTGAAGATGGTGGTGAGCTAGATACAAGCGTAAAAATCAAAATCCAAGATGCAAGTCTTTGCCAAAGATTTACAGCAAGGGTTCTGACAGATATTAAAATCAAACAATCTCCGCTTTGGATGCAAAATCGTTTGCGTCTTTGCGGTATGAGACCAACAAATAATATTGTTGATGTTACAAACTATATTATGTTAGAACTTGGTCAACCTATGCACGCTTATGATAAAGACACTTTGTCAGGCAATACAATTATTGCAAGGCGTTCTGATAAAGGTGAACAATTAGTTACCCTAGATGATATAAAAAGAACTTTAGACGACAATATGATAGTTATTGCCGATAAGCAAAAAGCTATTGGTTTAGGTGGTGTTATGGGTGGACTTGACACGGAAATATCACCATCAACAAAACACGTTCTGCTGGAAGCTGCATGTTTTGATTCGGCTACAACTAGAAAAACAGCGCGTGCTTTATCACTAAATAGCGAGGCATCGTCACGTTTTGTGCATGGAATTGATAGAGAAAATATAATAAAAGCACTAGATAAAGCGGCATACTTGATGGCAAAAATTGGTGCGGCAAAGGTTTGCAAAGGCGTACTTGATAATTATCCAAATATTAAAGAGCAAAAAGAAATTTCGCTAACTAAAGACTATGTTAATAATTATTTGGGTACTGATATAGATTTTGATTGTATGGTGCAAATTTTAAAAAGTCTTGATTTTAAAGTCGAAACGCAAAATGAAACAATGACGGTAAAAGTGCCTAGCTGGCGTAATGATGTGGCTGTAAAAGCCGACATTACAGAAGAAATAGCTAGAATTAATGGTTATGACAACATTGTTGGAACTTTACCTTATGGACCCATGATGCAAGGTAAGCAAAGTAAGCTTGATGTAATATCTAATATTACAAAAAATCTGTTTGCGGCAAGTGGTTTAAATGAAGTTATTGGTTATAGTTTTATTAACAATTCACAAATAGACAAACTCGGCTTAGAAGCTAGCGATCTACTGTATAACGGAATTGATTTAATAAATCCTATTACAGATGATTTTAAAACAATGCGTACAACTTTGTTGCCAGGCGTTTTGTCTACAATGCAATATAATATTGCTCATCGCAATGAAGATATAGCTATATTTGAAGTTGGTAGCACATACATTGCCCAAAGCTTACCACTTAGTGATTTTGCCGATGAACAGACGTGGCTTTGCGCAGCTGTTACAGGTCTTGCAAGTAAAGACTGGAATAAATCTAAACAAGAGTTTGATTTTTATGATGTCAAAGGACTTGCTGAAGAACTATTTAATAAATTAAACATTTGTGATTGTCAATTTACAGTTGGTCAAATACCTTACTTGCACCCAGGCAAAACGGCTCTTATAAATTATAAAGACCAGACTATCGGTTGGCTAGGTCAACTGCACCCAACTGTTGCCGAAAACTTTGATTTAAAGCAAGTTTTTGTGCTAGAGCTTAAATTGTCTACTCTTTGTGATGATGCCCTTGAATATGCTAAATATGAAAAATTGCCAAGATACCCAGAAATTTTCCGCGATTTATCTATAATTGCTGCCCAAGATATTAGTTATGATACAATTGTCAAGACGATTAAAGATAGTGCAGGCAAACTCTTAAAAGATGTACATTTATTTGACCTTTATAAAGGAAAACAAATAGAACAAGGTTTTGTCAGCATGACATATGCTCTTAGCTTTCAATCTGAGGAAAAAACTTTAACAGACCAAGAGGTCAATGAAGTATTTGTCAAAGTTTTGTCTGTGCTTGAAGAAAAACTTAAAATAAAACTACGTTGATAAAAGTGGCAAAAGAAATTTCTTTTGCCACTTTTTTATAAAAACTAGAAATTTTTTCTATTTATTGATAGAATATAATAAATTAGTATTTGGGGGATTAAAGTTATGAGCAAACAGCGTATAGTTGTGGATATATATAACGAAAAATATGCATTAAAGTCTGATTTAGAGACAAAACATGTAGAGATGCTTGCTGATTATGTCGATAAGAAGATGAAGAAAATTGCTAGCATTCAGCCTAATTTGTCTAATACACGTATTGCTGTGCTTGTTGCTCTCGAGCTTGCTGATGAGGCGATAAATAGTAAAAAAGCTTATGATAATCTTGTTGAAGGTATTAAAGAAGAACAGTTTTTACTTTAGTTGTTAAAGGCAGGGACAACAAGCAGTTGTTTTTCTGCCTTAATTTTATGTTAAAGAGGTTGTTATGAATAAAGATATAGAACTTATGGCGCCCGCTGGTAGCTTTGAAGCGCTAAAAGCGGCAGTTGGCGCGGGAGCAAACGCAGTTTATTTAGGCGGTAGCCGGTTTGGTGCAAGACAGTTTGCCAGCAATTTTGATGCAAACGAACTGAAAAAAGCAGTTGATTTTGCGCATTTAAGAGATGTTAAAATTTACGTTACTGTCAATACTCTTGTCTTAGATAGCGAACTAACAGATGTTCGCGAGTATTTAAAATATTTGTACAAAATAGGTGTTGATGCAATAATCGTGCAAGATATGGCAGTATTGCAACTGTCCAAAGAGGTAGCTCCTTTTCTTGATGTTTTTGCAAGTACTCAGATGACAATCACCGATTCGCTTGGCGTTCAGTTTGCTAAAGAAGTGGGATTTAAGCGGGCAGTTTTGGCTCGTGAACTTAGCTTAGATGATATAAAAGAAGTTTGTGCAAGTACTGATATTCAAATAGAGGCATTTGTACATGGTGCTTTGTGTATGTGCTATTCTGGTCAATGTTTGATGAGCAGTTTAATCGGTGCCAGAAGCGGTAATCGTGGTCAATGTGCTCAACCTTGTAGATTGCCTTATTTTTTGGTTGACGAATTTGGCAAGGAAATTTTGCCAGAAAACTCTGTAGGTAAATATCTTTTGAGTCCAAAAGATTTTAATACTGTTGAATTTATACCAGAGCTTATAAAAGCAGGAGTGCATTCGTTTAAAATTGAAGGACGAATGAAACGTCCTGAATATGTTGCCATAGTTACAAGTGTTTATAGAAAAGCGATAGATAGCTATTTAAATGGAGAGCCAAAACTGGATAGGCAAGATTTTGATGATTTGCGGCAGATTTTCAATCGGGATTTTACGACTGCTTATTTAAAAGAAAACCCGAAAAGAGAGATTTTAAGCGAGCAAAGACCT
>CAZKFG010000049.1:13411-17214 GCA_964551985.1 uncultured Acidaminococcales bacterium
GCGCGATTGTGTTTGTTTTTGTTTGTGTGTGTGTGTGTGTGTGTGTGCGTACGTGCGTATGCTTGTTGGTAGGGTTGTTGAGCGTGAACGTGGATTTATCAAGATAAAACTTGATGTAAAGGTTAATGTTGGTGACCAGTTGCAAGTATGGGTAAGTGTTGGTGGACGAGAAAACTTTACATTAACTGATATGTTTATTGATGACAAAAAAGCCTCTTGTGCTGACAAGGGTCAAATAATAAAAATCGCTTTTGGGCAAAAGGTGAGCATCAACGATAGGGTGTTTAGAACGCTTGATACAGCTCTTATGCAAAAAGCACAAAACTTTTTTGCTGATGATAATCTTGTCTTGCCTGTTGATGCTAAAGTTAAGAGTTCACTTAATCAGCCGCTAATAGTTACTTTTACTGATGATAAAGGTTTTTGTGGTGTGGGTCAAAGTGAATTTTTAACACAAACGGCACTTAAACATCCGCTGACAGCACAAACCTTGCAAAAACAGCTAGAACGCTTGGGCGATACGGATTTTTATTTACGTGATTTGACACTGGAAATTGATGATAATATTATGGTGCCTGTTAGCGAAATCAACAAAGCACGCCGCCAAGCAATAGATAATTTAACTAGTGCAAGGCTTGATGCTTTTTTAACTCGTGCCAAAAGTGCAAATAATAGTGTGTATATGCCAATTAAGATAGAAGCTCAGAACTTTAAAACCAAACTTTCCGTTCATGTTGACAGTTTTACCAAGGTGAATGTGGCGTTAGAAGCAGGAGCGGATATAATTATTTTTGGTGGCGATAGCTACAATCACAAAAGCTTGTCATTTGACGACTTTCAAAAGGCGAAAAATCTTATAATAAAAAATGGAAAACAACTTTTTTTGGCAACAGGTAGAATTACAAATCAACAGCAGCATTTGTATTTGCAAAAGCTACAAGAAGACTTTAGCTCTTTGCAACCTGACGGAGTTTTAATTAGTAGCTTAGCGGCTTTTGAGCAGTTTAAAGATAGCGGTCTTGATTTGTGGCTTGATTATTCTTTAAATATATTTAATTTTGTAGCAGTGGATTTTTGGCATAAACAAAAGGCTTCGGGCATTACCACTTCTTTAGAACTTACTTTAATGCAGATTTTGGCTTTAAAAGAAAAATCATCTTTACCACTTGAGTGCATTGTGCATGGACATAGTGAGATGATGGTTACAAAGTATTGCGCTATAGGTAGCTTGCTCTCTAAAGGGAAAACATGTTCTGCTCCTTGCCAAAAGAGCAAATACTTTTTTAAAGACCGCATGGATGAATTATTCCCATTGGTTACAGACCAGTTTTGCAATATGCACATATTAAATGCTAAAGAGCTTTGTCTTGTTGAGGATGTCTATAAGTTAAAAGAGGCAGGGATTGCAAGAGTGCGCATTGATGCAAGATACATGCACGGCGACAAGATCATGCAAATAGTTAGTATGTATCGTAAGGCATTAGATGGTAATGAGTACGAAAATGTTTGCCGTGGTATTACGAAAGGTCATTATTTTAGAGGTGTTATGTAATGAACAATTCTAGTGCAGCAGCGCATACGTTAGAATTTAAAAAGGTTTTATCGCTCGTGGCAGAAAAGTCTGCGACATTTTTGGGTAAACAAAAAGTTCAAGAACTTTTACCAAGCTCTGATTTTTTGCACGTTGAAAAACTTTTGCAGCAGACAAACGAAGCGTTAAAGCTGTTAAATACAGCGCAAAACCCACCGTTTGGCGGCTTTAGTGATGTTGGCGAACATGTCAAAAAAGCTATGCTCGGCGGTAGTTTACAGCCACAAGAATTAAGGCTTGTCGGTAATCTTTTGTATTGCGTAAAAAGATTGAAAGATTTTTTTGAGCAACATCAAGAAGATTGTCCACTGCTTATGGAATATGTTAGTGAGCTAACGGTTTTAGATAGATTGCAAAAGCAGATTGATAGCACTATTTCTCCTCAGTATACAATTTATGATAATGCGTCTATGCAACTACAAACAATTCGTCGTCAGATTAGTCAAAATCAACTGAAAGTTAAGCAAAAGCTAGAGAGTATACTAAATTCTACTAAGTATAAAAGTTATTTCCAAGATCAGCTTGTAACATTGAGGGCAGATAGATACGTTATCCCGATTAAACAAGAATATAGACAGTTTTTTCCGGGGATTGTGCATGACCAGTCTGGTAGTGGTGCGACTGTTTTTATTGAGCCATTATCGGTTGTGGAAATAAACAATGATATAAAAAAGTTCTTGGCACAAGAAAACGAAGAAGTAGAGCGTATTTTAAAGAATTTATCAAATCTTATAGCCTCTAGTGGTAATGATATTTTAGCTAGTATGAATGCTACTGTTGAGCTTGATATTATTTTTTCTAAAGCGCATTTTGCAATAGAATTTGACAGTACTTTTCCTATTTTAACTAAAGAAGATAATATAAATATTATAAATGCTCGTCATCCGCTTATTGACAAGCACTTGGTTGTACCTATCAATGTACAGGTCGGAGGTCAGGTTAAAGTTCTTGTGATAACAGGTTCTAATGCTGGTGGTAAGACTGTAACCTTAAAGATTATTGGTTTGTTTTCGCTACTTTGCCAGACTGGTTTGTTTTTGCCAGCCAGCAGTGGCACGAGTATGCCAATTTTTACTGATATTTACGCTGATATTGGTGATGAGCAAAGCATTGAAAAAAGTTTGAGTACTTTTTCCAGTCAAATAAGCAATCTAGTGCAAATTGTTGATCGTGCCAAGAAAAATAGCTTGGTACTGCTTGATGAGATATGTGTCGGCACAGACCCTAAAGAGGGTGCGGCTTTATCTATGGCTATTTTGCAAAAATTAAAAGATAATGATGTTACAACAGTTGTAACAACTCATTATAGCGAACTTAAAATTTTTGCTCTGGAACAAGATAAAATGCAAAATGCTAGTGTAGAGTTTGATCAAGCTACACTAAAACCAACATATCGCTTGCTTATGGGCACGCCTGGCAGTAGTAATGCTTTTCATATTGCTAAAAGATTAGGTTTAAACAGTGATATTTTGGATTTGGCAACAAGTTATTTGGATGACGATTACAAAAAATTAGAAGATGTTATTGATGAGCTGGAAAAAGAACGCAGGGAGTACCAAGAGAAAAATGCTCAAATTGAACAAATGCGAAATGATACTAAGATTTTGCAACAGCGTATAGTACAAAAAGAGCAGCAATTAAGTGGTAAGAAAAACGAAATACTCGAAAAATGCAATAAAGAGAGTGAACAAATACTAAGGCAAGCGCGTATAGATGCAGCTGAAGCAATAAAAGAATTAAAGGCTTTATTCAATGTTTCAGACAGCAAATTGCGCCAACAGACAATAGATAATGTACGCGAAAAACTTCAGCCAAAATTACTTGAAGTACAAGAGCCTGTAACAGGTGAAGTATTGACTAAAGACAAAGCAAAAGTTGGCGTTAGTGTTTTTGTACCGACAATAGGGCAAAAAGGAGTTGTTGTGTCAGTAAACGCTGGTGATGTTACTGTGCAGATAGGTGCACTCAAAACTAATTTGCCGTTTAAAAAATGTACTTTGTTGGCACAGGATAAACCTAGCGCGCAAACGGTATCTTTTACAAGCTCTGTTAACAAGGCATCATATACTGCCGATTTTAAAAATCAGATTGATGTACGCGGTAAGACTATTGATGAAGCGATAATTGATATTGATAAATATTTAGATGATGCAGTACTAGCAGGAGTTAAACAGGTTAGAATAGTCCATGGCAAGGGTACAGGAGCTTTAAG
>CAZKFG010000050.1:0-17212 GCA_964551985.1 uncultured Acidaminococcales bacterium
GCATAATAGCGGCTCTCTCATTCTTAGGCAAAGCATACTTTTCACCCAACACCTCGACAGTCTGTATCGGTTGATCTGTAAACACGTTTTTAGCAGATTTTAACTTGTCTATGCAAAGATTGAACTTAGCCTCATCCACAGCAGCTTTAACAACATCCTGCACCTTCATAAAAAACGCCTTATCATCTGCAAGCATAGTATCATCGCTAAACAACTCTGAAGCCTCATCTAGCGTATTTATCTGCTTACCCACATGGTAACGCTTTTGCGCATAATCCTTGACAATTAAACCGTTGCGACAAACCAAGCGGTAAATTAAAGGCTCAACCTTCAAACTACCCAAACCAACCTCGCTGTTTGACACCATAAACCCTGCTTGCACAACATCACCTGTACTAATCTCAGCCTTCAAAGCCTTATTCACAACCTTGATAAACATCCTAGTCTCGGTAACTTCCGCTGACAAAATATCTGCGCCCGGCATCTCAGCGATCACAGGAAGTATGGCGTCTGCAAGCTCTAGGTTGTCCAATCGGCGGTACCTGTCGCTCAAAAACGCCCGCACCCTGCCATCTAAAATCCTAAGCATTCTACGTTCAGGGTTTTTAAGCAACCAACCGTTGACGTTTTGATCGAGTAGAGTAGGGTAGTTTGCTTGCATCTTCTCATAATACTTAAACGGAATACCCAACCTATCTGCAATCTGCCTGTGAGCCACATCCGACAAAACAAAACTCTCCTGTTCACGCCCAGAGCTGATGTTCAGCCTTGACCTACCATCTTCAGTCACTACCTGCAAACTGCGTGTGTCTGCGATTATGTCCTTTCTGACAGACCGCTGACGTTCAAGCTCTTTGTATAACTGACTGATACTTTTCCCTTGTTTCATATTGCACCTCTTTAAATAAAATTAGCCCTGACTTACTTAATAAGCCAGGGTTTGTATATGAAGATAATATATATTTTAAAAAGACGGGTTTGCGGGGAAAGAAAAAGAGGGTACATATATGTACCCTCGAAAGCATTTTCAATATCAATATTAAACAAAAAAACTACTTTTTATGCAAATAAGTTGGCAAAGGAAGGTCGGTTTTAAAAATGTCATATTCAGGAATGTTATGTTCTTTTTTATATTCTTCCCACTGTGCTTTTATTTCTTGGCACATTGGTTCCATTTGTTTTGAGGGTATTGCCATAAAAGAAAAATCTTCTGCTTTGACAAATTCAAAAAATAAATTATATGAATTTCGTGAGAATATATATCCACCAGAAATTGATGAAAAAACAAATTCTTTTAAATCATCAAACGGCACTTGTTTATGTTTTTTCAACAAACCAAATGATAGATTTGCAACATAGAAGAAAAAAAGTTTATCTTCAAACAAATACACAGCATATATATCTTTTGCTTTTAGCAAATAATAGTTTTTTAAGTAGAGCAGAAAGATTATTACTATAACAATAGATAAAGTTACACTATCGGTAAGCATGGAATCATGAAACTTTTTCAAATAGCCAAAAATCAAAAATATCGCTAAACCTGTTTGCATCAAAAAATACTCTAAACGATATTGCGAAAGTTGTCCATTAACTGGTGTATACATTTTTTTAGCTTTGCTGTAGTCAATTTTATCCATCTTTACTTTCCTTCTTTTATAAAATTTTCACCTTGTTCTAAAATTTTACTCCAAAATGTATTATCAAAGTGTTCAAAAAATATATTAGCAATACCTATATCGAAATCTGTTACACCTAACTGTTTGGCTAAGTTTTTGTTTATAGGCTTAGCCCAAAAATTTTTATTTGCTTTGCTTACTGGGATTTTGCCAGCAATAGCTGTTGCAATAACTTCTTTACCCAAATGAATAACTTTCATATTCCATGGAGAATCATCAAATACAAATGTGTAAAAGGTTTCTAATCCAGCAGATGTATAAGTATAAACTTTAAATGCCGTTTTTGTTGCTGGAATACCTTTAATAGGATCGTTGATAACTGCACCAACAGAAAATAGCATTGTTGCTGTATAACCTGCATCTTGCAAATAATCTTTTACTGGTTTAGCTATTTTTTGTGCTTGTATACTATAGTCTTTTTGCATTTTAGATAATTCTTGAAAATGTATAAATTTATATAATTCTGAAATTTGTTTCTTTTGTTTAGGTGTACAATTATTCAAATAAATACCTTGTTGCTCAAATTTTTCTTTATTTAATTCTAGCCAAGATTGCACACTGCCAGAATCAAAAGAAATGTTATTAAGATAACTTATGACTTCATTATAACTATAATTTCCAGTCCCTGGAATACTCATATTTGTTGCTGTTTGATTCTGGTAATTAGCTTGATTTTGACTATTATTTGCATCAAAAGATTTTCGCCAATCTGTGGAGCTGTATTTTACGCCATTTATAACTGTGCTATAACCATTATTGTTAGCTGCAGTTATAGTAGGACCTTTAGGTCCAGTTGGTGCAGTAGGGTTACTAGGACCACGCTGAGTGGCAAAGCCAAAAGCTTGATTGTTTTGTTGTCCAGCTTGTCTTTGTTGGTTCTCTGCTGCCCATCTTGCCTGTTCTTCTTGCCTTTGTGCTTCTAGGCGTATTTGCCTATCTATTTCGGCTTGTGCTTGTTGTTCGGCTAGCTGTTTTTGTCTTTGTTCTTCGGCTTGCTGTGCTGCCAGCCGTTCTTGCATTTCTTTTTCAGCTTGTTCTTGAGCTAAACGTCTTTGCTCTGCTTGGCGTTCTAAATCTGCTTGTGCATCTTTTATATGTTTTTCTGTTACTAGCGTGTGTGTAATGTCATTACCATATTTATCTCTTTTTCTACCGTCAGCATCATAATATGAGCCATCATCGTCGCCACCCGTTTCATTCCACCTAGTCGCCATCTCGGCAATCTCGCCACCGAGGTTAGAGCCTAGTCCTAGCACTTTGCCTAGATGTTCGCCTAGTTGTCTTGAGAAATTTATTACATCACTATCACTAAAACCTATAGCTTTTTTATTCTCATAAATTTTGGCGACTATAGCTTTGTTTAGTTCGCCTAGTTCTTCGCCTTGAATATAATATTTACCACACATTTTGGCGATAGTTCCACCAATTACTCCGTGCATTGCTATTGCCCTTGGGTCGCTAGTAGACATGTTATTTCTAGCAATTATATCCCCAACGTATTTGTAAGCTTTTCTGCCAAACTTTCTAGCTTTCGCAATATTCCCTTCTTGGCAAGTACCGTCATATACCTCTTGTGGTAAATATTTTTCAGTAAAGTTTCTCGCACCACGCCAGTAACCACGTTCTTTTAGGGCTTGCTCAAAATTATTCAAGCTCATATACTTATAACTTCGTTCAAAGTCTTTGGGTGTAGAGAGATTTGTATTGTGAGAAAGTCCATCTTGCTCACGATTTATATAATTCTCCATGTGCTTGTAAATTTCCTTCATTTCAGGGCTTGGGTCATAAGCTTGCATTATTTGTTTTTTGTCAGCGTGTCCGTAGCCGTATTTGAACCAATAGTTTAAGTCTTCGCCAGCGATACCAGGTTTTTCACTTATTTCTTTAATTATATACCAAAATGGTATGTATGGGTACCTGTCATATATTTCCATTCCTTTTAATATTTCGTTTTTAGATAGTTTTCTAGCATTATTTAACATATTTTAATACACTCCTTCAAAATTATTTTTTAAAAAAATATCATTTATTCCTTAACCCTTAATATTTACTTAAAAAACCCTCAAAACACACCACTCCAATCAATTACACACTCTTTTAAGACGAAATGAATAACAACAGGGCAAAAAAATTTCCGAAACCACTATTTTTATACACAATGCACAAAATACTTGCAAAAAAAACCGCAACCAGCCTAGCTAATCACGAATATGCAATTTGAAATTATCTTTATCAATATTATAATACAGTATGTGTAAATGGTCAAGTGGAATTTTGAAAATAGCTTACTTTTTTAACCATTTTACTCTTCCTATTGCTTAAATATTTGTAAAATAATATAATTAATATGTATAATTGTGTACAAATGTATGTTAAATAAATCTTAGCAAAGATAACCAAACAAAAGCAAAAGTTAAAATTATTTGTTTGGATTTCATGGAAGATAATAATAAAACGGGAGAGTAAACAAAAATGAGCCTAACTGTAAATATAAAAGAAAAGGCAGACCTTATTTGGGCAATAGCCGACAAACTAACAGGAGTATATAAGCCACACGAATACGGTGAAGTTATATTGCCACTTACGGTAATTCGTCGGTTTGATATGATTTTATCAGATACCAAAGAAACAGTTGTGAAAAAATTCAAGCAAGTAAAAGATATTCCAATGCGTGACGCACTACTGCGTAAAGCTTCGGGCTTTTCTTTTTATAATACAAGCAAATACGACTTTGAAAAACTTCTTGCCGAACCCGACAGCATATATGAGAACTTTCGCGACTATCTCAATGGTTTTTCACCAAACGTTAGTGATATTATAGAAAAATTCAAATTCGATAAACATATTACCCATATGGCAAACAAAGACATTTTGTATATCGTTATAAAAGAATTTACACAACCTAAAGCCAATCTACACCCAGATGTTATATCAAACCTAGAAATGGGCTACATTTTTGAAGAAATTATCCGTAGATTTTCAGAATCACACAACGAAGATGCAGGGCAACATTATACTCCAAGAGAAGTTATTGAACTTATGGTCAATATCTTGTTTTGTGATGACAACGCTATTTTATCAGGACAAAACATAGCAAAAACAATATACGACCCCGCTTGCGGTACAGGCGGCATGCTATCGGTTGCCGAAACATACTTACACAGCCTCAATGCAGCAGCACAGCTTATGTCCTTTGGACAAGAAATCAACGACCAAACATTTGCTATTTGCAAAGCAGATATGCTTATCAAAGGCAACAATGCAGAATTTATTAAAAACGGAAATACACTTTCAGATGACCAATTTAAAACACAAACATTTGACTATATAATTTCCAACCCTCCATTTGGTCGTGAATGGAAAAATGAAAAACCAACCATTGAAAAAGAAGCCAAACTAGGCTATGCAGGACGATTTGGTGCAGGACTTCCCGCCGCCTCTGATGGACAAATGCTATTTTTACAAACCGCAATCTCGAAAATGAAAGATAAAAATGACGGCGGTAGCAGAATTGCCATAATACACAACGGTTCACCTCTTTTCACAGGTGATGCCGGGAGCGGACCATCTGAAATACGCAAATACATATTAGAAAATGACCTACTCGAAGCGATTATTGCACTACCTAACGATATTTTTTACAACACAGGAATTGCCACATACATTTGGGTGCTATCCAACAAAAAATCTACCAAAAGGCAAGGCAAAGTTCAACTTATAAATGCAAGTGGGCTATTTGAAAAACGCAGAAAATCTTTAGGCAGCAAACGAAACGACATCCCACAAACCGCTATTGACGAAATAACACGCCTTTATGGTGATTTTGCTCAAAATGAAATAAGCAAAATATTCAATAACGAGGATTTTGGCTACTACAAAATTGTAGTGGAGCGTCCTCTACTTGACGATGCGGGAAAACCAATACTAAAAAAAGGCGCAAAACAGCCAGACCCATCTTTACGTGACACTGAAAATGTACCGCTAACAGAAAACATTGCCGAATACTTCAAACGTGAAGTACTCCCTTTTGCTCCTGATGCTTGGATAGACGAGAGCAAAACCAAAATAGGCTATGAAATACCATTTACAAGATATTTTTATAAATACACTCCCCCAAGACCGTCAAAAGAGATTATGGCTGAGATACTAGAAATTGAAAAAGAGCTTGACGGTGCTTTAAAGGAGATATTTGAATGAGGGCGATGAAAGATAGCGGTATTGCGTGGATAGGAGAAGTGCCGCAAGGATGGACTACTTGCAAAACTAAAAATTTATTTACGATTAAAAAAAACATAGCAAAAAAGCTTGGATATGAAATACTTTCTGTCACTCAATCCGGATTAAAGACCAAAGATATTTCTAGCAATGAAGGACAAATTGCACAAGATTATAGCAAATATCAAATTGTTGAACCCGGCGATTTTGTTATGAATCACATGGACTTACTTACTGGTTGGGTAGATAACTCCACTGTACAGGGCGTTACAAGTCCAGATTATCGTGTGTTTCGTCTTCTGGAAGACACTGCTAATAACAAACGATATTTTACACGAATTTTCCAAACTTGTTATCAGCAAAAAATATATTATTCCATTGGTCAAGGTGTATCAAATTTGGGGCGATGGCGCTTACAAACTGATAAGTTCCAAAATTTCGAACTCCCACTTCCATCCTTGCAAGAACAAACCGCCATTGCAAACTACCTTGACGATAAATGCGCTAAGATAGACACAACCATTGAGCGTGAAAAGCAACATATAGAAAAGTTAAAAGAGTATAGGCAGTCGGTCATCACAGAAGCAGTGACCAAAGGGCTTGATCCCACAGTGCCAATGAAAGACAGCGGGATTGAGTGGATTGGGGAAGTGCCGAAGGCGTGGGAGATAAGACAATTAAAGTATATAGCTAATATATACACGGGCAATAGCATTAGCGATAGTGATAAAGATAAATTTACTATGTCTGACAATGCAATTCCTTATATTTCAACTAAAGATATTGAATTTTATACAAATATAATTAATTATGAAAATGGACTGTACATACCACAAGAAAATACTGGGTTTAAAATTTCTCCTGAAAAGTCTATTTTATTATGTATAGAAGGCGGTAGTGCTGGAAAAAAAATAGCTTACACAGATAGAAAGGTTTGTTTTGTAAATAAATTATGTTGTTTTTCTTGTGGAAAAAGATACTCAATTAAATTTCTTTACTATATTTGTCAATCAGATGTTTTTTTAACTGATTTTTTCTTGAATATAACAGGGCTGATAGGAGGCGTGTCGGTTAGCCAAATAAAAAGAATTTTTATAAATTCTCCCCCACTCTCCGAGCAAACCACAATCGCCGACTACCTCGACCGCAAAACCGCACAAATTGATAGTGCTATTGATAAAAAAGAAACATTAATTGAAAAATTGTCCGAATACAAAAAAAGCCTTATTTATGAGGCTGTTACAGGAAAGGTGTGTGTATCGTGAATATTTTGAGTAAATCCTGCGAAGAAACATTAAAAATTATTCTTGATCAAAAAATAGAAAATTATAAACTAACTTTGGATGGACATGATTTACCTGTATATATTCAAAGCAAAATAAAAGTAGTTTTAGAAGAACTGAAGCAGTTTGACTACATTGCCCAATGTGTTCCATGGATGGGCAAAAAATATACTATAACAATTACCCCATATGCTATAACTTATTTTGAGGATAAAGATAAATATTTGAAAAAACAACAAGAAATAGAAAAAATTGAGAAGGAAAAAACTGCAATGAAAATAAAAATTGACAATTTGAATAATCAAGGTGGTGTTTTAGCATTTGGCAATATGATAAATCCAAATATAAATATTGATAATTCGATAGAATCAATTAAAAAATGCATTGAAGAAAAGGGTGGAGAGGACAAGCAAAAATTATTAGCTATATTAGAGCAAGCAAAAGAAATAGTTGATAATATAGAATCATCAAAGCAGATACCCCAAAAACCTAGTTTTTTTGAACAAGCAAGTGTTCATTTTGTAAAACATCAGTGGTTTTATAGTGCAATTATTGATTTGCTTGGTAAAGCAGTATTAAATAAAACTCAAGGATAGGTGCAATTATGACTGATTTTGATGTGCGTGAAAAACGTTTTGAAGAAGACATAGAACAATCTCTTATTACTTGTGGTGGCTATGCAAAAGGCGATCCTAAAGCTTTTGACCGTAAATTGGGGCTGGATGTTAGCACTTTTATTGCTTTTATCAAAAAAAGCCAGCCTAAAGAGTGGCAGCGCTTTGAAAAGATATATGGCGAAGATAGCGAGAGGCAAATTGTAGATAGGTTTTGTCGTGAAGTTAGCCTTGTAGGGCTTTTGAAAATTTTGCGCAGTGGTTTTGTTGATAGAGGTATAAGATTTCGTCCTGTGTTTTATAAACCTGAAACAGGTCTTAACGAGAGTACATTAAAGCAATATGAAAATAATATTTTTCATTGCACAAGGCAACTTCATTACAGCGTTCAAAATGAAAATAGCATTGATATAGTGCTTTTTATAAATGGTATTCCTATTGTGTCTATGGAGCTAAAGTGCCAATTTACAGGACAAGACACAGCAAATGCTATTGCTCAGTATAGGTTTGACAGAGCTTCAAAGGACGCTATTTTTGACTTTAATCGCAGAGTGCTTGTGCATTTTGCTGTTGACCTTTCAAAAGTGTATATGACAACAAGACTTCAAGGTGGTGCTACATATTTTTTGCCATTTAACCAAGGTTCAAATGGTGCGGGTTGTGTTGGTGGTAGTGGTAATCCGACAAATGAAAACGGGTACGAAACAGCATATCTTTGGGAAAATGTGCTTTGTCGTGACCGTTTACTTGAGATTTTGCAAAAATATATGCACTTTGATGTAAAGAGGAAAAAAGATAAAAAATCTGGTAAATCTAAAACTAGTGAAGTAATGATTTTCCCACGCTTTCATCAGCTTGATGTTGTGACAAAATTGCTTGTTGATGTAAAGCAAAATGGGAGTGGTAAAAACTATCTTATTCAACACAGTGCTGGAAGTGGCAAGTCAAATTCTATAGCGTGGCTGTCCCATCGTCTTTGCAGTTTACATAATGCACAAGATGAAGCTATTTTTAATTCTGTAATTGTAGTAACAGACCGCCGTGTGCTTGATAGTCAGTTGCAAGACACTATTTATCAATTTGATCATGTAGAGGGCGTTGTACAAAAGATTAAAAAATCGAGTGAACTAAAAGAGGCTATAAATAATGGGGCAAGGATTATAATAACAACTTTACAAAAATTCCCTATTATTTTTAAGGCTGTTAAATCTGAAAATAAACGATTTGCTATTATCATTGATGAGGCACATTCGTCACAATCTGGAGATGCTGCAAAAAAACTAAAATATGCTCTTGCGGATACTGAAAAAGCATTGCAAGAGTATGCCCAAATGGAATATAAAAATGAAAAAGAGCGTAAAGATGATGAAGATAAAATGCTCGATGAGCTTGCAAGTCATGGTAACCACGACAATTTATCTTTCTTTGCATTTACGGCAACACCAAAAGACAGAACCCTTCAAACCTTTGGCGAGAAGCATAGTGATGGTAGATTTTATCCCTACCATGTTTATTCTATGCGTCAAGCCATTGAAGAAGGGTTTATTCTTGATGTTTTGAAAAACTATATGACCTACAATATGTATTTTAAAATCGCAAAAGCAATTCAAGATGATCCTACATTAGATACTACAGCAGGACTTCGGGCAATTAGAAATTATGAATCTATACATCCGCATAATATTACTCAAAAAACTGCTGTTATGCTTGCTCACTTTAATAGTGTAACAAAGCACAAATTAGAGGGTAGGGCAAAGGCAATGGTTGTTACGCCATCACGGCTTCATGCTGTAAGATACTTACATGAATTTCGCAGACAAATATCGGAAAAGGGACTAAATGATTTGAATGTACTTGTTGCCTTTTCAGGTGAAGTCAAAGATGGAGAATATACATACACTGAGGAAAAACTCAATAAGACTTTAGAAGGCGAGACTATAAAAGAAAAGCAATTACCACAAGCTTTTAACGGTGATGAGTTTGGTATGCTTATAGTTGCGGAAAAATATCAAACTGGTTTTGATGAGCCACTACTTCATACAATGTTTGTTGATAAAAAGCTATCGGGCGTTAAAGCGGTGCAAACCCTATCTCGCTTAAACCGTACGATGCAAGGCAAAATGGATACGTTTGTGCTTGATTTTGTTAATGATGCCGAGGATATAAAAGCTGCTTTTGAGCCATTTTATGAACAAACAGTGCTAGAACAAGAAACAGATCCTAATGTTATCAATGATATCAAACATACATTAGATGATTATAGAGTTTATAGCCAACTAGAAATTGATAAATTTACCGATATTTTTTATAAAGATGAACAAAAAGCAGGAGATTTAGGGAAACTAAAAGCTATTTTAAATCCTGCTATTGACCGATTCCTTGTGCTAGAGCAAGAAAAGCAAGAAATATTCAAGACAGGACTTGCACGGTTTTGTAGAATTTACTCGTTTATTACCCAAGTGTGTAGGATGTTTGATAAGCAAATGCACAAATTTAGTATTTATGCAAAATTCTTATTGAAAGTACTTCCAAAAGACAGTTTTGAAAAATTAACTGTAGATGATAAAGTTTTTCTTGAATATTATAAGCTTGAAAAAGGATTTGAAGGAAGCATTGAACTTGAAGGAGCAAAAGAAGGTTTTAAACCAATTACAGGAGAGTCCGGCAAAAAAGAAAAGAAAAAAGATCCGCTAACAATAATAATAGAGAAAATAAACGAACGCTTTGGGACACACTTTACTAATATGGATAAAGTTATGATGCAACTTGCAGATGATTATGCCAATATCGGAAAATGGCAAAGCTATGCTAAAAATAATGACCGCAAAACATTTATGCTCCTTTTTGAAAAAGATTTCCCTGAAATGGCAGCAAATAGATATGAGCAAAATGATACTTTCTTTGTTGAAATGTTCAAAAACCCTGAAATGATGGAAGAAATTATCTCAAGACTTGGTGCTATTATCTATGATAGGTTGAGAGGGAGAAAGTAGGAATATGCAGTCAGAAAGTTGATGTTTGCAAGCGATTTAATTTATAAAATTGATCAAGCAATTGAATATACATCAAATCAGAAAACCAGCAATTAAAATTAAGTTTATAAAAGCAAGGAGCAAGAGATGTGAATATTAATACTATTCAATGTAAGAATTTTAGAATATTGTTAGACTCAAAGTTTGATTTCAACCAAAGCCTTTGCTTAATGATTGGTCGCAATAACACAGGTAAAACATCATTTATGGTGTTATTTGAAAAGTTTCTACACAATATTAGATTTGATTTTAATGATTTTTCTGTTGATCTTAGAGAAAAAATACTAAACATTGAACAAAACACAGACGTGACAAAGTTGGCAATTCAGTTAATCTTAAATATTAAATATGATGAAGAAGAAGATTTGAGCAATCTTTCAGAATTTATTGTTGATCTTGAACCCGAGAGGCTTGATGTTAATATTCTTTTTGAATGCTCAATTAATAAAGATAAGCTTTTGAAAGGATTGGCTAAAGCTGGAGAAATTTCGAAGGAAAAGTTTATAGTGAAATATTTAAAGGATTATTTAGACAAAAATATTTATACTTTTGATAGTATTGAGGATTTGGAAACCGAGAATAGACATCGTCTAATAAAAAAAGATTACAAAGATATTGATAAGCTTATTGATTTTGAAATAATTCATGCAAAAAGAAGTGTTTCAAGTTCCGAAGAAACAAAAGGAACAAAAGTTCTATCGGCATTGACAACTTCTTTTTATAATAACAAAACAGACACTCAAAAAGACAAATTTGAAGCAATTAATAGAGAAATCGAAAAAATGGACATTACGCTTACCAAGACGTACGAAGATTTCTTTGATGAATTTTTGAAGAACGCAAATGATTTTTTAAGTATGCAAGGGCTAAAAGTCATTTCTAATCTGAGGGTAAATGAAATACTCTCTGATTCATCAGAAGTAGTTTATGGCGAGGTATCAAAGCAGCTACCTGAGTATTTCAATGGGCTCGGTCATATGAATGTATTGTATCTTTTGCTTGACATTGAAATAAAAAAATCCAGCTTACAGCAAAAGAATAAGGATATAAAACTCTTGTTTATCGAAGAGCCTGAAGCACACACTCATCCACAGTTACAATACATTTTCGCACGGAAAATTGCTAGTTTGCTAGGGGATGCTAAAGGATTCCAAACAATAATATCTACTCATTCGCCACACATTGTTGCCAAGCACCCTTTTTCAAATATTCGCTATATGCTTAGTCAAAGGAAAGATGACACTTACAACATTTCAATAATCAATTTTTACAAAGAATTAGAAAGCAAATACAGTAATGAACCAGATTTATTCCTTTTCTTACAGCAATATTTATCGATTGAATCTGCTGAATTGTTTTTTTCAGATAAGGTTATATTTATTGAGGGTATCTCAGAAGCCATTTTAATAAATAACTTTATTTCAATATACGATGAAGCTAAGAAAAAAGACGAAGACGAAAACGAAAACAAGAAGTCTGATAAAGAATATAAATCATCTTACATTCCCTTGGCTTCTCAAAACTTAACAATCCTGCAAGCAGGGGCTAACGCAAAAGCGTTCAGATATTTTTTAGAGCTGTTAAATATACCGTCTTTGATAATAACCGATATTGATACTGCTGAAAGAGTAATTAGTGGAAATAAAACCTTTTATCGAGCAATTGATGTAGAAGCAGCGAGTTCATGCTATACAAGTAATACAACTATAAATTACTATTACGATGCACCTAAAGCTAGCGATGGTAATTATGCCGAATGGTATAAGCAATTATTGTCGCACAGTCTTGCTTGTAACTGTACAAAAGTGTTTGTGGCATATCAAAATAAAGAAAACGGATATTATGCAAGAAGCTTTGAAGATTCATTCATTTCTATAAATCTTGATATGCTTAAAAAACATGCAGATTATTTGTGGGGAATCAAAAATAAGGATGATATTCAAACAGAAACAAATATGTATGAGCTTGCAAAAAAAACTATTGATAAAAAATCCAGTTTTGCTTCTTCTTTGCTTTTTTTATCTCACACTAAAAATGTTGTTTGGCAAACACCTAAATATATAGTGGAGGGTATAGAATGGCTACAAAAGCAAACAAATTAACTCCTGTTGAGCAGTGCAAGCAATATATATCATCCAAGAAAAATTTTGTACTCCAAGGTGGAGCTGGAAGCGGTAAAACACAAACCTTAAAAGAGTTACTGCTGTTTATAAAATATAGCTATCCTACAGCCAAAGTTGTATGTATAACTCATACGAATGCAGCAGTTGAAGAAATTGTTAGTCGTATTGGTGAAGGCTTTCTTATATCAACAATACATTCATTTTTAAACAATCTTATTAAAGATTATAAGAAAAATATTAAAACGGTCATAGCAAATATTTTTACTGTAAAAGAAATGGTAAGGATTGATAGACCAGCAGTAGTTTCAGAAAAAGAATATAACCTTGACCAGCACGAACAATACAAAAAAGTATACGAGAAATATGAGGCTAAACTCTTTGATATCAAAAAAGAAACTGTGCCCAAATACGCAGGAAAAAGAGATTATGACAAGTGTCCAAAACAATTCAACGAAGAAATTAACAGGAAAATTCGAGAACTAAATTCCGAGATTGAGGCTTATATTGATAACTGTGATTTCACTAAAATCAAGTATAATGAAACTGCATTTAATAGCTACAGCGATATTTCTTTTGGGCATGATGGACTGCTTCAAGTGTTTCACTTACTATTTGAAAAATACCCTGTATTAAGCAAAATGGTCAAAGACAAGTATGATTACATTTTCATTGACGAATATCAAGATTCTAATGAAAATATCATAAAAGATTTGATTTCTATTGCAAACGATGACAACCTTACTATTGCTTTGTTCGGAGACAGTATGCAAGCTATTTATAAAGAAGGTATTGGAAACGTAAAACCACTTATAGACTCTAATGACCTCATTGAAGTCGAAAAGCCTGATAATTACCGTTGCTCATATGAAGTTTTAAATCTTATTAATCCTTTAAGACTTGATGATATTATACAAGAGGTTGCCCTAAAATCATCAATGGATGGAGCTATTGAAAAAGAAACAGACAGGCACGGTGAGACCACTATTATTTATTCTGTATGTGAGTCTAAGCCACATTCAAGGAGTACGCTGGAAGAAAAACTAAATTATCAATCAAAAGTAGATGAATTGCTACAACATGCTCAAACTATTTTAAAATCTCCTAAAATACTAATGCTTACAAATAAGTCAATATCTAAAAAAAGTGGTTTTGAACACTTGTATAAAGTTTTTGATGATAGATATGTCGATGTAAAAGACCGAATTGAGAATTACCTTAGCCTTATTCAAGTTTTAGATATTTGTAATCTTTGTTATCTATACAAAAACAAGAGCTATAATTCATTAATTAAGCAAATACGAGCTGGTGGATTTGTGTTAAGCAAAGGCAAAGATAAAATTACTCTAAAAGAACACATGGATCGTTTGATGAATAACTCTAAGCTTTCTATTAGCCAAGCGTTGTTATTTGCAAAGGAGAAAAAATTAATAAAGGAAAGCGAAACTTACAAAAAAACTGTAGCAAGAGATAATAAATTTCTGGAAGAATTGAGGGGAAACGAGCGATACCAGTTGTTCAAAAAACATTTTCTTGAAGGCAAAAACACTTTCCCAAAAATCAAAGACTGTTTTGATATAAAAAGCGAGGAAGCTTTTAAATTTTTAGAGTATCAATATAAACAAGAACGATTTATTAAAACATTTTTTTCAGAAGATATAAAGTTTTCGCAAGCACTCAATTATTATGAGTACTTAAACGAGGAAAAGGATTTTATTACAATGCATAAAACAAAAGGCTCTAGTATCCAATCAATTATAGTAGTAATGGAAGAGTTTTTTTGGAATGATTATGATTTTTCCCTAATTTACACATCATGCGATGAAGCAAAACAAAAAATGCGTGAAATTTCTCAAAAGCTAATATATGTCGCATGCTCAAGGGCAAAAAATTCAATAGTTTGTTTGAAAGTATTAAAAAAAGACGAAGTAAAAAATTTCAAAAGTGCATTCCCATCAGCGATATTGTATAAAGATTATACGATCTAGTATTGGTAAACCTGAGTAGCTTAAATCTCATAAAGCTTGGAGTAGTAAAATTAACCAAGCAAACAGATTAGTTTATAATATTGATAAAAATAATAATATTATTGTTTTGCCTTTTAGTGGTCATTGTGAAGTATTGTTTCAGAAAAAAACATAACTGTATTAGCCTTGATGACTTTTGCAAAGAAGTTATAAAAAATAGTGAAGATACGTGTCTTCACTATTTTTATTACAATGATTTATTTCGTTTGTTTTAGTTGGGTTTGTATATCTCTTTTAGCATACATAACACGTATAATTGTGACTGTTGCAGTAGTTTTGCTTGCTATATAAAATACTATAAAATTATCTACTAGCATAGTACGTAATGCACGAGTACGCCAAGGTTCTTTATCATAAATAGCAAAGCGTTCTGGCATTTGTTCAAGGCTCATAATGTTTTTTTCAAGCCTGCCAAGTTGCTTTATGGCGTTTGGTGTTGATTGTAGTTGCGTAGAAATATACTCAAAAATGCTTTTTAAATCAGCCTCTGCACTATTGGAAATATTTACTGTGTAATTCATAAGCTATTATAATCCTTGCGAATATCTGCAAAAGCATCTTTTGCAAGTCTAACATTGCCATTTTGCATATCCGAAAATCCTTTTTCCAGCTCTGCATTAAGTTGTTCATCTGTTAAATCATCAATGCTTAAAGGTTTTGAAACTGGTATTTTAAGCTCAAAAGGTAGTCCGCGTTGCAATATGATTTGTTTATAGAACATATTTATTGCATTAGATGCAGGAATGCCAAGTTTAGCTAAAATATTTTCTGCTTGTTCTTTTACATCAGGTTCAATCCTTGCGTATATGTTAGATGATTTAGCCATAATCATAATCCTCCTTAATTTACTATCTAAAATTATACAACATTGTAAGCACGATAGCAATACAAAAAAGTTATTCAGCAGCTAAGCGTAATTTTACATTTTATGATATTTAGGTTATAACATAAACCAAGTTATTAAGTTTATCATTTTATTTTTTAGTTGCGTTCCGCTATTGTTCCCCTCCGTTCCATTTAAATAAAAGATGTTGGAACAAAATTCTGGGTGCATTTGTGGGTGCAATTGCTTAAATTTTCAATATAAATTAAAGATTTAAAAGACAGTAAACACTATATGTTGTATCAAAAAATAAACAAAAACACAAAATACACGATATAACCAATTGCTAAACCGTTAGTAGGGGTAACTCTAGCGAGGGTTCAAATCCCTCCCACTCCGCCAAAACACTACAAAATTTAGAGGTCTGGATTTCTCCAGACCTCTTATTTTTTGTCCACGGGGGCAGTTAGGGGGGCAGTTGTATTTGAAAGTGCTTGGATTTACTTGATAAAAGGTTGTGGTAATCTATAGTAACTTTAAAAAATAGCTTTAAGACTTCTAATCTTCCCTGATTTTAATAGCTTATACGCTGTCGATTTACCAATCGCAAGATAAGCCATCAAGTCAGGCAGGGTTAGAATTTCTAATGGTTTTTGCTCGTCATAGAGCATTTTTATCACTCCTTAAACATTGTTTATTGTTATGTTTAAGTATTTAAGAGAGGATTTATCATAAACTATGGTGTGATTATCTAAATTATAAACAATCACCTATACTAATTAACATCCGGCTCAGGTATGTCTAAAAATGGTGCAGTAAGCGTAGTACCTGCTAAAGTGAAAGTTTCACCAGCATCAACACCATTAACATAGTCTGTTTCATTAAAGTTTGTCCAAGAAACGCCTGGTGGTCCAAACCACAAATACTCTACTACAACTGTTATATTAACTCCCTTGCCAGTACTTTCACTTATGCTAAAACTAGTAGTGCTATCTGTCATTGTCACATCAGTAGCATCTGCGGCAGCTGTATACGAACCCCAATTGTAAGTACCGTTAGCATATTTATATGTTAGCGCAGTAGGTGAACCATTTTTTTCAAAAGTTGGTTTGCCAGAAGATAAAGCACCAGTAGTATAGTATATGCCATTATCTGCACCAGAATTTGTGAGTTCTACATAACCTGTAACTTCAAAGTTGTTAGCAAACACGCATTTTATCCCTTTGTAATCGCCATAAGGAATTGTTTTGCCAGGTCCTGCTTCAACTTGCAAGTTAAAAGTTGATGTATGGTTAAAATCAGTTGACCCTGAAAGAACAGTGTATTCTGTGTTATCTTGGGCAATTAAAACAACAGATTTAATAGTGCCTTTAAAGTTTGTTATGACATTTCTCCCTGCAAAGGCTGTTGTACAAGTAGACA
>CAZKFG010000051.1:0-17144 GCA_964551985.1 uncultured Acidaminococcales bacterium
CCCTCAAAAAGTTCTAGTTACTAAGTAACTGCCGCTAGTTGTCGAGCTGGGCGGCAGTTACTTTTTTATGGCGTTTATATACCCTGTGGCAACAACTAAAAAAAGTATTGCACCGATTATATACTCCATAAAACCACCCCCTTAAACGAGGGCAGGACTGACCGCCTACCGTGTTAGTAGCACCTTATTGGTATTATATCACACTCTAAAACAGAAGGTGATTAAAATTAATCAGTATAAACCAAAAAATATATTAGAATGGATTATGTATATAACTTGGGTTATAACAAGAGCTACAGAAGATTTATATAACTTTTTAGGGGTTAAAATTTTTATTGCAACATTGATATTGTTTTGTTGTATTATCTACAGTGCTTTGGCTTCGGGAAAATGAATAAGTAGTTTTTGTTGGACTATATCATGTTTTTTAAATGGGTATTGCTTATAATGTAGTCGTACATACAATACTTTTCACAAACGTCATTGTGAAATAGCATTGCCCACATATATTTTTCAAATACTTTGGGATTATCTTTATATTTTTCCAAGTTAGCTTCAATTCTTTTTTTATGCTCAGTAAATGAAAGTACTATAAATTTTTTAGCATTATTTTTATCAAGCACTTTATTCTCATAATCTTTATATAAAGATGGCTCATCTTTATATAATTCTTTTATTTGTGTAAGAAAATTCTCCATATTCTCTGCTATTTCTTCTTGCCTTTTTTCTAGAACAAAATAGTTTAAAAAGGCTTTTCTATCAAGATTGCTGTATGAAATAAAAAAGCTATATTTTTCATTATAATGTTTCACACTCTTGTTAGAGAGAATGAGTATTTTTTTCATTAAATTACAATGTTCTATAATAAAATTATAATTTTTTAGATTAGTAGGATTATTTTTGCAACTATTGAAGCTTTCTTTTAATCTTTTAAAATCGTTAACATCAGCTTCACATGTAATCATTTTATTCAAACGAAAAAATTGATTGGTATAATGTGTAAATGAGTTTAAATTAAGCTGATTAAACTTGTATTTTGTCAAAAAATCATATAAAAGTAAGTTCCATTCATTAAATGAAATATCTTCTAGTTCTTTATAGTCTGCAATAACATCTTTACTAACAAGAAATCGAGGGTACTTAGCTTCATATTCAAGTTTAACTGCATCAACAAGTGCAGGTCCAAAAATAAAATTTTTGTCAGCAGCAAAAAGTCCTTTACTTATACCACCACGAATAAAAATACCATAATCATATATCAGCTCAAATTGCAATTTTTGGATCATTATTAAAAAAGTATCTAATGCAATATAATTTGTTGTACATTTAAGATAAATACATATATTATCAGAAAATAACTGATAATGTATTTTGTTTTCTGGTTCACTAGTTTCAACATTAATGAAATTATTTCCATCTTTTATATTTTCAACTACGCTTTGGATGCTATTGTATATTTGATTTAAAAAAGCCTGCTTATCTTCAGCTTCTTCTAATAAATCTTTGTATCCAAGTATATCAAAATAAGCTACATAGTATTCTTCAAGTTGTGGGATTGTTTTTTGCTCTGACATAAGTAAACCTCTCTCAATTTATTTAACAGTTTATTTATTATCATATTATCATTTTAATATTGGCTTTTCAAACTGAAAAGTTTATGTTTTAACAAAAACAAAAATAGCCCATACGGGCTATTTTTTATGTCAAAAAATAATATTGCAAGGGAGTAAATTAATGGATAAAAATATTATAAAAAATCAAATAATACAAGGCGACAGTATCGCTGAAATGAAAAAGTTACCAAATCAATCTATAGACTTGATACTTTGTGATTTACCCTATGGCACAACTGAGTGTGAATGGGATAAATCTATACCAATGGGCGCACTTTGGGCAGAATATAAACGAATTATAAAACCAAATGCCGCAATTTTACTATTTGCACAACAACCGTTTGCAACCAAACTAATTAATGCCAGTGGAAAAATGTTTAGGTATCAAATAATATGGGAAAAATCAAAGTCTTTAGGATTTTTAAATGCAAAGAAAATGCCACTTAGAGCGCATGAATTAATACTGGTATTTTATAATCGATTGCCAACATATAACCCACAAATGAGTCCAGGCAAGCCGTATGTTACTAAAGACAAAAGGCGAGAAGAATGCAAAGCGTATAAAGTATTAAGACTTGAAATGAGCATAAACAGTGGTTGGCGATACCCTAAAGATATTGTGAAATTTTCCCAACCAACAACAAAAGAAGGTCTATATCACCCAACACAAAAACCATTAGCACTATTAGAATATCTAATAAAAACATACTCAAATGAAAATGATTTAGTGCTAGATAACACTTGCGGATCTGGCTCTACCTGTTTGGCTGCTGCTAAAAATAATCGTAATTATATAGGCATTGAACTAAATCCAGAATTTGCTAAAATAGCCGAAAAAAGGTGTAAAAACTTATAAAATTTATTGAAAAAATACTTGACTTTTATCCCGTTATAACGGTATAATATAATCAAGGAAAGGGGGTGAGAGAATGTGATAGAAATAATAAACCTTGTAACAGCAGTAATCAACTTAGCGGTCGCAATACTACTGTACAAGGCTAGTAGAAAGGGGGCTTAGCCCCCGCCCCGAAAGGGGTTGTAAAAACAATATATCACATTCTTAAAATTATGACAAGCATAACATTAGTAATATCAATAATAGCCCTAGTTATAGCGGTAATAGCATTAGTCAAAGTATATAAAAAATAAATTAGCGCGAGGTGTTTTAAATATGAACTTAAAAAAATTTAGAGAGCAAAACGGACTGTCACAATCGCAACTAGCTAAAAAAGCAGATATTCCAGTCAGATTAATACAAGCATACGAGCAAGGCGAAACTGATATAAAAAAAGCATCCGTTATAAATGCCTTGAAACTGGCTAAAGCATTAGAAGTAACAGTTGAAGAATTGATTTTGAAAGATTGAATTTTTTGACCACATTTTGACCACACTATCTAAAAATAAAAAAGAAAATATGCAAATATATAAGCGCAAAGTAGTAGGTAAATAGCGGATAGTTAAGTTTTAGAAAAGTGGTTGAAAACTTACTTTAAGGACGCACCATCTTGAGGGGGTGGCGGGGAGACTCGTGTGGGTTCAAATCCCACCAACCGCACCATGTTAGTAAAATAGCACTTTGTGAGACTTTCACAAAGTGCTTTGTTATATAGTTTGTATTTTTAAGTAAATAGATGATAGTAAAGTTATATGAAAGATGTATTGTTCGAGTACAATGTTAAAAACAGCGATTTGCTTATTTGTTTAGATAGCAAATCGCTGTTTTGGTTTTGATTGAGCTAAATTTTAAACAATGACATTTGCACATAGTCAATAGCCTGTGTGCCTGATTTTTTTTGATATTTTTCATCTAAAGCATCCAGTATTTCTTCTTTTATTCTATCTGTATCAAGAATGCCTTTGACTATTTGTTTTTTTGTAATGTGATAAAGGCTGATAAAAAGAGAGGTTTTACTATCTAACTTGGGTGTTAATCTGTTTTGTTCTGCAATAGAAAGTCCTAAGATTTTTAATATATCGTTTTTTTCGTTTTCGTCAAATGAGTTATATAGTTTTTCCCAAAATACAGTTAATTTATTATATTCAAAAAAACTTCTAAATTTGATAAATTCGTTAGGCATTATAAGTATTTTTAAAAATTCTTCAGTGCTCTCTCCAAATGCTTTATAAAAAAAATCCAGCTCCTGTGCGACAATTCCTTTTGTGACATTTATTATTATATTGAGCGATGTAAGATATTTTTTATTCCAATGCTTGCCAATAAAAGTTCTGTCTGTAGAGTATATAGGTGCATATTTCATAGGAAAGGAAAAACCTCTTACTTTTGGACCTGCTTGATTATATAAGATGGCTGCGTTGTGCAGCCTGTTCCACAAATCTTCTGGTGTATCTTCCCAGTTGTATAATATATAGTTTGAAAAGCTGGTAATACCGTTTTTGACGGCTATTTTAAAAGATTTTGTATATATTTTAGTCTCTTTTATGCTGTCATAGGCTAATCGGAATGGGTAAATTGGAAGTTGTGAAATTATTTTCATATTTTCGTTTGTTACTAATCTAGCATCGATTCCTTGATTAAAGTCTACGTATCTAGGTAGTTGGCTAAAACTCCTATACTTTTCAAAAATTTCTGTCAAATTTTGATGGTTTTTTTCCACTGCTCCAAGAAAATTTTTAGATATTTTTATTGATTTTATTAAATCAGAATACTCTTTGTGTACAAACTTAAAGTTTCTTACACGATTGCTCATAAAAGAGAGCATATTATCTAGTTCTGTAAGTTGTAATGTTATATCAGAATTAAGTGCCTGCCTTTTTTTAATTTTGTTCATTAATACTGTGAAAATGTTGGGGTGTGTAAATCTTGAATCTTTGGTAAAACCTAAAGATAATATATCCTGAACAATTTCTTTTAGTTTGTCTGAGTACAAAATATTATTATCCATTAAAAGAAGATTTCTTTTAACACCGTATGTTTCATCTATTTTTTGAATTTGTGAGACAATGTTGTTTGTAGTAATAAAATTTGGCTCGAGCACTTTAACACCGCAGAATTTGCATTTTCTTGGGCAGCCACGTGAAGTGTAGGCAAAATAATTGTCGCCGGCAGGGTATTTATAATCTATGTCGTCTAAAATATCATAGTCAAGACTAAGCTCATCTATATTTACATCATCATTAAACCCAAGCATATTCGAAGATGTCAACTGGGTCGTTATGATATTATCTATTTTGGTATCTTCCCTAAATTTATCAGGCATAAGCATTGCAGCTATTCCGCCGATAAATATGCAGGATTTATCTTTAAAAGAAGAGTAATGGTTTATTGTATCTACTGTCAGATCGTAATAAAATGTAAATAGAGTTGTTATGTATATTTTATCTACTTCGGCAATTTTGCTATATGGCGCTTTTCCTTTGTAAAATTCGACAATATCTCCTTTAGCTCTATGGTATGTGGCTAATTTCATCAGACTCATTGGTGGATATTTGTTTTTGTAGCTAGGTTCGACTAAAAGAATTTTTTGCATAGTATACCTCGTTTTTGTTGTTTTTTGAAATTTGAGTAAACTGCTAAATTCTTTTGCTTCATATAAAATAGAATGTAATTTTGAAAAAATTAGTGTGTTAAAGTATTTGTGTTTTCTGAAAGATAATATCACGGATATATTAAAATGTGTTTTAGCCACAAAAAAAGCAATCATTGTTTTTCATTATTGTGATTAATGTAAACAATATTGCCACTAAGAGATTTATCAATTTCAGCAAGATGCTTTTAAGTTGTGGTTTTAGTGTGCAGTTTAAATATATTATCTTTTTATGATAGGATAAAACATTAATTTAAAATTCAATATTTGCATTATAGTAAAACATGTAAATTGATTTGTAAAACAAAAAAAACTGTTTAAATCAAACAGAATTTTAAAAAATTGTAATATCTAAATCTACATTTTTTGTATGTTTTAATTATATGATGATTGCCAATAAGTTGCAAGAAAAATTTATGCATAAAAAAATCAAATAAATATTTTGCTAAATAATTGTCATACACGATTGGTATTGCCTTATCTTAATATATTCATTAAGTGCTATATAATATTTAAATTATTTTTAGTTTAAGTGGAATGTTTTTTTTTTTTGTTTTTGATACAATATAAGTAGTTGGTCAAACTTGGGGAGTGCTGTTGATGAGTTTTAGAAAATTATTTGCTGCTGACTGGGCTCAAGAGATTTGTTTATTATTTAAAAACACAAGCTCAGTTTATAAAAAAACATTTTTATACACTTTTATTGTCTTGAATATAGTGTACGCTTTTCACACAATGAATTTTTTGTGGGGCAATCATGACTGGACGGATGTTTTAGATAGGGTTTATAATGAACACACTTATGGACTTGGTCGTTTTAGTCAGTATTGGTTACAGATATTATTGTTCGATGGCAAGATTTTGCCAATACTAAATAATTTTGTTGCATTTGCAGGTCTTTGTATGAGTGGTTTACTTTTAGCTAGATATTGGAACATTCCTTTGAATTTATTTAGCTATTTAAGTTTTAGTCTGTTTTTTGCAACAAGTCCATATTTTCTACCTTGGCTTTATTATATAAAATTGTCTGTTGCCAATGCTTGGTTGCCTTTTTTTGCTATTTTAGCACTTATAATTTCGCAGAGAAGTTGTGGCATCCAAAATACTTTTAATAAAATAGCTCTAAACGCTTTGGCAATATTGCTTATAATTTATTGTTTGGGGGTTTATCCTGTTATCATTAGCACTTTGGCGGTTGTTTTTTTTGCAAAAACATTTTTTATCCGTATGGATAACGAAAAAGAAAATGTATGCTGGGTTATTATAAATACAGTTGTTGCTGTTGTAATAGTAAAACTTATTTTGCTTTATATGCAGCTGGCAGGAATTATGGGTAATTTTTATAATACAAAAATGCTTACATGTAGCCAGATGTTTGATAAGTTAAATTATATTTTTTTCATTAGTTTTAAACAATTTACTTTTTCAACTACCTTTATTGATGCAAATTACAAAGTTGCGTTACTTGTTTTGTTAATTGTTGGTTTTGTAGCTTATATGGTGTCATTATTTAATTCTATAAAAAACAGACAAAATAGTTATCAAGAAATCCTTATTGCTATAATTTTGATTTTAGTTATGCTTTTTTCAACTAAAATAGTGGCATTATTAACACCAGGCGATTATGGCGACTTTGCACCTCGTATGGATTATTTTGGACTACTTTATTTTTACATGTTTGCTTTGGGCATCTTGCTAAAGATGCAAAAACATATTTATAAAAATATTGTATTAGTTTTAATGATAATACTTATACCTATGGCAATACAAAGAGATGCTGATGCTATGAAGGTGTGGAAGCTAGGATTTGATGCCGAGCAAAAATTAAATGAGCGAATTATTGGTAGAATAGAGACTCAGCCGCAATTTGATATGAATAAAAAGTATACGGTTATCTATATAGGCACACCATTTGCTCTGCGAAGTAATTTTTATACGCCAAAAGCAAAGGATGAATTTACAAGTATTCCTATGCTATCTTTTTGCTATAATGTTGTTTGGCCTACAACAGACCACGATATAGATTTTTATTATGTGAAAAGATTTAAACAGATTTCATATAACACAGAAAATTTGGTACACGTTAATAGTAAAGAGTATTTAAAATATTTTAAAGATTATATTTTAAATGAAGCTAAAGCTTGGCCTGACAAAAACTCTATATATGTTGATGATAAATATATAGTTATTGTTTATAACCAAGAAGCATTGGATAAAGCAAAACAATATTTACAAACAGAGCTTGTAAAATAAAAAATGACCAGTTTTATCTGGTCTTTTTTTATTATTGATCTTCTAAAAACTCATCAGTAATTACATTGTATTTTAGGTTTTTATATGTTTGGGTAGTGCCGTCTTTTTTGACAACGACATTACCTGTTAAATTAGCGATTTTGCTAGACCAATTATATTCAGCATAATCGGCGGTGATTGTCATATTGTCTTTTTGAAAAAGTAAGTTGCCAGTTATTTGAGCTGTGCGAGTGCTGCCAATTACATAAACACTATCACCGGTAAAAGTAATATCATCTTGTTTTAGTGTCACATTGCCTTTTGCCCATACTTTCAAGCCGATAGGATCGACAGTTGCTTGTTCTGCGGTGATTACTCTTGATGATGTTGCTACATAGACATTGCCTTTCAAAAAGTAGAGCCCTTGAGATGGGTCGAAATACTGGCTATCAGCAGTTATTGTTGGTTTTGATTTTTTTGCTTGGACTTTTGTATCAATATTAAAAATAAATACTGCCAAAATAAAAATCAACAGTGTAAAAAAAAATTTTTTCATTTGAAAACCTCTTTTATTTAATTTATGCCCTAAAAATAAGGCTTAAAGATTATAATAAACTTACTAAAACTTTTTTGCAATATATTTTTTAAAAATAAAAGAGGAAATAAAAAATTTTTATTGAATATAAAAAAAGAGAAATTTTTTGGCGGTGTAATTTAATGAATGATTCTTATAGTGAATTTATTCAAACTATAAAAGATAAATGCGATATTGTTTCCATTCTTTCACAATATGTTGATTTGAAAAAACGCGGTGGAAAATATTGGGCTTGTTGTCCGTTTCATCATGAAAAAACAGCATCTTTTTCTGTTAGTCCAGATAAAGGTCTTTTTTATTGTTTTGGCTGTCACGTTGGTGGCGATGCTTTGGGGTTTGTGCAAAAAATGGAAAATCTGTCATTTCACGATACACTTTGTTTACTAGCCGAACGTTATGGAATACCGATTCCTAGTGAACATAAGTCTTTGCAGATGCAGGAAAAAGAAAATCAGCACAAGCTTATACATGAAATAAACTCTTTGGCAGTAGATTATTTTAAAGCTTGCCTTCATAAAACGAAGTTTGGTCAACATGTACAAGCTTATTTAAAGTCTAGAAATATTGATGATGCTACAATAGAAAAATTTTCTATCGGGGCGGCACTAACTTCTGGCGATAGTTTATACAAAGCATTTTTAAAAAAAAATATTAGTAAAGAAGATATGTTAAAGGCAAGACTTATTGGCAAACGTGATGGAGAAGAATATTATGATTTTTTTCGTTCTCGTTTAATGATTCCCATAAAAAATCCTAGAGGTAAAGTCGTTGGTTTTGGTGGCAGGATTGTAGGTTCAGGAAATCCTAAATATTTGAATACGGCAGAAAGTGAATTTTTTAACAAACGTTATTTGCTCTATGGCTTGGATGTTGCATTAGATAGCATAAAAAAAAGCGAGCAAGTAATTGTTGTTGAAGGATATATGGATGCCATTTGTTTGCATGCTAATGGTTTTACAAACACTGTTGCTTCTTTAGGTACTGCTTTTTCAGATGGTCAGGCAAAATTGATAAGTCGTATTGCCAAAACAGTTGTTTTTTGTTATGATAGTGACCTTGCAGGTTTAAATGCTACGGCAAGAGCAATTCCTATTGCTACAAAGCAGGGGATTAGGGTTAGAGCGCTTAGTGTGACTGATGCTAAAGACCCTGATGAATATATAACAAAATTCGGACGCGAAAAATTTTCTAAGTTGCTGAAAACCGCACAAACAGGCTTTGATTTTCAAAAAAAACTTATTATGAGTCGGGTAGATTTTTCTAATTTAGCAGGAAAAGTTGAAGTCGTGTCGAATATGCTACCTATAATTGAACAACTTGATAATCAGATTGAAATTAAAAATAGCATTAGTATACTAGCTCGAGAGCTTGTTATTGATGAGGATACTATAAACAGTGAATTAAATAAGTATCTTGCTAATAAGAATAAGGATTTTAGCAAAAATGTATCAAAAGTTGCACTTTATAATCAAGATGAAAAAAGTATGTTTTATAATGCACAAAAGCAACTTTTGCAAGTAGCTTTGAAAGATGTTGATTTATTTTTTGATTTGCAAGATGAGTTAGGTCAGGTTGTTTTTCAAGACCAAGTTTTTGCAGAAATTTTTGAGGCTTTGAAAAATCAAAAGGCAAATAACTCTTCAAGAGAAGAACTTTTTTCAGTACTTACATCTGCGGCAAGTTCTAAGCTGGCAATGCTGCTTGCAGATGATATGAAAATACAAGATGCTAAACAGGTTGCTAGTGATTGCATAAAGCAGATGAAAAAATCAGTTTTACAACAAGAGTACGATAAGAGCAGAAATCTTGCTGCTGAATATGAACGTTTGGGGGATAGTCGCTTTTTGCAAGAGCTGGCAAAAAGTCAACAGATAAAAAATGAAATTAAACAACTTTTTTAAAAGAATATTATTATAAAACCAGAAAGGAGGTTAAAAAATGACTCAGACTAAAAAAAATGTAAGTGAACACCAAGAAAATGTTGATGAGCTTATAAATAAAGGCAAACAACGTGGTGGAATGTTGACGTACAAAGAAATAATGCTCTCATCAGAAGATATGAGTGTTGAAGAGATGGATGAGATGTATGAACTGTTTATTCAAAACGGCATAGAAATAGTCGATGAACTGCAAATAAGTGATGAAGAACCAAGTAATATAGAAAGTAATACTGTAGTTGAAGAATATGACTTAGAAGATTTGTCAGTTCCTGATGGTGTGAGTATAGACGACCCTGTTCGCATGTATTTAAAAGAAATAGGGCGTGTACCTCTTTTGACTGGTGAAGATGAAATAAAGTTAGCAAAACGTATGGATAAAGGCGATAGTGCTTTTAAAATTAAAAATGATGATATTCAAGAAGTTTTAGAAAAGCATACTTTTAATGACGGTAAAAATAAAACTAAAACTTTGATGACTAAGCTAGATAAGATGCTAAAGCAAGAATATAACACTTTTTCGAACAGAAACAGTGAACAGGTACTAGATTTTTTAACAGAGCTTGCTAAGGAAAAAGAACGGTTGAAAAACACTGACATCCAGACCTATGCAGAAGAGCTAACCAAATCGGAAGTATCTTTTGTTTTGCGCAATTTGCAATTTAAAGGTGTAACAATTGTTCAAGATATTCCTTTGACTTTTAAACAACAAACGACAGACCGTGAAGGCAACAGGCTGTTGGAAATTTATAATATATTAGGCATATTAAAAATTCGTCTTGGCGAAAAGGACAAGGAAATAACACAAGCTCAATTGACAGAGCGTGTCAAAAAATATGCTGAAATACTAGATAAAGTTATTGATCAAGGTGAAAGTGCTAAAAAATGTCTATCTGAAGCCAATTTAAGGCTTGTTGTCAGCATTGCCAAACGTTATGTCGGTCGCGGAATGTTGTTTTTAGATTTAATTCAAGAAGGTAATTTAGGTCTTATAAAAGCAGTAGAGAAATTTGATTATAACAAAGGTTATAAATTTAGCACTTATGCTACATGGTGGATAAGGCAAGCTATAACAAGAGCGATAGCTGATCAAGCTAGAACCATCAGAATACCAGTACATATGGTAGAAACTATAAATAAACTAATTAGAGTGTCACGTCAATTGCTCCAAGAGATGGGCAGAGAGCCGCTGCCAGAAGAAGTAGCTAAAGAGATGGACACGACAGTTGATAGAGTGCGCGAAATAATGAAAATTGCGCAAGAACCTGTATCGCTTGAAACACCTATAGGTGAAGAGGAAGATTCGCATTTAGGTGATTTTATCGAAGACCATGATGCACCGGCACCTGCCGATGTTGCGGCGTTTATATTACTTCGTGAACAGTTAGATGAAGTACTTACAACTTTGACACATCGCGAAAAAAAGGTCTTAGAATTAAGATTTGGACTAGGTGATGGAAGGACTAGGACACTAGAGGAAGTTGGACGTTATTTTGGTGTAACACGCGAACGTATAAGACAAATAGAAGCAAAGGCTTTGCGCAAACTTCGTCATCCGTCGCGTAGCAAAAAACTAAAAGATTTTTTAGAATAACTTGACACGAGATAAACAAAACATTATAATATACTCGTTGACTGTTAAAAGCAGTAAATTTTCGGGCCTATAGCTCAGCGGTAGAGCCACCGGCTCATAACCGGTCGGTCCCTGGTTCAATCCCAGGTGGGCCCACCATTTTAATAAGGTAAACAGACATGGATTTTATTTTTCTATAGCACTTTGAGTTGCTAGGAAATTGAATTGTGTCTGTTTTTATTTTTTAAGTAACTTTTATAAAGCTAGTTACTATTTTTTTGTCTTAAATATGTGATATGTTATGAAATAAATATTATGAAATAAATATTGCAATTAAAAAAACTTTCATATTGATTTTATAAACTTATTAAAGTATAGTATATGATGAAAATTGAAAACGAGGAGGCGTTTAATGTGAAAATTAAAAAAAACTTTATGCTACTTTTTTCTGTACTTATTTTAATTGCTTTAACTGTATGCGCAATGGTTTTCAAGCTGAACTTTGAAGTGGATAACTTATATTTAAATCAAGAGCGTTGGAAAAATGCTATGAAGTTGTCAGATGAATTAAGACAAAGTTCGGATAATTTGACCTCTATGGTTCGTCTTTATGTGGCGACAAAGGATGCCAAATATGAAAAGGCATATTATGATATTGTTGATATAAGAGCGGGAAACAAGGCTCGTCCTTTGAATTATACTACTGACTATTGGCTATTGGTTTTAAATGGCAGTATAAAACCAAACAATGATGGTCAAAAAATTTCTTTAACTGATATGATGCTTAAAGAAGGATTTAGCAAAGAAGAGATGCAGCTTTTAGATGAAGCATCTAAGCTATCTACAAACTTGATCAATCGTGAAGAAATTGCTATAGCAGCGATTAAAAATAAGCTAGATGATGCACAAAAGAAAATAATGCTTCCTAATGAATCATTGCAAAATTTTGCTATTCGTATTCTAAACGATCAAGTTTATCAGTCGGAAAAAGGTAAAATAATGGCGCCTATTAGTAAATTTGTTGATATATTGGACAAAAGGCTAAGTAAACAGATTGAAAATAGCCAAACGAGTGTTTTATATCTTTTGATTTCTACTTTTGTAACAATGATATTTTTTATCATTGTATTGTTTTTATCTTACATGTATATTGCTCTTAAGATTAGTAACCCTATAGAGTATATTATCCAGGCAATATCTAAAGATGATAAAGGCAACTATAGTATAAAAAATATAGATGTGAAAGTTAAAAATGATTTAGGGTTACTGTCGAATGCGATAAATGGCTTTATGGGACAGATAAGAAGTTTTGTTAGTATGGTTTCGCAAAATACAGTTAAAATATCGACATCTAGCAATCAACTTACAACAGTAACAGATCAATCAGCAGCTTTATCACAAGACGTTGCTAGAGGGGTTAATGTAATTGCCCAAAAAGTCGATAAGCAATTACAAGATACACAATCAGTGGGCATTAGCTCAAAAAATATGGTGAATTATTTGCTTGAAGCCAAAGAAGAATCGGATGCTTTAGTTCAATCGGCTAATGATGTAAGTAAAAAAGCAGATGATGGTAGCTTGGTTGTAAAAGATGCTGTAACTAAAATGAACGATTTGCATATGAATATTAATTCTTCTTTTGAAACGGTGGAAAAACTTGGTACAAGGTCGCAAGAGATTGGAGGATTTGTCAGCACTGTCAGTGAAATAGCTGGTCAGACAAATTTACTTGCTTTAAATGCAGCTATTGAAGCGGCAAGAGCAGGTGAACAGGGACGAGGTTTTGCCGTTGTTGCTGAAGAGGTTCGTAAATTGGCGGAACAATCTGGCGAAGCTGCAAAAAATATTGCTGTATTGATAAATTCTATTCAAACCGATATCAATAAAGCTATAGAGTCAATTAAAGAAAGTGCGAATGAGGCTTCTTTTACTGTTCAAACAATAGACAAGACAGGATTAATGTTTGATGACATAATTCAAAATGTTAAAAATATTAAGGAAAAAATTGTTAAAGTTGAAGAGAAGATAGTTTTGGTGTCTGATTTAGGACATAAGGTAACAGGTGAAATTAATGCAGTGACAAAGGCAAGCGAAGATATCCATAGCGTTACAGAAAATTCCGCTGCAGCGACACAAGAACAATCTGCTTCACTCCAAGAAATAGCAGCCTCGAGTCACGCATTGACTGATATTGCGCAGAATTTGGAAAAAGAAATTAATAAATTTATAGTATAGTTTAAATTTAGTGCTAAAAAATACAGCTTTGCGTTTTGAAGCTGTATTTTTGTATTTAAAATGCAAATTAATGACAAAAGTTTATTGCTGTGGTATTATAAATTAGTTGATAAAGAGTAGATGTTAGTTGAGGAGAACATGTATATAAGTAAACGATTAAAATATATAGCTGATTTTGTACTACAAGGCTCAAAACTGGCGGATATTGGCACAGATCACGCCTATATACCGACATATCTTGCTCTAAATGAGCGTATAGACTTTGCTATTGCCTCAGATATAGCTAAAGGACCTTGTGAGGCGGCAAGGTGTACAATAAATAAAGAAAATCTTCAAAATGAAATTGAAGTTCGACAGGCTGACGGACTGCAAGGAATAGATGCTGGTGAAGTTGATACTGTGGTAATTGCAGGTCTTGGCGGTAGAACCATCATAGATATATTAAAAGACGGTAAAGAGCAGCTTTCAACAGTGCAAAATTTGATTTTACAACCAATGGTGCAAACAAATGCTGTCAGACAATGGTTGATTGACAATTGCTGGGCAATTGCTAAAGAAGAATTGGTTTTTGAAGATGATTATATTTATCAAATAATTTTTGCTCAAAAAACGCCAAATGTAAGTAGACTTAGTAAGTTGCAGTTGGAAATTGGACCACGACTTATGGAAAATAAACATCCACTACTAAATAAGCACATACAAAATATTATCAAACAACATAAATTAGCCTGCGATAGTATGCAAAAAAGTGATGTAGCCGTGCAAAGTGATAAGTATAAAGAGTATAATAATTTTATTTTGCAAGCTAAGGAGTTTTTAAAATGCCTATAAAAGTTAGTGATATAACAAAAGTATTGCAAGAATACGCACCACAAAAGCTGGCATATAACTGGGATAATGTGGGTCTGCTTGTTGGCAGTTTTGATAATATTATAACAAAGACTATTGTTTGTCTTGATGTTACACCTGATGTTGTTGCTCAAGCGATAAAACAAAAAGCGCAGCTTATTGTCTCTCATCACCCGGTAATTTTTGACGGAATTAAAAATCTTGCCCAGACTAATTGGCATAATAAAATGCTAAGTCAAATAATAAAAAATGATTTAAATGTCTATTGCCTGCACACAAATCTTGATATAACAACAGGTGGGGTTAATGATGTTTTGGCTAAAAAATTAAATCTTCAAGATGTAGAATCTTTGCAACTAGAGTATAGTGAAAAACTGTTTAAAATAGCCGTTTTTGTGCCTTGTGATTATGCCGATAAAGTAGCTTGTGCGATGACAAGTGCTGGAGCAGGGATGCTTGGCAACTATAGTCATTGTACTTTCAAAACACAAGGAGAAGGTAGCTTTATGCCTGTGGAAGGCGCAAAACCGTTTGTTGGGAAAACTGGCAAGTTGCAAGTGGTCCAAGAGGTTAAAATAGAGGCTATAATGACTATAGACAATAAAGATAAAGTAATTAAAGCGATGCTGGAAGCTCATCCTTATGAACAGGTAGCATATGATGTTTACAGCTTAGAAAACTCTGTAAATAAAGAGGGTATTGGTAGAATAGGCAAATTACAGCAAGAGCTAAGCTTAAATGATTTTTTGCAAGTAGTTAAACAGGCTTTAAATCAAGAATTTTTAGTATATGCAGACGCTGGTAAAAAAATAAGTACTGTAGCTGTTTGTGGCGGAGCTGGTTCAAGTTTGATTGATAGAGCATTTGAGCGTGGTGCAGATGTTTTTATAACAGGTGATGTCAAATATCATGATATGCAAAAAGCTGTATTTTCTGGACTTAGTATTATTGATGCCACACATCAAGCGACAGAGGTTCTTGTTGTAGATGAATTGTATACATTGCTCAAACAAAAAAAAATTAGCGCTGTTAAAGCCAAAGAGCAAAAGCTATTTAAAATAATCTGATTTTGGAGGAAATAATATGCTTTCTGAATTTAAAGCAGGCGATAAAATAAGGCACATTTTGTTGTGCAAAGTACAAAAAATAGGCACATCATCAAATGGTGGTGTGTTTGCCAGAGGTACTGTAACTGATAATAGTGGCTCAATAGCCTTTATCTGCTTTGACAGTTATGCGGTGGAGATGATGAGAGCTTTTACAGGACCTTGTGCTATTCAAGTTACAGGGACTATTGATATTAATAGATTTCAAAATGATGGTTCGCTTCAATTACTAATTCAAAAAGTGGAGCAACCACTTTTAACAGATGATTTATCTCACTTGCTGCCAAGCGGTACTGTGAGTATTAAAAACTATGAAAAGCGTTTTTTAGCTTTGATTGACAAAATCAATGATGATGGTGCAAAAGCTTTACTAAAAGAAATATTTGCAGATACTGTTTTTCACTCTTTTAAAACAAATCCTGCAGCAATGACATATCACCATGCTTATATCGGCGGACTTTTACAACATAGTGTTGATACAGCTGAACTTGCTGTGGGGATGGGTGAAAAGATAAGAGATGTTGATTTTGACCTTATTATTGCAGGCTCGTTGTTACACGATATTGGTAAACTAAAAGAGATATCGCAAGAGATAGGATTTCCTTATACAACAGAAGGAAAACTTATAGGGCATATAACACTAGGCATTATGATTGTCAATAGTGCTGCGCAAAAAGTTGAAATCAAGCCATTTAGATTACAACAGATTTTACATATAATTTTGTCGCATCACGGTGAGAAGGAAAAAGGTTCACCTGTTACTTGCAGGACTAAAGAAGCATTTATCGTAAGTCATGCTGATCAACTTGATTCTATAATGAATCAGTTTTCAACGACAGATGGTACAGGCTGGCAGTATAACAAGATGATAGGGACAGATATTATTATAGGTTGTATTGACGAAGATGAGTAAATTATGATATTGTAATAAGACAAACAGTTTGACAAAAGTGAGTATAAAAGACAATCGCGGCTATGAAAAATAGTTGAGGAAAGTCCGAGCTCCACAGGGCAGGATGCTGGATAACGTCCAGCGAGGGCGACCTTAGGGCAAGTGCCACAGAAATGATGACCGCCAAAAGCAATTTTGGTAAGGATGCAACGGTGCGGTAAGAGCGCACCAGCAAACAGGTGACTGTTTGGCTAGGTAAACCCCATCTGGAGCAAGACCGAATAGGGAAGGGATGAAGCGGCCCGCTGAGCCTTCCGGGTTGTGTCGCTAGAGCTAATAGGTAACTTTTAGCCAAGATAAATGATTGTCACCGCATTGCGGAACAGAACTCGGCTTATTGAGTACTCACTTTGTCAGGTGCTTGTAAAAAAGATATAGGAGGAGTAGAAATGAGTATTATAAATTTAACTGTTGATGATAATTTTGATAATGTCGTTGCCTCGTCCAAAACTCCTGTTTTAGTAGATTTCTGGGCGCCATGGTGTGGTCCTTGCAGAATGATAGCA
>CAZKFG010000052.1:0-16764 GCA_964551985.1 uncultured Acidaminococcales bacterium
AAAGGATGGTAAATCAACAAAAAACAGCTGAAACATCCGTTCTTCTAAGACCTGATAGCAGTAAGAAGCAGACTTTTGCTGAACAAATTGAAGAATTTAATAAAAAAGATAGAAATAATGATGTTGTAATTGATTTACTTTTGGGAACAAAATCCAACATTAAAGCAGCACCTAGCCAACAAAATCAACAGAAAAAAAATCAACAAAAAACTATCGAAGAAGAATATGCAGAGCAAGAAAAACAAATTAATGAATTTGTACAAGGGACAAAATATAAGACTAATACTCCAACAAACTATGTACTTACAGGCGAAACAACAACTTTTATTAAAATAACTGACAATAAATAAGCCCCTAAAAAAGGGGTTTTATTTTCATTTGTTAGCAGGATTTTTGACAACAAATATTGAATAGTATATATTTATAGTAAAACCAAGGAGAAGCCAATGTATTTAGAAAATATTGCCAACAACATAGGTTCGTTTGTAATTAATAAAAGTACAAATATCGGCAAAGTAGCTATTTTACTTTGGCAAACTTTAACTAATTTGCATAAAGCAAGTAGCAAAGAAACTGTAAAACAGATGGCTAAACTGGGTGTGGATTCGCTGTTTATAGTTATAATAACATCTGTCACAGCGGGTATGGTTTTTGCTGTTCAGACAGCGATGGAATTTGTCAAACTTGGTGCAGGAAATTCTGTTGGTGGTATAGTGACAATTGCTATGGGTCGTGAGCTTGTGCCAATTCTCGCAGGTGTTGTAATGTCTGGGCGTGTTGGTGCAGCAATTACCGCTGAGATTGGTAGCATGAAGGTTACAGAACAGATTGATGCTTTAAGAGTTATGGCAGTAAATCCAGTTATTTATCTTGTTGTACCAAGATTTTTGGCATGTGTATTAATGCTACCGATAATTGCGGTTTTTGCAAACATTTGTGGCTCTTGGGGTGGATATATGATTTCTAATGCTTATGCAGGGATTACTTATTATAGTTATATAAATTCTATAAAAACTTTTTGTGTACCGTTTGACATTGTTGGTGGATTGATAAAGTGTTTCTTTTTTGGTGGAATAGTGGCTATTATAGGTTGTTATAAGGGGCTTACAACACAGCTTGGCGCAGAAGGCGTAGGTGTTGCTACAACAAGTTCTGTTGTTATATCAATAATTCTGGTTTTTATTGCTAATTATTTTTTATCTTTAGCATTATTCGTTTGATAGTGAGGTATTTTCAGTGACCCAAGCCATAGTTATGAAGGATGTAAAAATTTCATATGGTGATAAAGTTGTGCTCAATGGCATAGATTTGATTGTGGAAAAAGGGCAAGTTTTGGCAATTATTGGCGCTAGCGGTTCTGGGAAAAGCACTATTTTGCGTATGCTTATAGGGCTTATGCAGCCTACAAGCGGTACAATTACTATTGATGGCGAGCAGGTGGAAAATTACACTGAAGAACAGTGGAATAAGCTAAGACAAAAAATGGGAATGGTTTTTCAATATTCGGCATTATTTGACTCTATGACAGTTGTTGAAAATGTAGCTTTTGGACTTCGTCAACATACTGACAAAAGTGATGATGAGATTTTACAAATAGTTAAAACAAATTTGCAGCTTGTAGGTCTTGAAGGCTATGAAAATTATATGCCAAGTGAGTTATCAGGTGGTATGAAAAAAAGAGTTAGTCTTGCCAGAACAATTTCTACAAATCCTGAAATTTTACTTTATGATGAACCTACAGCAGGGTTAGATCCTGTGATGTCTGATGTTATAAATAAACTTATGCTAAAGACAAAACAACTGTTTAAAGTTACCTCAGTACTTGTAACACACGATATGTACTCAGCTTTCTTTGTGGCAGATAAGATTGCGATGATTGACAATGGTCTTATAATAGAACAAGGTACACCAAAAGAGATATTAAAATCAGACAATAGTATTGTAAAAAGATTTGTAGATAAAGCACTGCCACTGGGAGGATTGTTGGATGAAAAATGAAACTAAAGTAGGATTATTTGTCATTTTTGGCTTGGCAGCACTTATGGCTGTAGTGTCTTTTTTAGGCTTTATTAGATTGTCATTTGATAGCTACGATTTATACATAAAATTTCAGAGAGCCAGTGGCTTAAAGCCTGGTAATATTGTAAACTTTGTGGGTGTTCCGGTGGGACAAGTTGAAGAAATAAAAGTAGCTGGTAATAACGTTATTGTTACTGCAAAAATAAAAAATAGCATTAAAATACCTGAAGGATCGATGTTCTTATTGGGCTCAGAAGGTATGATGGGTTCTATGTATATTGATATATCGCCTCCAGACGAACAAATAGATAAATATATTCCGCCAAATGCTAAGGTAAATGGTACTGCAGGTTCTAGTGTAGATCAATTTATGGAATCAGCAACAGATGTTTTAGGGAAAATAAGTCTTATGGCAGACTCTATAAATGTTATATTTGCAGATAAAGAAGTGCAAGATTCTATTATTGTTACAGTGAAAAATACGCGTGATATAACAAACAATATGAAGGATATGACAAAAGTATTTGCCGATTTGGCAGTACAAAATAAAGACCAATTAGAGCAAACGGTAAGGCAGCTAAGTTCTATGGCGTTGCAAATGAACCAAGTTGCAACAACTATGAATAAGATGATGGGTCAAATAGATAATAATGGTAATACAAGTAAAGAAATAATCACAACGTTGCACAACCTAAACCAAGCAAGCCAAAATGTTGAGAAAATTACTAAAAGTATTGAAAAACTAACAGGTGATGAAAAACTCCAAGACGATATTAAAAAAACCATAGAAAATTCACGTCAAGCTAGCGAAAAAGCAAACAAAATGCTAGGAGCCTTTAGTGGAGGTGGCATTCAAACATCAATAGACTTAAAATATGGTGACAAACCGGACAAATACAGAGCTGATGCCACTTTAAAATTTGATTATGCAAAAAATAAATTTGTTGTTGCAGGAATTTCGTCTATAGGTAATGATAATGACTGGAACTTACAATTAGGGCAGGGAGATAATAAGACGGCGCTCAGAGGAGGCATTGTACTAGGTAAATTGGGTGCTGGATTAGATGTTGCTCCATTTAAGTGGCTAAAATTATCCGCAGATGCTTATGACCCAGATGATTTTAAGGTCAAAATAAGTGGTGAAATAAAACTTACAGATAAATTTTCTATAGTTGGTGAGGCTCTTGATGTAAGGAAAAAAGCAATTGATAGTACCTACATAGGTGTAAGAAGTTATTTTTAAAGCAACTTGCAAAAACTTTACAAATTTATCACAATTAGTGGCTGGGGCTTTATTGACAGTAAGAATATAGGCTAATATAATATGTTTTAGGTAAAGTATTATTTATATAAAGTAGTTAATAACGGAGGCTAATAAATGAAAAAGAAAATTATACTAGTGACAGTTTGTTTACAACTAGCTTTTGCAAGTAATTATGCTCTAGCACAGACAGAACAGATGCAAACTGTACAACAATCTGCTCAACAAGTGCAAGCAAAAACAGTAGAATTGACGCTAAATCAAGCAATTGATATGGCATTGAATAACAACCCTAAAATTACTATAGCTAAAGGTAGTTTAAAAAGTGCCGAAGGTAATAAAAAGCAGATTATTGGTCAATATGGTTTGCAGGCGAATTATCAATATGCGATGAATCGTTCGCACAACTATCAATCGCTTATTGATGCAGGTGTAACTGATAGATTTTCTAACACTACAAGTGTATCTTATCCTCTTTACACAGGCGGTAAGAGAAAAGGTAGTGTAGATGCAGCGCGCCGCAACTTAGAAATTGCTAATCTTGAAGTGTCACGTACAGATCAGGTTGTAAAACTTGATGCAACACAAGCGTACTTTACAGTGCTTCAAACACGTAATATGGTTATTTTGAACAAAGAATCTGTAACAAGATTAGAAGACCATTTAAAAAACACCAAAGCTCGTTACGAAGTGGGTGTTGTTGCTAAAGTGGATGTTTTGCGTTCAGAAGTTGAACTGGCAAACGCCCAACAAGAACTTATAAAAGCACAAAACAATTATGATGTAGCAGTAGCTACTCTTAATAACATTGTAGGATTACCTCAAGATACTAATACTTTGATACAAGATGATTTGACGTACAGTCAATACGATAAAGAGTTAGAAGGTTGTTTAAACTTTGCTAGACAGCACCAACCACAACTAATGCAGGCATACAAATCGGTTCAAGCTGCTAAAAGCAGTATAATGGCAGCGAGAAGTGGTTATTTGCCAAGTGTTACACTTTCGTCATCTTATGGTTGGGGAGATAAGGACTTTCCAGGAGATAGAAAATCTAACTGGGAAGCTAATGCAGTTTTAAGTTTTAGTATATTTGATTCAAATACTACACGCGGTGCAGTGGATAATGCTCAAGGTAACTTAATTCAAAAAGAAGCAGAACTAAAGCAAGTAGAAGATAACATATACCTACTTGTAAGAACTTATTTTTTTGGCTTTAAAGAAGCGGAAAAACGCATTTCCACAGCGCAAATTGCTGTAGAGACAGCTAAAGAAGATTATAAAATTGCCCAAGTACGTTATCAAGCAGGGGTTGGAACTAACACGGATGTTATAGATGCAGCAGTCGCTTTAACGCAAGCGCAAACAAATTATGTACAAGCATTATATGATTATAATACTTCGTTAGCTAGTTTAGAGAGCGCTATGGGTGTTCCTGTAGTTAGATAAATAAATAAGTGGTCGTTTATCGACCACTTATTTACTATTTTATGCAAAAGAGATATTCTAGAGGCTATATATTAATGAAGAAAAGAAAAATATTAATATTATCAGCTTTAATAGTAGCGTTGTTAATTGGTATTGCGTATGCAGCTTTGCCTAACGTTTTAAGTGCGGTCAAACAGCAGGTGCTGGAGTCAGCGCAAAAAAATATATATGGTAGTTTGCATCTAACCGATTTAAGATTAACTGGTCTTACGCAAATAACTATTGACAATATACAAGTAAAAGACGCAAAAGAAAAACCTGTTTTTAAGACGGATTTTCTTTGCGTTAATTTTAGTTTGTTTGATTTGGTATTTAACTATTCTGATCCAATAAAGGCTATATCTAAAATTACACTGGCAAATAAAAGCCAATTATTTTTGAGTGTTAATAGTGATGGGACTTGGAACATCAGTAATTTAATAAAACTAGATGATACTCAAAAACCTTCTTTTTATGCCTTGATAGCAATGAACGATTTAGACTTGCATTTGACAACTCCGCACAATAAAGAGCTATTAACAATAAGCGGCGAGATTGATTCAGCAAAAAACCCTTTTTATCAAACTGACATTACAATTGTACAATCAAATAATAAATTAAGAGCTAAAGGGAAAATCTCTCTAGATGGTCAGGGGGATTTGCAAATAACATCTAACAAAATAGAGGCTTTAGAATTTGCAAAAATTGCCAAAGCGACTTTGGGAATAGATAATTTAGCTGGACAAATAGAAAAAATTAATTTTACTTGGACTAATAAAAAAGGTCAAAATATTTTTGATGGCGATGTTGTATTTAATAAGTTAAGCGGAGATTACTCGTTAGATGGCAGAGATTTGCATATAGTTTTAGACGGAAAAATAAAAGCTAATGCAAACGCTTTGAATTTTAACGGTTTTTCTGTTGCGATTAATGGACAAAACGTGAACGTGCGGGGGCAACTACTTTTAGATGAAGCTATTCCAGTAGCCAAGACTCTTACTTTAAGTAGTGATAGCTTTGATTTTAGCAAAATTTACCCTATTGATAACTATAAAGGCGATTTCAAATTTTCTGTCTCTTTAAACGGGATGTTAGAAAAAGATTTGCAAGCATTGTCAGTGCAAGGAGAATTTGGTTTTAACAATCTTAAAGTAGATTATTGGGAGTTGTCTGATGCTAAAATAAAATTTTTTAGCAAAGATGGTCAACTCTTTATTAACCAAGCACAAGCAAAAATGTTTGCTGGAATCGTTGATATAAATGGACAATACAATTATAAAGATAATATTTTGGTAGGTAACGCAGATTTTGTAAATGTTGATGCTGGAAAGCTGATAAATAATAGCGACTTGTCGGGCTTTATTAACTCTAAGATAGCTTTTACAGGTAAGCCAACACTAGAAGATATTAACATAGCAATTACCGCTTCTAGTGATAAATTGGCTTGGCGTGACATTGTTCTGACCAATTTAAATGCTACAGCCAAACATGAAAACAATAATACTTGGCTAAATGATTTTTCGGCAAATGTTGGCAAAGGAACTATTGCTGCACAAGGGAAAATAATAAATCATATAATAACAGGCAATATTTCATCAGGTGATTTACCAATAGCAGAGATTTGTAAATCTTTTAATTTAACAGGTGATGGTATTTTAAATATCAAAGCAGATGTTTTTGGTGATATTGATAATCTATCTGCAAAAGTCGATTTGATGGCAGAAGATGCAACTATAGAAAAACAACCTATCAAACAATTGAGTTGCAATATAGTATTGCAAGGTAAAACTGTAACAATTAATGATCTGCTAGCAAAAATGAACTATGGTGCATATTTACTTAACGGAACAATAGATACATCAACAAATAACGGAGATTTAACTTTAATGTCCAAAGCGGTACGTTTAGAGCCTATCGCTGCTTTAGTGATTCCAGACGAAAAAATAACAGGTAATATGGACAGTGTTATCAAGATAAAAGGTTTACTAAATAATCCACTTATTGATGCTGATATATCAATTTATGAAGCTAGTTTTAGAGATAATTTCATAGAAAAAGTGCAGGGTAAGTGTACTTATCAGCAAGGGGATTTCTTTTTAAATGATGTGAAAATTAACTTTATGCAAACTAAAGTTGTGTTAGATGGCAAAATAGATAGTAAAAATATTCTAGACCTTAATTTTAAAGGTGATAATATAAGACTTGAGAGCTTGCCAGCATACGATGGAGTTAAAATGTTTGGCGGTATTGATTTAAACGGTAGCTTGACAGGTAATATTAGTAAACCAATATTTAATGGGCAAGTTGGGGCTAGTGAAATATTATTAAACAATCAAATGTTTAATAATATTCAAGGCTTTGCATGGAGTGAAGGTGGGGTAAATAATTACTTTAGAATATCTTTTACTAATGGTGATGGTTTATATAGCCTAGACGCCAGTGTTGATTTTGCGGAAAAGTTTGCTCATGGATTACTTGAGATAAAAAATGGTGATGTGAGTGCTTTGACTGGCGTTGCAGGACTTAATTTGGATATAGACGGTAGGATAAATGGAGTTTTAAGTCTAAACGAAGGCGGAAAACGTACAGGCGCAAAACTGATTGCCCAGATAGAACAAGCACACGTCAGAGGAATTGGCTTTGAATCAATTGATGTCAATCTTTACCTACATCAAAACAAATTAAGAATAAATAAACTAGAAGCAAAACAAGGTGAAGGAAAAATTGTAGGATTAGGTAGTGCGGATTTTAATGGGGATTTGGCATTAGAATTAAGTGGTACGAAGATTAATGCAGCTCTTTTAACTGCTTATATGGGAAATGCTTTTAGACTTACAGGTGATTTGAATTTTCTCATTCAAGTAAATGGCACAGCGCAAAATCCTTCTGCTGTTGCATCTTTGCAAATTTCGCCTGGTAGCATTAACGAAACTACTTTTGACAATTTGTATGGCTTATGTAGTCTGAAAAATGATGTTATTAATGTTGAACAATTATTTATTTCTAAAGATGTTTACAAAATGAGTGCTTATGGTAAGATCCCTTTTGATTTAATCAAGAGCAAAGAGCAAAGAAAAAATAAAGACGATCAAATGGATTTGGTAGTGAAACTAGATAATGCTGATTTGAGCCTTTTGTCAAGTATTTTTCCTACCCAAGTGGAATGGGGAATAGGACAGACGCAGGGGCAATTAACTGTCAAAGGTGATTTTGAAAATCCTAGTTATTTTGGCTCTGTTGCTGTCAATGATGGAACAATTAAGTTTAAGTATTTGAGGTATCCACTAACTAAAATTAATTTGAATGTTGCTCTAGCTGACAATAAAATAAAAATCAACAATTTAACAGCTAATATGGGCAAAGGAAATCTTAATGCTCAAGGTAGTGTTGATTTAAATGAAAGTATTGATTCGTCATATAATTTGAAGTTAAAAACAGATAAACTAGAAATAGTATCAGATATGTTTACAGGGCCTGTAAGTAGCGATCTTGAAATTAAACCACAAAAATCAAGACGAGGTTTTCGTCCGCTTTTGAAAGGGAATGTATTTTTAGATAATATTTTAATTAATTTACCAGTAGTGCCAGAGTTTGGTGATTCAAGTATGAACTTAGGTCTTGATGTAAAGGTTGATTTAGGCAATAAAGTGAAATTGTATAACAAGTATCTTTATGATATGATGTTAGAAGGTAGTTTGCATATTACAGGTAATGCAAATTATACTAATATCGCTGGTGGTGTCAAAGTCAAAAAAGGTTCTATAAAATATCTTGGGACAGTGTTTTCTATTTCAGAGGCTAGTGCAGGGTTCCCAACACCAGGATCTATATTGCCTAATATTAAGCTTTCGGCAAACACTCAAATATCTACTTATAATGTATATGTATCCGTAAATGGACCCATAGAGCAAATGGATGTAAAGCTAACTTCCAATCCGCCTCTATCACAACAAGAAATTTTTCGCCTGATAACCTTAAAGAGTATTTCTACTACTGGTGATAATAGCACTATGACAGAAAATGATGTGAGAGGGCTTTTGCTTTCTGGTTTACAAGCCACTTTTCTAGGTGACGTAGAAAACATTATAAAAAACACTTTAGGTCTAAGTGATTTTAGAACATATCAAGGTCAAATTATAAGTGGTATGGGTATGCTCACGGACTCTATGTTTGTTCGTGATATGTCAGAAGCGCAAAAAGAACAATATAACGTTTATGTGAGCAAGTATATAACTGATAAGCTGCTACTTAGTTATACAACTAGTTTTGATAACAAATACAGAAAATTTGGTGTACAATATAAACTAAACAATCGATGGAGTGTAGGCAGCTCTGTAGATGAAGATAAGAAAATATTTTATGGTATTGAGTACAAAGTATCTTTTTAGATTAGTTTTAAGGGAGTATTATGTTCAAAAGATATTTAGAAGAATTGAAAAAAGTGAATATACTTTCTCTTGATGAAGAGATTTTGCTTTGGCAAAAATACTCTGATGGAGATCAAAGTGCTAGAAGTGAACTGATAATCTGCTATCAGCCATTAGTTTTTAAAACCGCGATGAGTTTTAATCTACCATCTGAGCAAGCTTTAGAACTTATCCAAGAAGGAACTGTTGGTCTGATAGAAGCAGTAGAGACCTTTGACTATAAAAAGAAAGTAGCTTTTAGTTTATTTTCTATTCACAGAATAAGAGGTAGAATGCTTGATTATTTAAAAAGTACTTGTGATAAAAAATCGCTTTCTTTGGATTTTCCAATATCTGACAAAAATATTTTATCTGATTTAATTGTAGATAAAAGCGCTGGACCAGAGGAATTGATTGAAGAGAATTTTCTTCAGCAAAAAGTAAATCAAATGATTAATAGATTACCAGAAAAAGAGCAAAAAGTTTTGCAAGGACTTTATATTGAGCAACTATCTGCTTGTGATATGGCCAAAACAATCAATGTCAGTCAAACACATATATATAGATTGCAAAAAAAAGCTGTAAAAAGAATTAGAGGGATGCTGTCAAAATTTATTCACGACATTAAAATGTGAAAAATGAAGAAAACAAGTGCATTTAGAACTTTAATGCTAAATAATATATTTTAAATGGATATTTTGAGCAAATATAAAGTATTTTGTGAGGATAAAAAAAGTTTTTTGGGTAGATTATAATTCAGAGGTGTTTAGCATTGGAAACTCAAAAAGTAATGTGTAATAAAATACTTGCAATTAAAAATTGGTTAACTCGTGCTGAGGAGAATTTTAATAACCAAAATAACTTACAAGGTGAAATAAATTTACTTTTGGCACAAGCGGAAATGGAACATTTAAAAGAAAAGAAAAAAATTAATCTTAAAAAATATATATTGATAAATATAGTCGCTTTAATTTTACTAACAAGTGGGATCATATATTTAAAAGATGATATTTTTGCACATCGAATTGTGAAATTTGAAAAAAATGAACGACAAGAGCAAAAAAATGATATAATAAATAAGGTTGAGCAAAAATTGCCACAAAATGCAGTCGTTGTGCAAACACAAAACTTGGTAGTGGATCGTCAAAAACAAACAATAATAGCAAAAGATGCTAAAGAGCCTTTGAATGATAAGATTATCAGTACAATTATCACAGACCAACAGAAACAAGATTTAGTACGTATGGCGGGTAAAGTATTGCGTAGCAATAATTAATATATAAACAACAGATAAATTTTGGAGGTATGAATGAGTAGGAGTAAGAGCTTAAGTAAAATGATACTTGTCTTGAGTACTATTTTGCTGTTTACAACAAGTGCATTTGCTCAAGAGGTAAAGCAAGAAAATTCTTCTAAAGAACAAACTTTAGATGTGCCAAAAAAATTAGAACAGGTAGCAGAACCTATTAAGGCAACAGTGGTTGAGGAAAACCAAGCTGTTGATAAAACTGTGACTCAAGTGGTTGTTGTTGGTAGCAAAAATGTCCCTGTGGATAGTTTTGAGCAGCTGTTTAGGGTAAAGCCTGGAGCTACTTTGACTATTGAAAACGTAAATCAGGATTTACAAATGATTTATGAGACAGGCTGGTTTTATGATGTTCAAGCTCGTTACAGCAGTGTTCCAGAAGGCATAAGAGTAGAATATGTAGTCAATGAAAATCCTATTTTGAAAAAAGTGGAGATAGTTGGTTGTACGATATATTCTGATAATCTTTTAAAAAGGCTTTTAGGTTTAGAAGATAATCAAGTAATTAATAGTAAGAAATTAAGTGAAGGTGCTAGAGCCATAGAGGCAGCATATAATCGTGACGGATATATTTTAGCTCGTGTTAGTGACATAAATATGCAACCTGATGGAATGATGAAGGTATCAATTAACGAAGGCGTTATAGAAGGATTTGTTGTAAAAGGTAACAAAAAAACTAAAGATTATGTAATTTTAAGAGAGTTAAAGTTATATAAAGATGAGCCATTTAATGTAAATGACGCTCGTCGTAGTATGCAAAAAGTTTATAACTTGGGATATTTTGAAGATGTAAATATAAAATTAAATCCAGGTCGCAATCCAAATGGCGCTGAAGTAGAAGTTAGCGTTGTTGAAATGTCGACAGGGACATTTGGTATTGGCGCTGGCTATAGTGATGCTGATGGTATCATCGGTATGATAATGATTGGTGATAAAAACTTTCGTGGAATTGGCGATAAAATAAATCTTCGCTGGGAATTCGGTGGAGCAAATAATAAAAACTATGACTTTTTATATCAACGTCCGTGGCTTGATAGTAAAGCTACAGCAATTGGCTTTAACATTTATGATGTGACACATAAATATGAAGAACTAGATGATTTTGGCAATGATAAAGCTTATTATGATAGAAGAAGAAAAGGCGTAGAAGTTACTTTGTCTAGACCAGAAAACGACTATATTACAAATGCTATTTCTTTAAGACATAGAAATGATATTTATGTAAAACCAGTAGAGCGAGATCACAACCAATACTATGAAGCAAATCCTTGGGCAATACCCGATAGTTTTGGTAAAACAAATAGTGTTGTTTTAACAAGATACGTTGATACAAGAGATAATATCTACAATCCAACACGTGGCAACTATGCCCAATTTCAAGGCGAATTTGCTGGATTTATGGGTGGAGATTTTAGCTTTAATAAATATTTTGTTGAAGCTCGTACATACTATCCAATGACAACAAATAAAGTGCTTGCTTTTAGAGCTGTTGCAGGGTATGCTACAGGGAAAATGCCAGTTAGCCAAAGGTTTTCTATAGGTGGAGATACTTATCTACGTGGCTATAAAGATGATAGATTTTATGGTTACAAAATGATAGCTGGTACTGCTGAATATAGATTCCCAATGACCAAAAACTTTCAAGGAGTACTATTTACTGATGCTGGCTATGCTTGGGAAAAAGGTAGAAGTGTTAATCTTGGCGATATAGAATATGGTTATGGTGTTGGACTTAGAATAAATTCACCACTTGGACCAATAAAATTAGACTATGCTTATGGTGATAAATGGCGTATACACTTTAGCTTTGGTGGGCAATTCTAAAAAATATCGGAGAACAGTATGAGAAAAGTTTTTGTTAAAACATTACAAGTACTGTTGCTTATACTTGTGATGCCTGCAGGCAATGTTTTTGCTAACGAACAAATCCAAACTGTAGCAGCCAATGTTATTGATACTACAAACAGTGCAAGTCAAAGCATTCTACAACGCATGTCTGATAGCATTACTGTTGTTGCAGAACAGGTATTGGTGGGGAAAAAAATTAATGTTGTTGAACAAAACAAATCTATTTATACATCTGTATTGTTTGATTTGAGTAATAGAATTTTTTCAGGATATGATACAGAAAAAATAACTATATCAAATAATGAAAATATGCAAATTACTGTCTATGTCAAGCCTTGGTCAAATACTGTTAAAGATGTAAAAATTAATCTTTATTTATCTGGAATGGATAAATTATGGGAAGATTTGCTTCAAGAACAAATAACTGATTTAAAATTGCATGCACAGAAAATCTTGCAAGGAGCCAGTGCAGATGCAGTCGATTGGGCAGGCATATTAGTAAAAAACTATATAACTAAAACTGTTCAAAATACAATGCCGTATTTTAAAGCTACAGTAGATGTCAACATGGATAATGGAGTAAATGTAGATATAATTCTTGTTCCGGTTGGCAATATTGTTACAGATATAAACTATGAATTTTATTCTAAAACAATGCCAGCAGTTGTTTTGATTAAGCCCAAACAAAATATTGCAAATTATGCAGAAAAACTACGTGGTTTACCTGTAGAATTTTTAGCTCAGCACAAAGAAAAAATACAAGAAAAATTAAATACCTACATTTTACAACAACAAATTTTTAAAGATTTCAAACTCTCGGCTAATGTACAAATAGTGCCTAAAACCAAACCGGATATTATAATTAACGTAGAATCTGTCAGATATAAAATATGGTTTGAAGGTTATATAGATTTAGGTAAAGATAGCGATGAATTCTCTGGCAGAGCTCATTTAGGTAAAAAAATATCTATTAAAGATGAAATATTTACAGAGATAACACTATACCCGGAAAATGCGAAATGGCACTTTGACTTTGGATTGGCAAGGCATTGGAAAAATACTAGTTTTAGTTTTCTTTATAGACCTTCAGATGATGATAAAATCTTGAGACTAGAACAAAATTTTTTAAAAAATTGGCAGATAAGACTAGAAAAATATGATAAAATAAACAGGCTAGAATTTGCCTTAAGATATAGAATACACGAATTTTTAGCTGCTGAAATTGTTTTTGGCAAAAATAAAGAGAATTATTTTAGATTAGTAGGAAATATTTAGTTTTATCTGTTGAAAAAACAGCTTTAAGCTGTTATAATTAACTTCATAAAATTTTAAAGGAGTAGGTTTAAAAATGAAAAATACAAACAGAGAAAAAATGAAAATTGTAGCCTTAGTCGTAGTTGCTTTTTTTGCACTCGGTATAGTAGGTCTTGCTTTAACACAATCACAAGTAGTATCAGCAGCACCAGCCGCTAAAGATTCTGCTATTGGCTATATAAATGTTACTAAAGCTTTACAAGCTCATCCAGATTCTGAAAATGTAGGTAAAACAATGCAAGCAGAAGGACAAGCTGCACAAAAAGAATTTGAAGAAAAAAGCAAAGGTATGAACGACCAACAAAAACAAGAGTACTACATGCAACTTAGTCAAAGACTACAACAAAAACAAGCAGAGTTAATGGATGCAGTTCTTGTGAAAATTGAAGAATCTGTAAAAAAAGTAGCTCAAGCAAAAGGTTTGACAGTAGTTGTAAATGCTAACACAGTTGTCTATGGCGGTGTGGATATTACAGACGACGTAATAAAAGCATTCGGAAAATAAAACTTAAGTTAGCGAAAAGACCCGTTAACGGGTCTTTTTTGCTAAAATCTAGCAGGAGGTAAGAAGATGAGGTGGTCTTGCATCATCGTTTTGTTAATTGCGGCAATGCTGTTTTTCACGGGTTGCAATAACACTACAAACCCTACAACTGCAAAAACGCAAGTAGCTGTAATTGATTTACAAGCGATAATAAAAATTCATCATCTATACCCAGCTTGGAAACTTGCTAAATCAAATTATGAAGCAACAGAGAAACTCAAACAAGAACAAGTTAATATGCTCAAAACCCAGCTTCAATTAATAAACAACATAAAAACATTAGAACAACAAGGTAGTAACTCTTTTTTGCAAGCAGACTATGCAGTTAAAATGAGTCAAGCTTATATGAAAGAGCGAGCAAAACTAGAAGAAATAAAAATCATAGAAAAGCAAAAAATAAACGAACTATTAAAAGACAAACTAGACGCAATAGAAAAAGAATATAGTCTGCCAATGTTTAACCTAAAATCTAAAATAGAAATTATAAATCCACTGCCAAGACAACGAGAAGAAGATGCAAAGCAAAAACAAGAACTAATTGAGCAGTTAGAAAAACTAATGTCAGAGAAAAGACAAAAAATAAACCAAGTAAACAAGCAAGGCGATGAACTATTGCAACAAGCTATGCAAAAATATGAAACCCAATCAGTACTTGACCTTAGAGAATACGAAAAAACTTTGCAAAGTCAGTTAATAAACCAAGATAAAGCAAAATACGAAAAAGACCAACAAGTACTAGAAAATATACCACAAATACTCGAAAAAACACTACAATCAATAGACAAACAACTAACAGAACAAGACCAAGCAAGAGAAAGACTGTATCAAAGAATGTATGACGATATTGCAAGCCAAGTAAACAAAATTGCAATACAAAACAAAATAGATGTTGTGCTTGTAGATGTAAAAACTAACATTAACGCACAAGACATAACTGAGCAAGTAATTTTGGCATTGCCAAAAAAATAAATTTTTATTTAAAATAAAGGAGAGATTTAATTAATGATGAAAAAATTAGTGCTAGTGACAATGCTTGTTGTATCGGTACTTACTTTAGCAGGTTGTGGTGGACGAAACGCCTCGTTTGGCTATGTAGATATGCAAAAAATATATACAGAAAGCGCAAAAGTTCAACAACTAGAGCAAGAACTAAATAAGAAAATAAAAGAAATAGAAGAAGCTTCTGCCAAAGAAAAACAAACATTAAGCGAAGTTGACTACCAAAAAAAGCAACAAGCTCATCAAGCTGAATTTTTAGCCATACAAAAAAAAGCAGAAACTGACCTTAAATCCAGTATGGATGCAGCTATGCAAGAAGTAGCCAAAGAAAAAAATCTAGGCGCGGTATTGATAAAAAACACTGTATTATATGGCGGTACTGACGTTACCGACGAAGTTTTGAAAAAATTAAAATAATGATTTACAGGGGGACAAGGCGTTGAAAGGAAAAACATTACAAGAAATAGCAAGCCTTGTTGGCGGTGATGTTGTTGGAGATTCAAGCATTTTAATTTGCGGAGCAACAAACATAGAAGAAGCAGGATCAGCTCAAATTACATTTGCCGTACCACCGCACATCGAAAAAGCAGCAAAATCTCAGGCAGCAGCAGTAATAATTCCTAAAAACATCGAATTTCCAGTAGGAAAACCACTAATTATTGTAGAGAACCCAAGAGCGGCATTTGCTCTTTTGCTAGAACTATTTAGCCCGCCAATAAACGTAAAACGCGAAATACACAATAGTGCAATCGTGCCAAAAAGTGCAACAATAGGCAAAAACGTTGCAATATTGCCCTATGCTGTACTTGGCGAAAATGTTGTAATTGGTGATAATAGCATTATATACCCTCATACATACATAGCAGACAACTGCCATATAGGCAAAAATTGCATAATATACTCTAGTGTAAGCATATATGCTGCTTGTGAAATTGGTGATAATGTTACGGTGCATAGTGGTACAGTAATCGGTGGCGACGGCTTTGGTTACGTTACAATAGGACGCGAACACAAAAAAGTACCACAAGTAGGCAATGTTATAATCGCCGATAATGTAGAAATAGGCTGCAATACCTGCATAGACTGTGCGACAACAGGTAGTACTATTATCGGTAAAGGTACCAAAATTGACAATCTTGTGCACATTGGTCACAATGACGTAATAGGCGAAAACTGCTTTTTAATTGCTTTTGTAGGCTTGCCTGGCAGTGTAAAAGTCGGCAATAACGTGACATTTGCTGGTCAAGCGGCGGCTGTCGGACACATAAATATTGGCGATAATTGCGTATTTGCAGGACGTGCCGGAGTTACAGCAGACGTGCCGAGTAACTCTGTTTATGCGGGATTTCCAGCAAGACCACACAAAGAATGGCTCAAACAAGAGGCAGTACTTAGAAAAGTGCCGGATATGCTCAAAAAAATTACTGAACTAGAAAAGCTAGTAAAAAAACTACAAGATGAAAAATAAAAAAATATATAAACAATCCCTTAGCTTTAGCTAAGGGATTGTTTATTTTTTAAAACCATTTTAAAAAAACTTTTTTGCAAACATAGACATGTAATATGCTGCATGTTATTATAAAAATGTATACGATAAATG
>CAZKFG010000053.1:0-16742 GCA_964551985.1 uncultured Acidaminococcales bacterium
CTAAATCTATTACTCCTGTTCATCAGATGATTTTACCTAGATCTATTAAAGGGTAATGTTGCTTGGATACTTTATTCTCACGTCAAAATAGCTATTAAAATTCATACAGCAAAAAACATTTTAAAACCCTCAAACGCAGTATAATAAAACTACGTTTGAGGGTTTTAATGTAAAAAAAACAAAATATTTATTTACTGTAATGGCAAATCAATAGTAAATGTTGCTCCACCAATTTCGTTATTTTTAGCTGTTATAGTGCCACCGTGCGCTTCTATTATTGACTTACATATGTTAAGTCCAAGTCCCATACCACGATTTTTGTCATTTACTGTTTTACTCATAGTATAAAACGGCTCGAAAACTTTATCCAGCAATTGTAGTGGGATACCACCACCGTCATCAGTCACTTGCATTTGTAAAAGACCATCTAATTGCTGATAGCTAATTGTAATTTTGCTATTTTCGTTTGTATGCTTTATAGCATTATCCAATAGATTAATTAATACTTGTATTATTAGTTGTGCATCCATTGGCACAAAAATTGAACCCGGAAATTCCTGCACAGTTATAGTTTTTGTACCTGTCTTTTTCTGAACTTTTTCAATGCTAGCGGTAATTATTTCGTCTATTAGTTCAGGTTTTTTACTAACAACTAAAAGTCCGTCTTGGATTTTGGTCATATTAAGTAGGTTTTCTACTAAGTTGGACAACCAAAGTGCTTCTTTTTGTATGTCTTGTAAAATGGTTTTTTGAGTATCTTTATCTATTTTATCAAATTGCTCCAGTAACAGCCCACTACCACCTGCAATTCCTGTCAATGGAGTTCTCAAATCGTGCGATATAGCACGCAAAAGGCTCGTACGCAGTTGTTCACTGTTAGCTTTTAAAAGAATTTGTTTCTGATTTTCAAGTATATCTTGTTTTTCAAGCGTAAAGGCTGTTTCAGATAATATAGCCAATAACAAGTTTTTTTCAAACGGCTCTAGCATTTCTTTCTTATCAAGCGCAACACCTGCGACTGCAAATACTTTTTCTCCACTTCTAATAGACATATATAAACATTTAGCACCAGATAAAGTAGATGTTGTAGCTCCTGCGTGTTTATTATTTATAGCAACCCACTGGGCAACTGCTTTTTCATCTTGGGTAAAATATTTATTTATTTTTTCCACTTGTTCAAGTGATATTGGTGTCTTTAATTCACTGCTATCAAAAGGGTATATTATCGCTGTAGTACTTAGTAGTTTTTGTATTTGAGTTATTGTTTGCGTAAATATTTCTTCTCTACTCTTAGCCTGTTGTAGCTTTTGAGTAGTCTCTAGTAATATTTGCATTCTATGTGCTTGAAGTGAAGATTGGCGTGCTTGTTCTTTAGCCCTTTTGGCTAATGTACTTGTAATTATTGAAGCTAAAAACATAAAAGCAAAGGTTACAGGATAGCTTTGACCATATACGTTTAAAGTATAACGTGGATCAGTAAAGAAAAAATTAAATAATAAGACTGATAATATAGAGGTTACTATTCCGTATATCTTCCCTGTTGTTGTAAGTGCCGTAATTTGGGTTGCCATTATATATGCTATTATTGTATTGGTTTCGCTGATTTCTAGATAATCAAACAATATACCTATCAAAGTAGCTATTGTAAGATAACCTAAGGAAAGAAATACATCACTTGTACTTAGTTTTGGCATATCAAGTTTAAATGTTTGATTTTGTGATTGCTTAAAGGTTTGTTTTAATTTATTTGGTATTACATATACTTCGAGTTCTGGTGCAAATGCTGTCAATTTATCAACATAATTTTTAGCACTCAGACCAAATATATGTTTGTTTACAGGTCTACCTAATACTATTTTAGATACACCTGACGCTTTAGCATATTCGGCTGTCTGATAAGCTATATCATCACCATAGACTGTGATGATATTAGCGCCTAACTGTTCTGCTAACCTTGTATTGTCATCAAGTCTTTTTTTATTTTCTTGTGTCATTTTTAAAAAGTCTTGTGTTTCAACAAATAAAGCAGTAAATTTTCCGTCAAATGCTTTTGCCATTTTAGCGGCAGTCCGTATTACTTTAGCATTAGCAGGAGAACTTGACAAACACATTAATATATGTTCGTCTGTATAGTATTGGCTATTTCCTTTATTTTGTTTGACTGTTATATTGACCCTGTCGGCCGTACGCCTGAGCGCTATTTCTCTTAGTGCTACAAGATTTTCTTTAGTAAAAAAGTTAGAAAGTGCTTTTTGTGCCTGCGTCTTTTGATAAATCTTGCCATCATTTAGCCTTTTTATCAAATCTTCTGGCTCTATATCTACTAGCTCCATTTTATCAGCACTGTTAATAACGCTGTCGGGTATACGCTCACGTACTATAACGCCTGTTACAGACTCTATTGTATCGCAAAGCCCTTCTATATGTTGAACATTGACTGTAGTGTAAACATCTATGCCCATTCGCAAAAGCTCTTCAATATCTTTATATCGCTTAGAATGCCTGCACGTTTTAGCATTAGTATGAGCTAATTCATCAACAAGTATAAGCTGTGGCTTTCTTGCCAAAGCATTATCTAAATCAAATTCATATAAACTAATACCTTGATAATTAATTTTAAGTGGTGGTATTTGCTCTAGTCCTTCCATCAAGGCTAAAGTAGCTGGACGTTGATGTGGCTCTACATAACCTATAACCACATCAACGCCTGATTGTTTAATATTGTGTGCTTCTTCAAGCATAGCGTAGGTTTTACCTACGCCTGCTGAATAGCCAAAAAATATTTTTAGTTTGCCTTTTTGTTTTTGCTCATGTTGTTTATTTATTTGTTCGAGCAATTTTTCTGGATTTGGACGATTCTCTTGCATGATGCACCTATTGTTTCATTGTTTTTAATATCTGAATATTTACTCCTAACACATTAACTGTCTCCCCGCCTAAAACGCCAAATACTTTATCTGTAGTATTGTCTTGTACTATTTTAATCAGTTGTTCTTCTGTAAGACCTGTTGTTTTTACCAATGCTGGTATTTGTAACCTAGCACTTTGAGGTGATAAATGTGGATCTAGTCCTGAGCCTGATGCAGTTAGTAAATCTGCTGGTATTTCACCTTTTTTTACAGTTGGATTAGCAGCAAGAAAACTATCTACATCCTCTTGCACTCTTTGTGCAAGATCTGGATTTGACGGAGCATAGTTATTTGAACCGGTTGATGGTCCTGAGTAGTCGCCACTATCTTTATCTTGTTGAGTATATGTATTGTAATTTACTGCTGATGGTCTTGTTTTCATCAATCTTTCATCAGTAAAATCTTGACCAATTAGGCTAGAGCCTACTGCCTTGCCGTCAACATATACTAAGCTACCATTAGCTTGACTAGGAAACAGCACTTGGGCAATACCCGTTAGAGCTAATGGGTATATTAAGCCGCAAATGATGAACATTGTTATTGATAATATTATAGATTGTTTGACCAATTTTGTATAGTTCATTGCATCCTCCTTATAAATTGATTATTTTAAGTAATGGTGTAATTACTATATCTATTAGTTTTATGCCAATAAACGGAACTATTACACCACCTATGCCATATATACTAAGGTTATACATAAGCATTTTTTGTGAGTTCATCGGTTTGTAGCTTACTCCTTTTATCGCTAGCGGAATTAGAATCGGTATAATAATAGCGTTGAAAATCAAAGCTGAAAGTATAGCGCTATAACTGCTTGATAGATTCATGATATTTAGAACTTGCATTTGTGGGATTATTGCTATAAACATTGCTGGAATTATCGCAAAGTATTTGGCAATATCATTAGCAATACTAAAGGTTGTAAGTGCACCTCTTGTTATTAACAACTGCTTGCCAATTTCCACAACATCTAATATCTTAGTAGGATCACTATCTAAGTCCACCATATTAGCGGCTTCCTTAGCACTTGTTGTACCGCTATTCATGGCAAGTCCGACATCTGCTTGAGCTAAAGCCGGAGCATCATTTGTACCGTCACCTGTCATAGCAATTAGTTTTCCCATTTTTTGAGCTCTTTTTATGTATTCTAACTTATCTTCTGGTTTACATTCAGCTAAAAACTCATCAACACCAGCCTCTTGAGCTATAGTTGCTGCGGTTAGAGGGTTGTCACCTGTACACATAATTGTTTTAATACCTATTTTTCTAAGTCTAGCAAAACGCTCAACTAAGCCGGGTTTTACAGTATCTTTAAGATAAATCACCCCAAGAATTGTAGCGTTTACACTAACAACTAGTGGTGTACCACCGAGTTTAGCAATGTCATCAACTTTAGCATTTAAATCTTCAGGTATATCGCCGCCATTTTCTTTTACATATTCTACAATAGCGCTTTTAGCACCTTTTCTAATTTTTGTACCGTCTTTTAAATCTATACCACTCATCTTAGTTTGTGCAGAAAAATCTATGTTTTTAGAATCACGGTAGCTTTCCATTTTGACATTAGCACCTTCTTTAGTGCCCAAATCTAAAATAGATTTGCCTTCTGGTGTATTATCAAGAAAAGAGCTTATAACAGAATAGTTAATCAAGTCTTTAACGCTTGCATTACCAACTGGTATAAATTCAGCAGCCATACGATTACCATAAGTTATAGTACCTGTCTTATCTAAAATCATTGTATCAATATCGCCACAAGTTTCAACAGCCTTACCAGACATAGCAATAACATTAAAGCGAGTTACTCTGTCCATACCTGCAATACCAATTGCAGAAAGTAGTCCACCTATAGTTGTAGGAATCAAACAAACTGTAAGAGCAATCAATGTCGATATTGGAATCACTATACCACTGTATAGTCCAATAGGATACAAGGTTACAATAACTATCAAAAATACTAGTGTCAAGCTTACAAGTAGTGTCGTTAGAGCAATTTCATTAGGCGTTTTTTGACGCTTAGCGCCCTCAACCATTGCAATCATTCTGTCTAAAAAGCTATCGCCAGGTAAAGAAGTTATCTGTATTTTTAACCAGTCACTTTTAATAGTTGTACCGCCAGTAACAGACGCAAAGTCACCGCCAGCTTCTTTAATAACAGGAGCTGATTCACCAGTTATAGCCGACTCATCAACACTAGCAATACCGTCTATTACCTCACCATCATTAGGAATTAATTCACCTGCTTTGACAAGTACTATATCACCTTGTTTTAGCTTTGTGGCACTAATAATAATCTCTTTTGCATCATCTTTTATTAATCTTGCCTTAGTATCTTTTTGTACACTTTTTAAACTTTCGGCTTGTGCTTTTCCACGACCTTCAGCTAGAGCTTCAGCAAAATTAGCAAATAGTACTGTAGCAAAAAGTATTACTGTTACAACTATATTATACATTCTAAGGCTAGGGTCTACTTCACCAAAAGCTGTTGGTATTATCGACAAAATCAAAGTTATGACAAAACCTACTTCTACAACGAACATTACGGGATTTTTTATCATAATACGTGGGTCTAATTTAGTAAATGATGCAACTAGTGCTGACTTTACTATATCTTGAGTTATAAGTGTTTTTCTCTCGTGTTTACTCATTTTAGTTTACCCCCAAAGTTAAGTGTTCGGCAACAGGACCTAGACAAAGAGCTGGGAAAAAGGTCAAAGCTGCAAAAATCAATACCACTGCCGCACATACCACACCAAAGGATAGAGTATTTGTTTTTAAAGTACCAACTGTAGAACTGCTTAATTGTTTATTAAGCAACGAACCTGCAATAGCTAATTGCAGTATTATAGAACAATATCTACCAAAGAACATTGCCAGTCCTGCTGTAACGTTCCAAAACAAGCTATTATCACTAAGTCCTTCAAAACCTGAACCATTATTAGCAGCAGATGATGAATATTCATAAAGAACTTGGCTAAGTCCGTGATAACCAGGATTAGTTATTCCTTCTAAGCCTGCAGGTGTAGCTACAGCAAGTGCACTAAATCCTAATATCAATAGTGGATGTATTCCTAGACATATAACTGCTAATTTCATTTCTTTACTATCAATTTTTTTATTCAAATACTCTGGTGTTTTACCAATCATCAATCCGCACAAAAATACTGCTAGAAACATATAGATAAGCATATTCATAAGCCCAACGCCTATACCGCCGAAAATTGTATTAATCATCATATTCAAAAGTGGTATCATACCACCCAGTGGTGTTAAGGTATCGTGCATATTATTGACAGTACCTGTAGTAAAGCTTGTGGTGACTGTTGTAAACATTGCCGATTGAGCAATACCTAAACGCACTTCCTTGCCTTCATAACTACCCATTTGTTGGCTTATACCTAATTTTTCAAGTACGGGATTACCTGCACTCTCTGCCCAAAAACAAACGCTAAGTGCTGTTAAAAACAGTAAACTCATCGCCAAAAAGATTGTTCTACCTTCGTTACCCAATATTGGCATGGGCGCCTTTTTATCTTTAGCATCTTGATAAGCTTTAGTACCATATTTTATATCTACTACAAAAGTATTGTTTTCACGTTCTTTTTTAGTGTAATAAGCCATTAAACCAAACACTACCACACAAGCACCTGGCATAAGCATCATAGATAAAAGTTCTAATATGTTGCTTATTATTGTTGGATTTTCATAAGGAGTAGAAGAGTTAGCGCCCAAAAATCCTCCACCATTAGTACCTAAATGTTTTATAGATTCGAGTGCTGCAATAGGTCCTAGTGGTAAATCTTGCATTTTTCCTTCTATTGTTGTAACTGTTACATTAGGTTCTAAAGTTTGCGGACTGCCTTGCCATACTAAAAGTAGTCCCACTATCATTGCTAAAGGCAATAATGTTCTTGTCGTTACTCTTACCATATCAACAAAATAATTGCCCATCGGCTTAGAACAAAATCCACGCAACATCGCCATACATGCAGCATAACCTGTAGCTGCAGAGGTGAACATCATCATTGTAATTACTATCATTTGAGACAAGTACGATAAACCAGATTCACCTGAATAATGTTGCAAGTTAGTGTTTGTCATAAAACTCACTATCGTGTTAAATGATAATGATGCTTCCATAGCTTCAATTTGATTAGGATTAAAAAATAAAATATCTTGAAATCTTAAAAAAGCATACCCTACAAAAATCATGACACCATTTGTTAGCATAAGACTAACTGCATATTCTTTCCAAGACATATCTTGTCTATTGATACCGCTGATTTTATAAAGCATATTATCTATTGGATCAAAGATAGGATCAAAAATCGTCTTTTTATTTTCTGCTATTTTATATAAATAATGTCCTGTAGGAATTGCTACCATTAAAAACAGCAGTATATTTATAATTATTTGTAACATAAACTTTCTCCTTTAAAATTTTTCTGGGTTTATCAAGGCGTATACTAAATAAATGAATAAGCCTGTAAGTATTACCGATAAAGTGAGCATAGTATCCTCCTATTTTTCAATTTGCGTTTGGCAAAAGGCAATCAAGCCCAAAATAACTACAATGCACACAATAAGTGTAGCTACCATAAAAAAATCCATTTCAACCTCCTAATAGAGCATATTGCTCAAAGTTGCCACAAAAGCATAAATTATTGCCGATATTATGAATGGTAAAACGATTGCTAAAAAAAACATATATATTGCAGTATCTTTATACTTAACATTTTTAATATGTCCATAGCTGAATCTACCATCTCTATCATAATATTTAGCTAAATTCTCTTGCACTTTTAATTTGTAAGCAAAATTTAATAGAGTCATCTTCTCACCTCTTTTAAAAAGCGTGCTGCTGTTTATACTATAATAAAGCCAAATTATATAAAGTTTCTATTTATAAATTAGCAACAGAGTATAAAGATTGTATAAAGAAAACTCCTCACATTAAAAGTGAGGAGTTTATTCATCCGAAAATCTGTATCCTACGCCAACTTCCGTTTTAATAAATCTAGGATGTGAAGTATCTCTTTCTATTTTTTTTCTGATATTTGCCATAAATACCCTTAAAGATTGGTAGTCATCTGTACTGTCATAACCCCATATTTTCTGCTGTATAAACTTATGTGTTAAAACCTTACCAGCATTTTCCGTTAGCAAAACAAGCATTTTATATTCTATTGGAGTTAAATGTATCTCTTCATCTTCAACAAAAACTTTTCGTTTATCTAATTCTATTATCATAGTATCAAAAACAAACCGATTAGTCTTAGAAGTACTAACTTGCTTTCTCAAACAAACTCTTATACGTGCAAGAAGCTCGTCCACCCCAAAAGGCTTTGTAACATAATCATCAGCGCCCAAATCAAGTGCTATGACTTTTTCTTTTTCCTGACTACGTGCAGAAACTATTACAACAGGCACAGAACTACTTTGGCGTATTTGCTTTAGTACCTCTAAACCATCAATATCTAAAAGCCCTAAATCAAGCACAATCAAATCTGGGTTGTGCATTAAAAACATTGATATACCAGTTAAACCAGAATGCGTTTCTATAACTTTATAGTTATTAACTTTTAAAGACAGTTGCAAAAAATTACTAATGCTGCTATCGTCTTCAATTATTAAAATCGTTTTATTTAACATAAATACCTCTAATTGTAGATTCTCCCTACAAACACTTAAATAATATTTATAGACTATTTCAAAGCCTTTTTATCATTGTGGCTCAAATAAAAATCCACAAAACCCTTTATAGTATAATCTTTAACCTCGCTTATATCATCATTTACAACTATAAAAAAAACAAGCTGGCATTTTATTTTGCTCTAAATTGCTAGAAATGCAAAGATCACAACCTTCGGCATAATTTGTTGGATGTTTCGGGCACTTTACCACTGAGCAATTACAAAAGTGTTTATCCATATTCTCCTCCTTTGACAAAATAACAATCAAGCAACTTGTAATCACTTTCCTCTACTTATACTCTAATTTCAAAAATATCATCTGTCAAGTTACATAAACTGTTTATACTATTATTATATCTATCAACAGTTCCAAACAAAAACGGTCTTGCGAAAATCGCAAAACCGTCTATTTCAATATGGTGCCGAAGTCCGGACTCGAACCGGCACGTAGGGAACTAAGCTTGATTTTGAGTTTGATTATCAGCATTTTAAATGCTTTTAGCAGAATCCAACAAATTGCTTAAAGCCTCTTTAAATCTATGCTTTTGTCAATTTGATTGTTAATAGTTTTTAAATAAAAATCTCTTTTTTTAACTGACTTGTTCCCAAAGTGTTCCCAAAGTCAGTAACCGAAAATATGCACCTTACAAAAAGTCTCCATCACTAAAAACTTACTAACAGTTTAGCAAGATGAGTCGCTACATTATTTATAAGATTTTGCAAGCACAGATACATCTTTTAATTCTGTTAATCGTTCTATGATTTCTTCCAGCTTTTTTGTTGACTCTTTACTTATTACCATTTGACAAAGTGATCTGTATTTTTCAATAACTTCTTGCTTTGTGAGCGGAGCCTCGGGATCGCCTTTACGGTAAGGTCTATTTTCGGTAAAAGTGCCTTTTGTACTTAATACAGTTACTTTACCGCCTTGCATTCCTTTATGAAATGCCGCTTCCAATTCAGAATCTACATCTAGCTGTACTTTTTCCATCATATCAAGTATATCTTTGTTAGGTGGCCATAAAGCAAATTCTTGCATTGTCAAACAACGTTTGATAGCTGCCGTAGCTATACAATATTCTATGCTGAATTTCGCTTTTTGGATATCTGTAGGGTTGGGATTGCCGGAGTTATTTATAGCTGTCTTATAAGTTCCGACAACTATTTTTTCAATTTCTTCTGGTTTTATATCGTGCTTTTCTACTGCCCCAATAACAGCGTCAATACAAGAATGTATATGAGCACAGCAAGGATAAAATTTAAACATTGTTTCTAAAATTAAATACTTTTTCCCTAAATCGGCAAACCAAGTCTTGGGATCATCTCTAAAATCTGACATAGCATTTATATAGCCAGCAGGTCCATCTAAAATGTTTGGCGCTGACAAAAATCCACTTTTTGCCATTAATCCACCTAAAACGCCATTTCTAGCAGCTGACCCTAAGTGCATACGTTGATTCATATTTCCTGTACATTCTTGTAGTCCTGCGGCTTGCGTACCAGCTGCGCCAAGAGCAGATATTATTTCGTTTTCATTTAATTTTAAAAGTTTACAAGCAGCAATAACGGCTCCATATGTTCCTGCAGTTGCTGTTGTATGAAAATATTTGTAGTGACTAGGTTGCATCATATAAGCTAATCTGTTGGAAATTTCATAACCTAAAACAACTGCTGTGATAAATTCTTTTCCTGTAATTGGCATTAGTTCAGATATTGCCAAAGCACAACTGATAATAGGAACACCTGGATGATAAATTCCCTCGCGATACATATCATCATAACCTAAAGAATTACCGGCTGTACCATTTAAAAGTGCAGCAGTTGCGGGGTCGGTTGTCAAATCTGTACCAATAACACTACATTTACCATCAGAAAAAAAACTGCGTCTCATTTGTTGTAAGGTTATTGCTGGTGCTTCAGCAGAACCGGCATAAGCACAGCCCATGTAGTTGTAAATGCAAGATATAGTTATGTCTACAACTTCTTTCGGCAGGCTTTCGTATTTTGTTTTGATAACATAATCAGCAAAAATTTTTGACAGTGACATTTGAACCACCCTTTCATAATTTTATTTTTACAATAATAAAAATCCAGCAAAAAGAACTACACCTAGCCTTCTATCAATACACAAGATATAAATATATTTTATTAAGCTCAACAATTTCTATTGCTAGGTGTCTTTATTCAGATAGTTTAGTGATATTGATTTGCTGTTTAAGTTTATTTTTATTAAATCTCTATGACCTTTTGCTTATACTATTTCTTAATAGCTATGTTAATTTATAAAAAATGTTTATAATTGATATTTTTAAAATTTAAAATTTTTTAAAAACTTCAAGATAGCAATCATTTCTTGATTTTTTTTGTTATACACATCTAAAGGGTTTTTCCCTGTCCAATCATAAAATCCTTTACCAGTTTTTAAACCAATATTTCCTGTTTGCATTTTTTCTCGCATTATTGTTAGTGGTTCAGTAGTGTTTTCTAAAAAAGCGTAAACATGTTCACAGGCTGCCATGTGAGTATCAATGCCGTTTAAGTCACGTTGTTCAATAGGACCTGTAAAAACGAGTCTTGGAGCAAAGCTGCTTACTACTATTTTATCTAAATCAGCAGCACTTACTATCCCATTTTGAACCATAGACATTGCTTCTCTTGCCAAAGCATATTGCATTCTATTTGCACAGCCACCAGGAACATCTTTTTTGACGTGTGCAGGTATTTTGCCAATTTTCTCAATAAAACGGATTGTTTTTTCAACTACTTTTATATCTGTTAACTCTTGTTGAATGATTTCTACCAATGGCAACAAATGCGCCGGTTGAAAAAAGTGTGCGCCAACAACGCGCTCTGGATTTTTTACTAGTTTTGCTAATTTAATAATAGGAATGCTAGATGTATTGCTTGTAATTATGCAATCTGCTCTTAATAACAAAGACAGTTCTTTATATAATTTTTCTTTTACCTCAAAACGTTCTGAAGCCGCCTCAAAAGCGATATCAACATCCTTACAATCTTGTAAATTGCTAGTAAATACAATTCTATTTAGCACGTCATCTGCTTTTATATTCTGCACTAATCCTGTATCAATAACCAATTTTAAATTTTCTTCAATCTTTTTTTTGGCAGTTTCCAAAACTTGTGCAAAAGGGTCAAAACAAAAGACTTTAACATCATTTGGGTATGCGCACACTTGCGCAATGCCGTGACCCATAATTCCTGCGCCCAAAACAGCTATTGTTTTTATTTCGCTCATACTAAAATACCCCCTATTAAAAATTTATTACATACCATAAGCTAATGGCAGTCCGATTATTACACCAATTATAAGAATAATGTTGATCGGCAAGCCTATTTTCACACAATCCATATATCTATATCCGCATACCATCGTTTGTGTTACAGCAGCCGTACCTATAGGTGTCGATAGAGCGATATTGGCAGCCATTACTACACCCATTGAAAAAGTTTGTGGATTAGCACCAATATCACGAGCCATCGGTATTATAATTGGCACTAGCATTGCAGCCACTGCGGTATTAGACATAAAATTTGTAAGCACAGAAGCTAATACAACAACTGCCGACAACAATACTACAGGCGATGCACTTGCTCCACCACACAGTTGAATTGCCATATCAGATAACACTTTTCCACCTCCGCTTTTAGCAAGCCCTAAAGCAAAGCCCTGTGCAGCAGCAATTAATATCAACGTATTCCAATCTAAATTACGTAAAGTTTTTTTAAGTTCCATACAACCAGAAGCAATTAAAATACTTGCGCCGATTAAAGCTACTATGCCTACATTTAAAAATCCCAACACAAATCCAGCTATACAAAAGATAGTTACACCTATTACAGTATATTGCTTCCATTGCTGGTACACTTTTTCAGAATTTTGATCTATTTGTTGAGATGGTGGGATTTCTTCTACCATATCTGCAACAACACGTTTTTGTACATTGTAGCCAATAAAAGCATACCAAGCTAAAAACAAGATAACTAGCGGTCCCATGACTTTAGTTAGAGTAAATACTCCCATAGGTTCAACACCCATTTTAATCATAATTCCTTGTCCAACTAATTGTGCTGTAGAACCAACTAACGTTGCGCCACCGCCAACAGCAGCACCCATACCGGCAGCTAAAGTAATATTTTTAGCTTGTATTTTTCCGCCAGATGTAGCTGCAGCAACGGCAACTAACGGAATAAACATAGCAATTGTTGCTGAATTACTAAAAAAGGCTGATAAGAAAGTGGCAGCAGTTACTACAGCAACGGCAAAACTATGTTCTGTTTTGGCAAAAGAAGAGCGTTGAATCCAGTCTCCAAGCCTACTAGCTAATCCAGTCTCAAATACTGCATCGCCTATAACCATCATCCCTGCAACCATATGTACTGTTGAACCACCAAATCCACTAATTACATCATTTAAAGTTATACACCCAGTAACACCCATAGCCAAAGCTGCTATCATAGCAGTTACTGCCAAAGGAATGAGCTCTGTTATAAACAATATTACAGCTATTGCTGTTATTAAAATGCCTATAGTACTTTGCTCCATGATAGACCCTCCTTTTAATTTTCAAGTGACATTAAAAACCTTGTGACTAGTCTAATATAAGCACTGGTTTAAAAACTTTTTTGTCTAAAGCATCTTGAAAAGCTAGGCTATATTCGGTAAAAAAATCATATTCTTTTATAAGTGGTTTTAGGACTAACTGCCCTGAAGAAAGAAACTTTAAGCCTTGTTCATAGTTATCATATGTTGAAGTATAGCTGGTGCTTAAAGGTATTTCATTACGAAGTAAAGTAGGCATAAAGATTTCTATCGGTTCAGAATACACCCCTAATACAGTTACAAAACCGCCTTTACGGACAACTTCTAAACAAGCTTTTAATGCTGGCACCGCACCAGAGCATTCTATGGCAACATCGACTTCTGATCTACCAGTTTCTCTTTGTAAAATTTCTTTTACATCTTCTTTTTGACAGTTTATAGCAATAAAACCTAGTTGAGACGCCAGTGGCAGGCGCCTTTGTGCATCAGCATCTGTTCCGATTACAAAAACCTTGCTAGCACCAATAATTCTTGCTGCTTGGGCAGCAGATATACCAATAATACCAGGTCCATACACAACCACCGTATCGGCAGGACGAAGATTTGTTTTATCAAACACCCCATGAAAGCTTACAGAGCAAGGCTGCGAGGCTGCCGCTTCAGAAAAAGAAACATTTGTTGGCAATTTATGAACAATGCGTTCGGAAACACATATATACTCTGCCATAGCTCCGTCAATTTTCAAGCCAGTCATACGATTATTTTTGCAAACATTTGTTCTACCTGTAATACAACTTGGGCATTGACCACAGTATTGATTTGATTCACCCATAACTCGATCGCCAATTACAAATTGGCTTACACCCTCACCAACAGCTTCAACGATGCCACTATATTCGTGTCCTAAAGTTATTGGTACATCCATAAATTCATATCCTGGCATATACTCATAAGCATGCAAGTCACTACCACATATAGCGGTAGCTTTTATTTTTATTAATACATAACCCGGTTTAATTTTGGGTTTTGAAACTTCTTTTAAAGATATTGAAGCATATTTACGCTCAGTTTTAACTATTGCTTTCATAAAAATGAGCCTCCCTCTTATTTTGCACCTTGTAAACTTTTTAAAAATTTAAATAGTTCAATCAATTCATTATTTTTTTCACTATAAATTTCAACAGCACTTTGTCCGGACCAATCGTAAAAACCCCGTCCGCTTTTTACTCCATAATCACCAGATGCGACCTTTTGCTTTATTATTTCTAAAGGTTCAGTGCAATTGTTTAAATCTTTATAAAGATATTCATTAATAGCTAAATGCGTATCCAATCCATTCATATCTCTTTGTTGCAGTGGACCTGTAAACACAAGTCGTGGTGCTACGCTCCCCAAAAAAATTTTGTCAAGGTCTTCTACACTCACTACTTTTTCTTGAACTAAATACATGGCTTCACGAGATAAGGCGTGTTGTAATCTATTGGCAACAAAGCCAGGAACATCTTTTTTAATATGTGCAGGTGTTTTGCCTATAGAACTCAAAAAACTCATAGTTTTTTCAATTGTTTTTATAGCAGTAAATTTAGTTTGAATTACTTCAACTAGCGGAATTAAATGTGCTGGTTGAAAAAAGTGCGTTCCAACTACTCGTTCTGGATGAGAAGCAGTTTGAGCAAGATTAGTTATAGGTATTCCAGAGGTATTGCTAGCAAAAATACAGTCTGAACGACACAACTTAGAAAGTTGTTCAAAAAGCTGTTTTTTCAATTCGAATTTTTCTGGGATAACTTCAAAGACAATATCGGCATCAGATATTTTGGAATAATCAGTAGTTAGTTCTATACGACTTAATAAAGTAGTTTTGCTTTCTTCGGTAATTAAACCTTTTGCAAGAAATGAATCAATATTTTCGCTTATTTTTTTAGTAAATAGCTCCAGAGCTGATTCAAATGGATCAATTACCAATATTTTAAGATCTTTATTTTGAGTACAAGATTGTGCTATGCCATTACCCATAATACCTGCACCAATAATAGCTACTTTTTTCATAAACTTTTCCTCCTTGCATATTTTGAGATGAAAAGAGCATAATATATAATTTTCTTTTATCAATATGGTTTTAGATAATACTTTGAACCACATTCTAGCAAGTTTAAAGAGAAGCGGAAAATTTGAACTTACTATTTGTAATTTAATCAAAACTTCCTATTTTTTCAGGAATTATAAGCTCTGCATCAGTATTTTCTATAACTTGTTCTACTGTAACTCCAGGTCCTACTTCTATAAGAGCAAGTCCTTTATCTGTTATTTTTAGATATGCCATCTCTGTTATTATGCAATCCACTTTTGCTCTAGCGGTAAGTGGTAAAGTGCATTCTTTTAATATTTTTGATACTCCATTTTGAGTGTGTTGCATTGTAACGATGACTTTTTTAGCACCTGATACTAAATCCATAGCACCACCCATGCCAGCCACTTTCTTGCCAGGCACTTTCCAGTTAGCAATATTTCCTTTAGCATCTACTTCCATAGCACCTAATATAACTGCATCAATATGTCCGCCACGAATCATAGCAAAAGCTGTTGCGCTATCGCAAAAACTGGCTCCTGGTCTTATTGTCGCATAAATAGATCCTGCATTTGAAAGATCAAGATCTTCTTTCCCCTCTTCTGCCGCTGCTCCTATACCTATACAACCATTTTCTGTCTGAAAAGTAACATTTTTTTCACCTATAAAATCTGCTACCATAGTTGGTATGCCTATGCCAAGATTTACAACATCACCATCGGCAAGCTCTTGTGCCGCGCGTTTGGCAATTATTTCTCTAAAGTCTGCCATCACTCATCACCTCTTACTATGTAGTCAACTAAAATCCCGCTTATAGTTACAAGCTCAGGGTCAAGATCACCTACTTCTACAATCTTATCTACTTGTGCAATTACAAGATCAGCCGCCATTGCCATAATAGGGTTGAAATTTTTTGCTGTACAACGTATAAATAGATTTCCTGCTTTATCTGCGATATTCGCTTTTAATAACGCTACATCAGCACGCAAAGGTTCTTCAAACAAGTATTCTTTCCCGTTAATTACTCTTTTTTCTTTACCTTCTTCAATCTCAGTACCAATCCCTGTCGGTGTATAAAATCCGCCTAATCCTGCTCCACCGCAACGTATACGTTCAGCTAAAGTGCCTTGTGGTATAAGCACAACTTCTGTCTCGCCTGCATTCATTTGACGCCCTGTTTCAGGATTACGACCAATATGTGATGAGATTATTTTTTTAAATTGCTTATTTACTACCATCTTTCCTGCTCCGTATATAGGTGAAACATTATCATTGGCAATAAGCGTCAAATTCTTTACTCCTTCTTCAATCAAAGCTTCAGCCAGTTTGTAAGGATGACCTACAAAAGTAAAACCACCTACCATTATAGTCATTCCGTCTGTAACCATTTTTGCTGCTTGCTTTGCTGTAATCACTTTATTTTTCAAAACAATCACCTTCCTGCCTTATGGCTATTTAATTTCTTACCCTTTATCATTGCCAGCAATAAGCACACAACTAAGCTGAGG
>CAZKFG010000054.1:0-15720 GCA_964551985.1 uncultured Acidaminococcales bacterium
CCCAAGTCCAGCGCCTGAGGTAACACCAAGAGTTCCCGGTGACGCCAAAGGGTTGCGCAAAACCCCCTGCATAATGCTACCTGCCATAGCCAAATTCATACCTACTAAAGCACCTACAATAACACGAGGAATGCGGATATTGTTTATAATTGCTTTTGTTTCTTCTGATAAATTGCCTGTCAAAAAATCTTTAATGCTTATATCTATAACACCTGTTGTCATGCTAACAAGTATTAAACTGCCAAGAACAAATAGGCTCGCTATCATTATAACTACGCGTTTTACCTCTCTATAATCAACAATAGCACTGTCTTTTGTCATCTCATCTCTCCTCATAAAAAATGCTACTCAAATACTCTACCGCCATATCAGCCCTAAGTCCAGGATTGATAGAAAAAAGCTCTTGCGGTAATATATAAGTTTTATTTTCTCTAACTGCTCTTATACTCCCCCATGCCTGATTTTCCGTCAGGGCTTCTCTTATTTTTACAGTCATTTTATCAACAGGTCCACGATTGACAAACAAAATAAAATCAGGGTCTTTTTTAGCTATATATTCTAAAGACAAGGAAACAAACTTGTCTTTTGCGGAAAATTCATCTTGAGTCAATATGTTCTCGCCACCAGCAAGTTGTAACAACTCTCCTTGTCTAGAGTGAGCTGTAGCCATAAAAAAGCTCTCTGAAGTCCCAAAGACCATAAGTACTTTTTTTTGTGGCTTATCTTTATGCTTATCTTTGTTTTTGGCTATATTGCTTTTCATGCGGCTAATCTCTTGACCTGCTATATCTTGCTTGTCAAGCAGCTTACCAAACAAATCAATTTCAAAAAATATATCCTCTAAAGAACGACTTGGCAAAGTCATAAAAGGTATTTTAGCCTGTTTAAAACTATCAATAAGTTCTAACCGCTTTTCATTGCCATTCATTATTACTAAATCAGGTTTTAAAAGCAAAATTTTCTCTATGCTAAAAGAAGAATAATTCGGTAAAATAACTACATTTTTATCAAGTTGTGAATATACATCATCTGCCACAGAAGGAAATTTTGGCACACCAACTATTTTTTTTGCTCCGCCCAGTTTAACCCAAATTTCAAAACTTGATGAATTTAAAAAGACTATGCGTTTTGGTTTTTCTGGAACATAAAGGTCACTTCCTAACCCAGAGCCATTTTTCACTAATAGCTTTTCATATGAAAAATTTTTATCTGTTGTAGTTGAATTGAAAAAAAATAACCAACAAATGAAAACAAGCAAGCAAAAAGCAGTAATAAAACTAATTATTTTATTTGACATAAAAATCACCCAAACAAAAAACCTTTTTCTCAAAGAAAAAGGTCTAAATTTATCGTTTAAAACAAAACGATAATAAAATCTCTCTCTCATCTCACGTGAGCAAAACAGTGATCGTCAAGCAGGCAGTTCTTCTGGCTCCAGTTCATCGCAAGTTTTGCACCTTCCCAAGCTAACGCTCAGTGGTAAAAATCGCAAAACAGCTCTCTGTTACAGCGGCGGGACCGCACCGGACTTTAACCGGTTTATCTATCAAGCCCTCTCGGGCACCTGTTTGTTTATTTTATTTTGACGTATTAATTTTAGCACTACCAAAGCGCTATGTCAATCTACCATCAATGATTGACAAAACTTTTTGCTGGTGCTATCATAAATTGAAATTCATATTGTCAAACAGTTCAATTTCGCTGGAAACCCAGCATGGTCCCGCCACTTAATAAGGAAATTGCCTGTTTTTGCCAATACCGCGAGAGACGGAAGGTAACCTAAACTAAGATGTTTTCTTTGTCGCCTTCACGTTTTTGTGAGGGTTTTTATATTTTTAATGATATTATGGAGATGTAAAATGAGATACACAGTTATAATCTGCTTATTAGTAGTATCTGCTCTAACATTTAGCTTTTTTTCCTCAGATAAACAGTCAGAATCCATTACAACAAACAAAACTATTCTTGTAAAAAATGGCGCTGGTATTGGCAATGACCTTTATGTTCCAGCACATCCTCGTCGGGTAATTTTTTTAAATTCATCAAGCCTTGACCTATGGCTTGGTGCCGGTGGCAAAGATAGTGTTTGCGCTTATATTAAATTCCCTACATTACCTGAGCGCATTTATGGACAGCTCAATAAAGACACCGTTATACTTGGCAACAGTCCTAGAATAAATCCCGAATTTATTATACAACAAAAGCCGGATTTAGTTGTTACCAATAGTACTAGTGCCGTTCAAACCAAACTAGGCGATGTTTTAAAACAGTTTAACATACCTCTTTTGACAATTTATAACAATTCTGTCGAAGATACTATATTTGAACTGGAACTTTATGGAAAGCTTACAGGCAAACCTGAAGCTGCTGCCAAAGAGATAAACAGAATAAAAGATAATATCCAAAAAATTGTTAAGACTTATGCTGGTAAACAAAAACCTAAAGCCGCACTTATTCTCGGCACAACATCAAGCTTTTCCATGATGCTACCCAATTCAAGACAAAGTAAATTTCTCGAACTTGCAGGTGGAGTCAACATAGCTCCTGAAAACTCTAATGCATCGATAAACTATATCCCACTATCACTTGAATACCTAGCTAAAGAAAATCCAGAGTACATTTTTTTTATTAGTATGGGTGAAGAAGAAAAAATTCTTGCCTCGTTACAAAAAGCCTTTAGCGAAAATCCAGCTTGGCAAACTTTGCAAGCTATAAAAGATAACAAAGTACATGTTTTACCAACAGAGTTATTTTCATCACATTATGGACTTAATATTGATAAAGCTGTGCAGCACATCAACAAAATAATACATAAAAATTAACTAAAAGCAAGTTTTTACAACTTGCTTTTTTCTATGTAAATTATTAATTTTTGCGAACATATTCAACGGATTTATTAGCTAAAAAAGCTGTTACGAAAAGATATATTGTCAAAAGTAAAACATCAGATGCGTGCGGTTGACTACCGCTACCAATTAAACGCAGGGATATACTAGATGGAGTTAACGGCAAAAAAGAAATTATTTTTGCCAAATAGGCTGGATAATTATCAAGTTTAAAAAAAGTTCCACATAAAAAAGACATAGGCATTATGATGTAATTGGTAAAAGTACCTAAGTCTTCGTGACTATTAACAACCATAGCTACTATAATCCCAATAAAAGAAAATATCAAACAATTTAAAGTTAAAATAAGCATGAAATAAGCATTTATAGTTATCTGGCAGCCAAAAAGATAAGCTATAACTATTATAATAAAAGAAGATATTATCCCTCTTATTGTCGCAGATATAGCGTGTCCAATAATATATGCAGTGTTTGATATAGGAGCAGTCTGATATTCATCAAAAGTCATATATAAAATGCGTGACATACATAAAGGCATAGCAACAGTATTAAAGCATACCATCATAGAGTTCATTGCTATTATACCGCCAATAATAAAATCCAAGTAATTGCTACTGCCCGCTATTTGTACATTACGACCTAATCCTAAGCCAAAAGTTAGTAAATATAAAAAAGGAGAAACCATGCGACTAAATAAAAACATTCTAAGTCGCCTTTTAAATACTGTCATCTCTCGCCAAACTATAGTTAAAATATCTTCAATCACAATTCGCCCACCTTTGTGCCAGTAAGTTCGACAAAAACATCCTCTAGAGTAATTTTTCTAACGAAACTATTATCACCGCAAGTATTAGCGTAATCAACCGCTGCTTGATGGTCTTTAAAAAATTTGTTTTTGCAAGCAAAGCTATAATCTTCTACAACATAATTGCCGTAATTATCGCATAAAACCTGTGGCTGCTCTACAACAAGTAGTTTTCCTTTATTCATTATAGCCACCTTTTGGCAAAGTTGTTCTGCTTCCTCAATATAATGTGTTGTTAAAATAAGGCTCATACCCTGTGCGTGCATAAGTCTTATAAGTTCCCAAATTCTGCGTCTAACCTGTGGGTCAAGCCCAACTGTAGGTTCATCTAAAAAAAGTACTTTTGGTTCGTGCAAAATGGCTCTGGCAATCATCAAACGCCTTTTCATACCACCCGAAAAATTTTTTATTACTTGGTCTTTACGCTCTATAAGTTCAACAAAATCTAAAAGCTCATCTATTCTTTTAATTGCTTTTTTCTCATCCATATGATGCAACTTAGCGTGCAATAAAAGATTTTCTTTCGCTGTTAAATCGTTGTCTATATTCATCTTTTGATGTACTATACCAATATATTTTTTTATCTCTTGCGGATTTTTCACAAGATCAATGCCATTAATAAATATACTCCCAGCTGTTGGCAGACTAAGGGTTGTTAACATCCTTATTATAGTAGTTTTTCCTGCACCGTTTGGTCCTAATAAAGCGAATGCCTCACCTTTTTGCACGGTAAAACTTACATCTTCTACCGCACGGAAATTTGAAAAATTTTTTGTTAAATTGCTCACAACTATCATATATAAGACCTCTAATTTAGTGTTAATTATAAAAATACTAACAAAGGGCAAAATTTTTTTGCCCTTTGTTGATTTGCCCAAGCTAAAATTTCACATTATAGCCTACTATAAAATTAAACGGTGTAGCATAATACTCCGAAACGCCGTAGTTTACTATATCTTTACGATTGAAAAGATTTTCCATTCTCAAATAAAGTTCTTGTTTTTTATCTATTTTGTAGTTTACTTTTAGTGTTGTATAAAGAGCTGGTTTTATATTTTCCGGACTAATACTAGATTTGGAACTTGGAAGATGCGTGCGGCCAAAAAGATAGTTAGCACTAAAACTAAAGGTCCAGTTGTCTTTTTCATAACTAACTCCGCCTGTAAGTTGATAACGGTCAAACGCTCTTTCCCAAACGTTGGCTCTATTACCATTTAATTCACCATTTTTAGTTTTAGGATTGCCTATAGATCCACCTAAGTTATAACTTAGACCTTTTTTACCAGAAAAAGTATATTCTAATTCTAAACCAGTATTTTTTCTATCTTCGTTTACATATTGCCATTGGTTGCTACCAAGATCTTTAGCAGAAATATTATTTTTTATGTAATAGTTAAACAAAGCTACTCGATAACCGTGCGAACCTTTATTGCGTTTCCAACCAAGTTCATAGTTCTCACCAGATTGCGGTTTTATATCAGAATTGCCAATAACAGTTGCATTGGCAGGAGCAAACTGTTGATTTAACGTTGGCATTTTATAAGATAATCCTGCACTGGCATATAAATAATCGTCTTTGCCGATTTTTTGTTGAACTTGAACTTGTGGTGTAAGTTTTGATAAGTTGCCACTTCCTGCATCAGGGTTAGCAGCTTGCCAGTTATATCGCATTGATACAATAGCTTTTGTGCGTTCGGTAAATTGATAATCTAACGAACTGTAAATAGCATAATTATACCTATGAAGAGCCTCTGACTCTTTATTTTTTCTGTAATATTCATATTGACCGTTTAAACCAACAAGCATTTTGCTTTTGCCTGATTTCCAGTCATGTTGAACATCTAGTCCCATATTACGATTGCGCTCATCAGCAGATGTTGTCCACTGAGGATTTGTCAACACGGCTCCTGCTGAACTACGATAATCAATACCGTTAGTGTTTAATGACAAATCATTATAGTACAGTGATGCTTTAAAATGTTTGTCATTATAATTTAATTGGGCAATGTTTTGTCTATTCTCATAAGCACGTTTATAACGACTAAGACCAACCAAACTATTACCACCTTGTGTACCTTGAATAAATTTATAATTCCAATAAGTATTTTGTTTATCGTATGAATAAAATAAAGAAAGTTTATCATTAAAGTCGTAACTCAAAGCCATACTTTGTGAACGTGAACCATCAAAATTATTACCGTTATATATTTTAGTAGGATTTTTATCTATAACACTTTTCCAATCATTTATGGATACATCAGTAACTTTGCCCATTTCGCTATAATTATAGCTAATATTTAATTTATCAACAGAAAAACTGGCTCCACTGTTTATTTGACCAAAGTTACCCATATCATAATATACACTGTTGTCTCTAACGCCTTTTTTTGTGATGATATTTATAACACCGCCCATAGCATCAGAGCCATACATAACAGCGCCGCCACCACGAACCACTTCTATTCTCTCGACAACATCTGTTTTAAATTTTTCCAGATAATGCAAACCACGAGAATTTACAGGTCGACCATTGACTAAAACGAGTGTACCGTCTTTAACACCACGAATTGTTATATCACTAGTCATAGATGACATACTAGCTCCACCTGGTCCATAGGTAGAATAGGTTGTTCCTAAAGACTGCTTAAGAGTTTCTTGCACATTTTTTGCCCCAATTTTTTTTATTTCTTCTTGAGTTATAACTTCAACTGAAGCTGGTGTTTCAAGCTCACGAGTTTCGTAGCGTGAAGCTGTAACTATTACCGGATCCAAAGTAAATTCTTGCTCTAAGGCGCTTTTCTTTTCTGCCTCTTGTGCTAACGCTACCTGTGATGATAGCAATAAACTTAGCACCAGAAAGGTAATCTTGCTCTTTAGCATTCTCATTCCTCCAAATATTTTTTATAATTTTTAAAAACCCAAAATATATTTAAAATCCAGCAAATTCTCCTCTCTTAGCTATTATTTATATACAATACAAGCTGTACTTACAAAGTATAGTTTGTATCTTTTTTATTAACATTTATAAAATAATAAATAATCAGTTTGCTATTTGATTTTTCTGCCTTTCATATAGTTCTTTAGAAGCAAAAAGCACAAAGCTTTCCCTTTTTTCTACAAAATCATAAAGTATTATATGAGTCTTTTCTCCTGCCCAGATGTAATATTGCATTTTTTTTGCTAAATCATATCTACCGTTAGTAGGTTCACCATATTCAGATTTGATCTTTTGATAAATTAAATCCTTGTTAGCATCATTTTTATAGTGAACATATACAGCCAAAAGTTGATTTTGCCAAAAACTATATCTTTTTTCGATTATTGGCACATCCATAAAAGTTTTTGCATCACCTACTAAAATAAATTCCCCCAACCGTTCGGATTTATTATTAGCCTTAAAATCTTTACCGACTTTTTTTAGTTCTTTTATTTCAGCTCCCCATTTAATACCTTCAAAGCCCTGAGGCTGATTTTTGTAATCACTTTCATTTTTCCCCATAGCATCTAAAAATCTAGCATAGTCATTTTGTAGTTTTTTATTGTAAACATATAAATAGCCTTTTTTAGCAGATAAATTATAGTTAAGTCGAACATAAACATCTTCTGTTTGCCAAAAAACTATATCTTCTCCAGAATTATTTTCAATTTTTGCTGCAATACCAAACTGAGAAACTAAATTGTTATATAACCGTTGAAAAGATTCTGCATCTTTTTCGACATTAAAATAGGCTCTCACTGCAACAAATTTATCATTCCAAAATTGGTAATAGATTGGATAAAAACCTACATCATAAACAAAATAGGACTCCTCTTTGCTTATATAGTTGTATAGCTTTTTGTTTGTATCAAAATCAAGCAATATAAATTCTTTTGTAGTATCTTTTAAACTTGCTCCCCAGTTTACATCTTGAAAACCACTATTTTTTATAGCATTTTCGGCAAAAGCATTAGAGACAAAAGAAAAAGATATTAACAAACATAAAATTACACTAAATAAAAACCCTCTTTTACGACCTACACATACCAAAACATTTACCTCCACATATATTTTTTGTATGCCTTCACATACTAATTTGAAAAATAGCGCCAAGCATAGAGCTTGGCTATCTCCTAAGAGATTTAATCTTACATGTTCACCCTACATGCAAATAAAGAAAATTTATATTTTGAAAATGGCAACAAATTATTAAAAAGCTTTTTAAATATATCAATCTAGTTATTAGGATAAAGCAATTTATTCATATATTTTACAGATTCATCAACATACATTCCGTAGTACGACGTAAACAGTTTTGGTGGCAAAACATGCACTCTTTGTTCTTTTACAGCTCGCAAAAGCTGCCAGGAAGAATTGTTGTTTAATACATTATCAATAGACGCCTGCATTTTTTTTCTATCACCCATTGTTACAAAAAATATATAATCCGGATTTTCTTTAGCTATATATTCTAGTGATATAGGCATAAAGTGTGACAAAGAGCTCTCTTTTTTTAAAATATTTTCGCCCCCAGCCAAACCAAGTATATGCCCTTGACGACTAGATGGCGTCATAAGAGAAAAACTCGTTGGTGTTCCCCAAATAAGTGCTACTTTCGGTTTTGTCTTGCTTTTAAAACCATTTTGAAGACTCTCTACACTTGTTTTTATTCGTTTTATTTCTTGCGCCGCTAAATTCGGGCAATTGTTCATTTGACCATAAAGCATCATTTCATAATAAGTATCTTCTAGTGTCTCGTTTTCTATCGATAAAACTGGAATACCAGCTTTATTGAAAGTCTCTCTTAAACTTTGTTGCGGAGTAGAGCCAATTATCAAATCGGGTTTTTGCTTTAAAACTTCTTCCATGCTTATATTTGCATTTTTAGACAACATAAGAGTATTGGAGTTGAGTTTTTCATACAAACCTTCAGGTGCTGTTTCCAGCTTTACACAAGCTATAACTTTATCTCTACCACCCATTCCAAGCCAAAGATCTAAGCTAGATGAATTCAAAAAAACTACTCTTTGCGGATGAGCAGGTACTACTACATCAAAACCTTTACCTGATCCATTTTTAATTGTGATTGTTTTTTTATCTGTCAAAAACGATAGCGTACTTTCTTTGTGCGTAAAAACAAACACTGTAAATGCAATCAGCAGGCAAGCAGCTACTATGGAAAAAATACGAATCAAAATCTTTTCCCTCTCTTTTACTTACTAGTGGCTAGCAAGTGCGTGCATAATATATATGTTTTGTATGGCAATATTTCTACCTATTCCGCGTATTTCAAAACGTACTTCATATCCTTCTTTTTTAAGCAAATTAATCCAAGAATCTGCTTCATTGCCTACCATATCATTATGTGCATGGTCTCCTGCTACAAGCATTAACGGCATAAGTAAAACTTTTTTCGCTTTACTCTCTTTTAACTTTTTCAACATAACTCCAAAATTAAGCTCATCCGTCTCTTCAACTACACCTATTAATGCTGGAAATCCATGTTTTTTAAAGCTATCTTCTAGAGATTTATAGGCTGGATTTATAATGTTTGGCGAGCCATGTCCCATAAAAACAACTATTTCATCGTCAAGTAATTTTGGCATAGTTGTCTCTAAAGCTTTTACTACAAGCGGAAAATCATTTTTGTCAGTCAATAGTGGTGTACCTAAAGAAAGCTTAGCAAATTTATTTTGATATGCTTTTATAGCTGGCATAACTTTGTTTGCTATCTCTTCACCTGGTGTCAAATGTGTTGGCTGTACAAGAACATCTTTGTAGCCTTCTTTGTAAAGCTTTTCCAGGACAGTAGCAAGGTCATATACCTTTATAGCATCTTTTTCAAAAAGACGTTTCATAACTATTTTTGCCGTAAAAGCCCGCTTAAAATCTCTGTCAGGGAAAGCTGCTGCCAAAGACTTTTCCAAACTTTCTATATCCAGTTCACGTGTCTCTTTAAAAGTAGTGCCAAAACTTACTACAACCAAAGCTTTTTCTTTTGTAGCTGCAAAGACATTTTGCGAACCAACAGTCATAATACCAGCAAACATTAATAACATAACCAAAAATTTTCTCATAATTATTTTCCACCTTCTCAAATTATTTTATGCTTTTTTTAAACTTGGTATCCTCTTGTAGTAACAAGTTTATCTTTAATAATTTTTGTCGCTGAATTCCCTATAATCACTGTTGTAAACATATCTATATCTTGATTGGCAAGCTCTTCTAAATAACAAGTTTTATATTCAGAGCCCTTTCGCAAAGCATTTTTTACATAACCACAACATGTTTTTGGTGATTTGTATTGCATAGAAATATTACAAGCTTTTTCCAAATGTTCACTGCGTTTTTTGCTACGTGGGTTATAAAGACAAACAACCATGTCCCCTTTAGCTGTAGCGTCTAGTCGTTTTTCTATTACATCCCATGGTGTCAGCAAATCACTCAAACTAATAATAGCAAAATCATTAGACAAAGGTGAACCGAGTATTGATGCTGCCGAAGTGGCAGCTGTAATGCCTGGTATAACCTCTATATCAATGTCTTTATACCTCTCACCCATTTCAAATAAAAGTGGTGCCATGCCATATATACCAGCATCGCCACTGGAAATAACTGCAACTTTTTTACCCTCACTGGCTTTTTGAAAAGCAAGCTTACAACGCTCTATCTCACCCATCATGCCTGTGCTTATAACTTCTTTTCCCGTTGTAAGGTCGACTATAAGTTTTACATATTCTGTATAACCAATAACCACATCACACTCTAAAACAATTTGTTTTGCCATTGGAGCCAAATAATCAGCATCACCAGGTCCAATTCCCACAGCATAAATTTTCATTTTTATTCCTCCATAGTATTTGAATTGTCTTTAACCAATACAACTGAAAAATAGCCTGCTTGCTCATCTTTAGCTAAATTATAAAACTCTTGTATACTATTAAAAATTCTTTGTTCTTTCATCGTGCAACGTTCAATGATTTTGGTATTTTCAGACAATCCTTTTGACTGCAAAATATTCAAAACTTTTGTAATATTCTTGCCTGATTTCATAATTACCTTATTTCCCGGCAAATCCAAAAAACGTTCAATATTTTCCTCACGATTTGCTGGTATAATATGCAAAACATCTTCGCCTTCACAAAGCACTTGCTCAGCTACAGCAGCCGATGCACTAAAAGAAGTTATTCCAGGTATTATTTGGGTTTTAAAACCTCTGTCTTTGATTATCTTATGGACATACATATATGTTGAGTAGATTACAGTATCACCTAAAGTTATAAAGCCTACAGTCTTACCTTCATCTAAAAACTTGCAAATATCATCTGCGACCTTTAATCTGTGTTCTCGTCTCTTATCGTCATTGTCTTTCATATAAAAATGGCTTTTTAGTAAAATCTTATCTGATAAATAATCTTTAACTATTTCAAACGCAGTTTCATAGCCATTTTGTGCATGAGGGACAACTATAACATCACTTTTTTTTATTGCATTAATAGCTTTTAAAGTCAAAAGCTCTGGATCGCCAGGACCTATACCAATACCATATAAAACGCCTTTCACACTATACACCTCTCCTTAAATAAAGTACTTTTAAAATAATAAAAATCCTTTCCCAATAATTGTGGGAAAGGACATCAAAAGCTAAATACATATCTAGCCTATTAAATCTCCTCCCCATCTGCCGTGGGTCTAACAGTGATCATCAAACAGGCAGTTCTTCTGGCTTAGGTTCATAGCAACTTTACGCCTTACCATGAATTTTATCTCACAGTGACATAATGTAAAGAAGCTTCCCATCACAGCGGCGGGACCGCACCGGAATTTAACCGGTTTATCTATTAAGTATTTATACACCTGTTTTCAAATATTAAATTTTTAAATAATTAATATATAGTTATTAAATAAAGCCTAATACAAAAAATAAAAAACCTCTTTGCGAAAACGCAAAAAGGCAGAATAAACATTTTACCTAGCCACGTCTTTCGCATGGGAGCAATAAGCTCAAATATTTCAGGCAGTTCTTCTGGCTTAGGTTCATAGTTTCTTTGCGCCTTCCCATGAGTTTTGTCTCACAGTGGCATTATGCAAAATCACTCACCATCACAGCGGCGGGACCGCACCGGACTTTAACCGGTTTATCTATTAAGTGTAATACACCTGAACGTTCTTTATTAAGTTTGCTAGTAAATAGTAGCACGAAAAATATTATGTGTCAAGCTTAAACAATGCAGTATATGTTTTTAAACCAATTTTGACAAAAGCACAAGTGCTGCAAAATAGCAATATTTTTCCTTCAAATCATTTTATATTAGTTTTTATTATGCTATAATTCAAGTAATATATTTATTATATAAAAAATGAGGTATAAATAATGGGTTTTGACTGGAATGCAATAGTAAATGCCTTGCCTTTATTGCTGATTGGCGCAGGTATAACAATAGAAATAACTGCTTTGAGTGTAGCTTTTGGTATGATTATTGGTCTATTGATAAGTATATGCAGAATATCAAATAATATTATATTAAAAAAATTTGCAGCAATATATGTTGATTTTATTCGTGGTACACCACTTTTAGTACAAATTTTTCTAATATATTTTGCTCTACCAATGCTTATAGGAAAGCGTATAGACCCATTTTTTGCTGCCATTACTGCCTGTTCAATTAACAGTGGTGCTTATATAGCCGAAATTTTTCGTGCAGGGATTCAATCTATTGACAAAGGACAAATGGAAGCTGGTCTATCTTTAGGACTAAATTGGTTACAAACAATGAGATACATCATTATTCCTCAAGCATTCAAACGCAGTATTCCGTCTTTAGGCAATGAATTTATCGCTATGCTAAAAGACTCCTCTTTGGTATCTGTAATAGGTTTTGAAGAATTAACAAGAAGAGGTCAATTGATAATATCTTCGACATACGCAACATTTGAAATTTGGCTTGCTGTAGCATTTATATATTTGATTATGACCCTTGTTATTTCTCGCTTTGTTGCCTACTTAGAAAGGAGGTTTAGCACAACACAATGAACAACATAATAAAAGCAAATAATATAAATAAATTTTTTGGACAATTGCACGTTTTAAAAGATGTAAGTCTAGAAATTAAGCAAAAAGAAGTTGTTGTAATAATCGGTCCTAGCGGCTCTGGTAAAAGCACTTTTTTGCGTTGTTTAAACCATCTTGAGATTCCAACAAGTGGCGAAATAATAATTGACGACATTCCTCTTAAAATTTCAGAAAATATTAGCAAAGTGCGACAAGAAGTAGGAATGGTTTTTCAACGTTTTAATCTATTTCCTAATATGACTGTTCTTGAAAATATAACTTTAGCACCATTAAAAATAAAAAAAACACCACTAGCAAAAGCTAATGAACTAGCAGAAGAATTATTACAAAGAGTCGGTTTATTAGACAAAATAAATTCTTATCCTGAACAATTAAGTGGCGGTCAACAACAAAGAGTAGCTATTGCCAGAGCATTAGCAATGCAACCAAAAATAATGCTATTTGACGAACCAACCTCGGCACTTGATCCTGAAATGGTAAAAGAGGTTTTAGATGTAATCTTAGATCTTGCTAAAAGTGGTATAACAATGGTTGTTGTAACACACGAAATGGGATTTGCCCGAGAAGCAGGAGATAGAGTGATTTTTATGGACGAAGGACGAATAATAGAGGCTGCTTCACCAGAAGAAATATTTTCTAGTCCCAAAGAGGAGCGTACGAAAAATTTCTTGTCTAAAATACTTTAAAATCAAAACATTATTGTTTTAACATAAATATAAAAAAATAAGGAGATGTAAAAATGAAAAAAAAGTTGACAATTATAATCATACTAATTATAGCTGCCTTAATTATTAGTGGTTGCGGCACAGATAAAAACACATCAACACAAACCGAAAAAAAACCTGAAAAAGTATTGAAAGTAGGATTAGAGCCAACATTTGCCCCATTTGAGTATCAAGATGAAAAAAGCAAAGAATATGTTGGTTTTGACATTGATCTAATAAAAGCAGTTGCTAAACAAATGGGATATACAGTTCAAATAAACAGTATGGGCTTTGACGGACTAATTCCGGCACTATTATCCAACAATATTGATGTATCAATATCAGGTATAACTATAACACCAGAACGTGCAGAAAAAGTTTCATTTTCAGCTCCATATTACAAATCTGGTTTATCAATAGTAACCAAAAGCAATAATGATAAAATTAAAAGCTCAAAAGATCTAGAAGGTAAAAAAATAGCTGTACAAATAGGAACATCATCAGGAATGTACGCTAAAAAAGTGCCAAATGCAACAGTTAGGGAATTTAATCTCATAAGTGATTTATTTTTAGAACTAAAAAATAACGGAGTAGATGTAGTAATTAACGACTTACCAGTTAATCAGCACTATTTAAAAGCTGCTAATAATCAAGAATTTAAAATGCTAGATGAAGTATTATCAGCGGAAGAATATGGCATTGCAGTAAATAAAAACAATCCTGAATTACACAAAAAAATTGACACTGCACTAGCTGAACTAAAAAAGAATGGCGAATATCAAAAAATATATGAAAAATGGTTTGGCAAACAAATAAAATAAATATTACTAAAGAAAAACATATATTTAAATACACTATTGTAAGCTGCCAAAAAATTTGCGAAAAAGTTTCACTTTTTTTGCGAAAAATAAAAACTGCATAAATAGCTAAAAAGCGTCCTAATCAAAGGACGCTTTTTTATTCTTTATTTATTATAATGAAGGAATTTTCCTTTTTTTATTTTGCTATGTTATGAAAAAGCTTGCATTTATCTTGTTTTAAGCTTCTTTTTCATAGTGGTCTAAAATAGTGTTTATCATTACATTTTTATCATCTATATAGTAGTCAGCTGATATTTTGCGTGGATCGCCTCCGTATGTTTGTATTTTTGTTTTATGGTTCTCGTTTATGCAGTCTAGTCGTATACCATGTTTACTGCAAAATGCGACTGCCTCATCAAGATATTTATTAACTCTGCATGTATTTAGAATTATGATATTTTCTTTTTGGATATGTTTTATGAAGTTTATAATAGGTATATTTGGGTCACCGACTTTGGGATAAGCTATTTCTTTTGTGATTGTTCCATCAAAGTCTATTGCAAAAACAGCGTTTTTTATGCTTTTCAGGTTATTCATATGTTCTCCTTATTTTATTTTTTATTGTTTTTGCCAGTTCGTATATAACGTTTACGGTAACGCTGTTTCCTACTTGTTTATATAGTTGGCTATCAGATAAACCTGCTTTTTTAGCATTTAAATAGTAACTATCGGGAAACGCTTGTAATCTAAAGCATTCAAGTGGTGTTAATTTTCTTATCTGTGCCTCTTGTTTTTCTTGATTTCTGATTAAAATACCATGTCTATCTTGTGCCGTAATTGTAAACATTGGCTCATTAGGCTTTTTTATGCGTCGGCCGTTTTGTCTTTTGTTGATTTTTTCAGGTGTAAGCAGAGCATTTATAATGATTTTGTCTTTTTTATATTCACTAATTGTTTTATTAGGATTATAAAATATTTTAGGGCTTTTATTACCACCAGATGAACTTACAAGAGTAGGTGAAATGCCATAAATTGAAAAAATGTGACCTTCTTGAGGGTCTTTATATGTATTAGTGCATCTTTTGCTTATATTGCCAATTTGTCTAATAAAAGCTGTGTTTTTTCTTTGGATAGGAAATATTTTTCCTCGACATTTTCCTCTAAAATATCCAATAATGATAACTCGTTCTCTGTTTTGGGGAATGTCAAAATCTTTTGAGTTAAGCACTTGCCATTCGACATCATACCCCAATTCATCCAGCAAATTGATGATAATGAGAAAAGTTTTTCCAAATCCATGAGAAAGTAGTCCTTTGACATTTTCAAGTACGATAATTGAGGGCTTGATAATTTTGATAAATCGGCAAAGTTCAAAGAACATAGTTCCTCTTTCATCGTTAAAGCCACTGCGATTTCCTGCAATGGAGAATGATTGGCAAGGAAATCCCGCACAGATAATGTGAACTAGCTAAGATAAAATCTGACATTGAGATATAATAAAACTAAGAAGAGAGG
>CAZKFG010000055.1:0-15179 GCA_964551985.1 uncultured Acidaminococcales bacterium
AAGAGAAGGCGGAAGAACAGTTGGTGCTGGTGTTGTTGCTACTGTTTCTAAATAAATTTTAAAATCAAACACTTTGAGCGTTAGCCCAAAGTGTTTTTATTAATAAAACAAATTTACTCAAAGCTGTTATTGACACATAGTGTTAATTGTGATACATTATATTAGCGACACTTTGAAAGTGGCGTTATTTATGATAGTGAGAGAGGTGTAATCCTATGCGTACAGCGGTTACATTAGCTTGCACAGAATGTAAGCAACGTAATTATCAAACCAATAAAAACAAAAAAAATGATCCTGAACGTATTGAAATGAGCAAATATTGTAAGTTCTGTAAAAAACATACTGCTCACAAAGAAACAAAATAGCTTTAATTAAGGATGTGAAAATATGGCTGCTCCAGATACTTCGGTAGATGTGCAATCAATCGGCGGTATTAAAAAGTTTTTGCGTGAAACAAGAATAGAACTGAAAAAAGTCACTTGGCCTAATCGTCAACAATTGATTGCTTATACAGGCGTTGTATTGTTTACAGTGGCGTTTATGTCTATTCTTATTTGGCTGTTTGATACTGCATTTACTTTTGCATTCAGGGTATTATTAAGAGGCTAGGGGGAAGCAGGGCAGAGTACTGTTTTGCGTATTTGGATGGAAACAGAAAAACGTTGGTATGTTATACACACATATTCTGGTTATGAAAACAAAGTTACTGCTAACTTAGAGAGAAAAGTTCATAGTTTGGGCATGGAAAATGAAATCTTTAGAGTATTGGTACCTATGGAAAATGAGGTAGAATACAAAGACGGTAAGAAAAAAGTTGCCCAAAAGAAAATTTTTCCAGGCTATGTGCTTGTAGAGATGATTATGAATGATCATTCTTGGTATGTTGTAAGAAATACCCCTGGTATTACAGGTTTTGTAGGTTCAGGAACAAAACCTACACCGCTTACAGAAAGCGAAGTAAAACAGATTTTAAAATCTATGGGGTTAGAAGAAAGTAAAACAAGAATTGATGTCAAATTACAACAAACTGTTCGTATTAAAGACGGTGCTTTTGCCGGTTGGACAGCGGTTGTAAATGAGATCAATGAAGAACGTAGCAAACTTAAAGTGTTAGTTAATATGTTTGGTAGGGAAACTCCTGTTGAACTAGACTTTACACAAATAGAAATAGTTGCATAAGGAGGTGTAGATAATGGCTAAAAAAGTTGTCAAAATGGTAAAGCTACAAATTCCTGCCGCAAAAGCTACTCCAGCACCACCAGTTGGACCGGCACTTGGTCAAGCGGGTGTCAATATTATGGCGTTTGTAAAAGAATTTAATGAGCGTACTGCAAAAGATATTGGTCTTATTATTCCAGTAGAAATTACAGTTTACGAAGATCGTTCATTTACTTTTATTACTAAAACTCCACCAGCTGCCGTGCTTTTGAAAAAAGCAGCAGGGCTTGAAAAAGCATCTGGCGTACCAAACAAGACAAAAGTGGCAAAAGTAAATCGTACAAAAGTACGTGAAATTGCTCAAAGCAAAATGGTTGATCTTAATGCAGCAAGCATAGAAGCTGCAATGTCAATGGTTGAAGGAACTGCTCGCAGTATGGGCATCGACATTATTGACTAAAAATTAGTGGGAGGCATATTGCCGTTATTACCGCAAGGAGGATTTTTAAATGGCTAAATTTGGTAAAAAATACCAAGAAGTTGCAAAATTAGTTGATTTTGAAAAACAATATGATCCACAAGAAGCAATTGAACTTGTTAAAAAAACATCTACAACAAAATTTGATGCGACAGTTGAAGTTGCAGTAAAATTGGGTGTTGATCCAAAATATCCAGACCAACAAGTGCGTGGGGCGGTTGTTTTACCACATGGTACTGGAAAAACAAAAAGAGTTTTAGTTTTTGCTAAAGGCGAAAAAGTAAAAGAAGCAGAAACAGCAGGTGCCGATTTTGTAGGTGCTGAAGAATTGGTTGACAAAATTAAAAATGGCTGGACAGACTTTGATGTTGCTGTTGCAACACCAGATATGATGGGTCTAGTTGGTCGTATAGGTAAAATTTTAGGACCAAAAGGACTTATGCCAAATCCAAAAGTTGGTACAGTTACTTTAGATGTTGCTCGCGCAATTAGTGAAATTAAAGCGGGTAAGATTGAATATAGAACAGATAAAGCTGGTAACATTCATGCTCCGATTGGTAAAGTATCATTTGATGCAGCAAAACTAGAAGATAATTTTGTTACATTAATTGAAACTTTAATTAAAGTAAAGCCATCAGGTGCAAAAGGGCAATATATCAGAAAAATTGCTTTATCGACAACAATGGGTCCTGGAGTACTGGTTAATACACTAAAAGCTTCCATGGCGAAAAAAGACTAATAAAAATTTGACCGTAGACAGTAGGTGCAAGCAATTGCTTAATTTCCTGCCGAGGTTGGAGTAAACACGCAAGTGTTTTTTGCTGAGTAAATAACAGCCTCCGCCGTCTGCGGGGGCTTTTAATATTATTTTAAAAAGGAGGTGTTGAAAATATGGCAGTTATAAGACCTCATAAACAAGAGGCAGTAGCAAAAATTAAAGACATACTGGCTAACTCTAAAGGTGTTGTTTTTGCTGATTATCGTGGTATTACTGTAGCACAAGATACAGCACTTAGAAAAAAACTGCGTGAAGCAGGTGTTGAGTATAAGGTTGTAAAAAATACACTTACTAATATTGCAGCTCAAGAAGCTGGAATAGAAGGACTTACAAAATACCTAGAAGGTCTTACTGTAATGGCATACTCTTTAAGTGATGCTGTTTTACCTGCAAAACTTATTTCTGAATTTATCAAAGATAGTAAGATTAAAACTTATGAAATAAAATCAGGAATAGTAGATGGTAAGGTAATTGACGCTGAAGGTGTTAAACAATTGGCTTCCTTGCCACCAAAAGAAGTATTGCTTGCCAAAATGCTTGGCAGTATGCAAGCTCCTATCACTGGTTTTGTCAATGTATTACAAGGAAATATCAGAAAACTTGTTTATACTTTGGAAGCTGTTAAGAATAAAAAATCAGCTTAAAATAACTACTAATTAAAATATTTTATAAAAATTTTGGAGGTATATATAATGAATAAAGAACAATTAATTCAAGCGATTGAAGAAATGACAGTATTGGAGCTATCCGAACTTGTAAAAGCTCTAGAAGAAAAATTTGGTGTAAGTGCAGCGGCTCCTGTAGCAGTTGCAGCAGTTGGTGCAGCTCCAGCAGCCGCAGTAGCTGAAGAGCAAACAGAATTTGATGTTATTTTAGCTAATGCTGGTGCAAGCAAAATTAATGTTATTAAAGTAGTACGTGAATTAACTGGTCTTGGCTTAAAAGAAGCTAAAGAATTAGTTGATGGCGCACCAAAAACTTTAAAAGAAAAAGTAGCAAAAGCTGATGCTGATGCTCTAAAAGCTAAACTTGAAGAAGCTGGCGCAACAGTAGAAGTAAAATAGTTTTTTAATGTGTAAAATCCTATCTGGTTTTAGAAAATCAGATAGGATTTTTTATTTTTTAAAAATATTTGACAAAAAAAAATATATATGATATAATTTTTAGACACAATAATTTATTTAAATATAGTTCTTTATAAGAGGCGCGGTGCTTCTAGTAATAAAGGCATTGACTTATTATAAAGGAGGGTTTTTCAATAATTGTACAGGTTGTTTTCAGTTTTACGGACAGCCTGTTTTTGTTTGTTTTTTTAGTGCAGTTTGCGTGGTGTGAGTTGCAGTAAAGTATTTTATTAAGGAGGAAAACTAGATGTTTAAACCGGTTGCGGTTGGCAAAAGAAATAGGTATAGTTATTCGAAAATTAATGAAGTTCTACAAATGCCAAATCTTTTAGCTATTCAAAAAAATTCTTACCAATGGTTTTTAAAAGAAGGTCTTGAAGAGGTTTTTCAAGATGTTTCACCTATTTTGGATTTTACAGGTAACTTAGAGTTATCTTTTGAGGGTTTTACTTTTGGTGAGCCTAAATATGATGTAGAAGAATGTAAGGAACGTGATGCTAGCTATGCCGTGCCACTAAATGTCAATGTCCGCTTGCTTTTTAAAGAAACAGGCGAAATTAAAGAGTCTAAAGTTTTTATGGGCGATTTACCACTTATGACTGACACAGGTACTTTCATTATAAATGGAGCAGAGCGTGTTATCGTTAGCCAACTTGTCAGATCACCTGGTGTTTATTACAATCAAACAATGGATGCAAGTGGTAAACTTTTATATAATGTAACGGTTATACCTAATCGTGGTGCTTGGATAGAGTTTGAAACTGATGTAAATGATGTCATTTATGCTCGTGTTGACAGGACAAGAAAAGTTCCTGCAACTGTTTTTTTGCGTTCTTTAGGTTTAGCTAGCAATGCTGATATTTTAAAGATGTTTAATGATGATGTTAAAGTTCAAGCAACATTAGATAGAGATAATGCAACAGAAAGAGATGAAGCTTTAATCGAACTTTATAAAAGACTTCGTCCAGGTGAGCCTCCAATTGCTGAAAATGCCCTACAACTTTTAGAAGCGACATTTTTTGACGCTAAACGTTATGACTTAGCTAAAGTTGGTCGCTATAAATTAAATAAAAAACTCGGATGGCGTCGTCGTTTGTTTGGTCAAACATTAGCTCAAGATTTGGTTGACAAAGAAACCGGTGAAATTATTGTAGCTGAAGGTACTATTATTAACGCCGATTGGATAGAAAAAATTGAACAAAGCGGTATTTTTGATTTTGAAGGTATAAAAGAAGTTAATGTACGTTTAGGCGATAAGGTTATTAAGATGATTTGTAATGAAGATAACCCAATGTCTAAAAGAACTGTTACTGTATCTGATGTTTATGCTGCTTTTAGTTATTTACTAAATCTTATGGATGGAATTGGGAATTGCGATGATATTGACCATTTGGGTAATCGTCGTCTACGCTCTGTTGGCGAACTTATGCAAAATCAATTTCGCATAGGCTTGGCTCGTATGGAAAGAGTTGTCAAAGAACGTATGACAATTCAAGATACTGAAGTCATTACCCCACAAGCTTTGATTAATATTCGTCCTGTTGTAGCGGCAGTAAAAGAATTTTTTGGCTCAAGCCAGTTGTCGCAATTTATGGATCAAACAAATCCACTTGGCGAACTTACTCATAAACGTCGTTTGTCTGCGCTAGGTCCTGGTGGACTTAGTCGTGAACGTGCAGGCTTTGAAGTGCGTGACGTTCACCATTCTCACTATGGTCGTATGTGCCCTATTGAAACACCTGAAGGACCAAACATCGGTCTTATCGGTTCTTTGTCTACTTTTGCTATTGTAAACGAATATGGTTTTATTGAAACACCTTATAGGAAGGTGGATAAAGCAAATAAAAAAGTTACAGAAGATGTTGTTTATTTGACTGCTGATGAAGAAGATGAATTTATTTGCGCTCAAGCAAATGAGGAGCTTAAAAACGGTTGGTTTAAAGAAGAACACGTGACAGTTCGTTATCGTAATGAGTTTCCTGTCGTTAATGCTGATCAAGTAGACTACATGGACGTTTCGCCAAAACAAGTTGTATCCATTGCGACAGCATTAATTCCGTTTTTGGAAAATGATGATGCGAACCGTGCTTTGATGGGTGCTAACATGCAACGTCAAGCTGTACCACTACTTAGGACGCAAGCGCCTTTGGTTGGTACTGGTATAGAATATAAAGCAGCGGTCGACTCAGGTGTTTGTGTTATTGCTAAAAATCCTGGCACTGTCGAGAAGGTTACAGCACAAGAAATTACTGTGCGTACACAATCAGGAGATCTTGATTCTTATAAATTGTTAAAATTTAAACGCTCTAACCAAGGTACTTGTATCAACCAACGTCCGATTGTTTCTAAAGGAGATAAGGTCGTTGAACATGAAGTGCTTGCTGACGGACCTGCAACAAGCGGTGGAGAACTATCTTTAGGCTTTAATGTTATTGTTGCTTATATGCCTTGGGAAGGTTATAACTATGAAGATGCTATTTTGCTAAATGAAGATTTAGTAAAAGGGGACGTATTTACATCCATTCATATTGAAGAATATGAGTGCGATGCCAGAGACACAAAACTAGGACCCGAAGAAATTACTTGTGATATTCCAAATGTTTCAGAAGAAGCATTAAAAGACCTTGATGATAGAGGAATTATTCGCATTGGTGCGGAAGTTCGTCCTGGCGATATTTTAGTTGGGAAGGTTACACCAAAAGGTGAGACAGAACTTACGGCTGAAGAGCGTTTACTTAGAGCTATTTTTGGTGAAAAAGCACGTGAAGTTAGAGATACATCACTTCGCGTTCCACATGGTGAGGCTGGTAAAATTGTTAATGTTAAAGTGTTTACTCGTGCTAATGGTGACGAACTGGCGCCTGGTGTTAATGAACAAGTGCGCGTTTATATAGCGCAAAAAAGAAAAATATCAGAAGGCGACAAAATGGCTGGTCGTCACGGTAACAAGGGTGTTGTGTCAAGAATTATGCCTTGTGAAGATATGCCATTTTTACCGGACGGACGTCCTGTCCATATAGTTTTAAATCCACTTGGTGTTCCAAGTCGTATGAATATCGGACAAATTTTAGAAGCTCATTTAGGTTGGGCAGCTGCTGCAATTGGACTGAAAATCAATACTGGAGAAACAGGTCGTTTAGCTGAGCAATTAAATGCTATTGGTTATGATACTAAAAAATACGGTTTGCCGGTGACTGATAAAGTTGGTCTTAAAATGGCAACACCTGTTTTTGACGGTGCAAGTGAACTGGATATTTTTAAAACCTTTGAGCTAGCTGATATTGATGAAGACGGCAAAACAGTTTTATATGATGGTAGAACGGGTGAGCGCTTTGATAACAAAGTTACTGTAGGTTATGTTTATATGCTCAAATTGCATCATTTGGTTGATGATAAAATACATGCTCGTTCAACCGGTCCATATTCACTTGTTACCCAACAACCACTTGGCGGTAAAGCGCAATTTGGTGGACAAAGATTCGGTGAAATGGAGGTTTGGGCGCTGGAAGCCTATGGGGCAGCATATACATTGCAAGAACTTTTAACTGTTAAATCAGATGATATCGTAGGTAGGGTAAAAACTTATGAGGCGATAGTTAAAGGTGAAAATGTTCCAGAGCCTGGTGTACCAGAATCCTTTAAAGTTCTTATAAAAGAACTACAAAGTATAGGTCTTGACATTAAAGTTTTAAATGAAGATGATGAAGAGATTTCTATTCGCGATTATGAAGATGATGTAATTGAAGCAGCTCGCGAACTTGAACTTGGGTTTGATAATGAACTTATGTCTGAACAAGACGCAACTGATGGTATGTACATAGAAGATATTCAAAAAGATCAAGATTTTAATTTAGGTATGCAAGAAGATAGCTTAGATAATGATATTGATACCGATTTTGACGATGATGAAGAATAAAAGGAGTGAAGGCTTGTGTTAGATGTAAATAATTTTGACTCTATGCGTATAGGATTAGCCTCACCTGAGCAAATTTGCAACTGGTCGCATGGTGAAGTACGTAAACCTGAAACGATTAATTATCGTACTTTAAAACCAGAACGCGATGGTTTGTTTTGTGAAAAAATCTTTGGACCAACTAAAGATTGGGAATGTCACTGTGGTAAATATAAACGCATTCGTTATAAAGGTATTGTCTGTGATCGTTGCGGTGTTGAAGTAACAAGAGCTAAAGTACGCCGTGATCGTATGGGGCATATAGAACTTGCAGCACCTGTATCACACATTTGGTATTTTAAAGGCATTCCAAGCCGCATGGGTTTGATACTTGATATATCACCTCGTTCTTTGGAAAAAGTATTGTATTTTGCTTCATATATAGTACTAGACCCAGGCGAAACACCTTTGATGAAAAAGCAGCTTTTGTCAGAATCAGAATACTATGATTACAGCGAAAAATATGGCAATTCTTTTAAAGTTGGAATGGGCGCAGAAGCTATAAAAGTTCTTTTGGCAGAAATAGACTTAGAAGAAATGTCAAAAGAACTTAGAAAAGAATTAGGAGAAGTTAGCGGACAGCGAAAGATAAGAGCTGTTCGTAGGCTTGAAGTTTGTGAGGCTTTTAGAAAGTCTGGGAATATTCCTGAGTGGATGATCTTGGATTTTGTTCCTGTCATCCCGCCAGAACTTCGCCCAATGGTGCAGTTAGATGGTGGCAGATTTGCTACATCAGATTTAAATGATTTGTATCGTCGCGTAATAAATCGTAATAATCGTCTGAAAAGACTGCTAGAATTACACGCTCCTGATATTATTGTAAGAAATGAAAAAAGAATGTTGCAAGAAGCAGTTGATGCTTTGATTGACAACGGTAGACGCGGAAGACCTGTAACAGGACCTGGTAATAGACCGCTCAAATCTTTGTCTGATTTGTTAAAAGGCAAACAAGGTCGCTTTAGACAAAATCTACTTGGTAAACGTGTTGACTATTCCGGTCGTTCGGTTATAGTTGTTGGACCAGAACTAAAAATGCATCAATGCGGTCTGCCTAAAGAGATGGCTCTGGAGCTGTTTAAACCTTTTGTTATGAAAAAACTTGTCAACGGTGGGCAAGCTCACAATATAAAAAGTGCTAAACGTATGGTGGAAAAAGCAAGACCAGAAGTTTGGGACGTTTTAGAAGAAGTAATAAAAGAACATCCTGTTCTTTTAAATCGTGCTCCTACTCTACATAGACTTGGTATCCAAGCATTTGAACCTGTTTTGTCAGAGGGTCGTGCGATAAAAATACATCCTCTTGTTTGTACAGCATATAATGCTGACTTTGATGGCGACCAAATGGCTGTTCACGTACCATTGTCTGTTGAAGCGCAAGCTGAAGCGCGCATTTTGATGCTGTCTTCACACAATATATTAGCACCAAAAGACGGTAAACCTGTTGCTGTGCCAACCCAAGATATGGTTTTGGGTTCATATTATCTTACTATTACAAAAGACGGTGCTAAAGGCACGGGCAGTTATTTTAGCAGCATGAATGAAGCATTACTTGCTCATTATAATGGCTATATTGATACACATGCGCCAATAAAAATAAGAATGCCAAAAAGCTTTATAGAAGATCTAAAAGATCAAGAAGGCGAAACAATCGTCGAGACTACAATGGGTAATGCGATATTTAATGAATCATTACCTAGAGATATGCGTTATTTTTATGAAAAAGATGGCGTATGGCATTTGCAAAAATTAATGGATAAAAAAGAATTGGGCAGGCTTGTTGCTAAAGCACATAAAGTTTATGGCAACACGCAAACGGCACAAATTCTCGATGACGTAAAAAGTATGGGTTATCACAATGCTTGTATAGCGGGTATTACTATTTCTGTATCAGATATAAAAATACCTGAACGCAAAAAAGAAATTTTGGCTAAAGCCGAAAATGAAGTAAATAAAGCGGAAACAGCTTTTAGAAGAGGTCTTTTATCTGAAGAGGAAAGATATAGAAAGGTTATCAAGCTTTGGAGTGATGCGACAGATGAAGTCACTAGAGAGCTTATGGCAAGTACTTTGGATGCCTTTAATCCTGTATATATGATGGCAAATTCCGGTGCTCGTGGTAACATACAACAAATAAGACAATTAGCGGGTATGCGTGGTCTTATGGCAGATCCATCCGGTCGAATTATTGACTGGCCTATTAAGGCAAATTTCCGTGAAGGGCTAACTGTTTTAGAGTACTTTATCTCAACTCATGGTGCTCGTAAAGGTCTTGCTGATACTGCACTTAGAACTGCAGACTCTGGTTATTTGACACGTAGGCTTGTCGACGTTGCTCAAGATGTTATTGTGCGCGAAGATGATTGCGATATTGTTACTGTAAATATAAATAAAGAACGAAACGCTATAAGGCGTACAGCTACTGGACATTCTGCAAGGAAATTGCAAGAGATTCTTACAGGCAGATATTTAGCTCAAGATGTTGTTGACGAAGTGACAGGAGAATTACTAGCACAAAAAGATGTTCAAATAAATGAAAATTTATTTGATTTGTTCAATCAAAGTGCTGTTTATACTTTATGCCTGCACCCTGTTTACGAGGGCGACGACCAAGAAGTTTTGCGATTTAATCTATCAAAACAAGAAAGCAATAATGCCTTAATGGAAATTTTGCAGCACGAAATTGTAGGTTATGAACTTATCGAAGACATTGTAGATGAAGAAACTAATATAATTGTAGAAAAAGGGCATAAACTAACACAAAAACTTTTGACAAAAGTATTAAATAGTACAGTAAAAGAAATTAAAGTAAGAAGAAATGAAATAGAAGGTCTTGAAGTTGAAGCTATAACAGAAGGTAAAGATGACAGAGCGGTCATAGAATCATTGCGCGATCGTATATTAGGACGTATTTTGGCTGAAGATATAATAGATCCAGAAACACAAAAAGTTATTTGTAAGACAAATGATTTGATTACAGAAGATATAGTAGATGAAATTGTCAAAATAAGAAAAAGCGTATTGATTCGCTCAGTGTTAAACTGTCGTTCTAAATTTGGTGTATGTAGAAAATGTTATGGTAAGAATCTTGCTACAAATATGATGGTTGATGTCGGCGAAGCTGTAGGCATTATTGCTGCTCAATCCATTGGTGAACCTGGTACTCAGCTTACAATGAGAACATTCCACACAGGCGGTGTTGCAGGTGACGATATAACTCAAGGTTTGCCTAGGGTTGAAGAGTTATTTGAAGCAAGAAAACCTAAAAGACCTGGTATTATTTGCGAACACAGTGGCAAAGTATCAATTGGTGAAACAAAAGGTGTTCGTAAAGTAACAATTCATACAGAAACTGGCGAAGAAGCGGTGTACTCTATTCCTTATGGTGCGAAAATTAGTGTTGTGCAAGATCAAGAAGTAAAAATTGGTACAAAACTAACAGAAGGCGCTTTAAATCCTCATGATATTTTGAGAATTTCTGGTGTTAGAGCAACTCAGCAATATCTTGCAAGAGAAGTTCAGAAAGTTTACAAATCACAAGGTGTTGAAATTAATGATCGCCATGTTGAAGTTATGATTCGTCAAATGATGAAAAAAATAAGAATCGAAGAAGCTGGCGATACAAACATGTTGCCTGGCGAATATATTGATGCAAATGAATACAAAGAGTTAAACAGAAAAGCTGTAGAAGAAAACATAGCTCCTGCTGACGGAAAACCTGTTTTACTTGGTATAACAAAAGCATCTTTAGCTACAGATTCGTTTTTGTCTGCAGCATCTTTCCAAGAGACGACAAGAGTTTTGACAGATGCAGCGATAAAAGGAAAAGTTGACCCACTATTGGGATTAAAAGAAAATGTTATTATTGGCAAATTAATCCCTGCAGGTACTGGCATGAATCGCTACCGTAATATAAAAGTAAAATCAAGCGAAGATCAAATTTAAAAAATGTTTTAACCTGGAGATGATAAAAAATCTTCAGGTTAAAATTTTTGTAAAAAGTTTACAAAAAATGTGAAAATAAAAAACAATAAAAAGTAAAATTTACACAAATGACACACTAGGGAGAGTGTGCATAAAATGTTTGATGAATTCAAGATTTTTTTTGGTATTTTTTGTTAAAAATAATTGACATATGAGGTTAACAGTGTTACAATACTTGAGCATGGCATTTTTTGTATTGGTGGAAGGGATAAGATATGACTTTAGCTGATTTAAAAAACGCAAAAAAAGTTATTGGTATAAAGCAGGTTAACAAAGCTTTAGAAAAAGGCTTAACAAAATATGTTATTGTAGCCCAAGATGCGGATGCAAAATTATTAAAACCGCTTTTAAAAAATTGCCAAGAAAAAGACGTTAAGATTGATACGGTCGAAACAATGAAAGAATTAGGAAGACTTTGTAATATAAACGTTGGTTCGGCGGCTGTAGCAGTGCTTAATGACTAACTTGATAAGGGTTTTGGCTTGTGCCGAAATTTTTATAAATTTTAAATTGTTATTTGAAAGAAAGGAGGTGCCAAAATGCCTACAATAAACCAACTAGTACGTAAAGGCAGAGCAGTTGTGGAGAAAAAATCTACTGCACCGGCACTAAAAAATTGCCCACAAAAACGTGGCGTGTGTACAAGAGTGTATACAACAACACCTAAAAAACCAAACTCAGCACTTCGTAAAGTAGCTCGTGTTCGTTTAACTAATGGTATTGAAGTTACAGCTTATATTCCTGGTATTGGACATAACTTGCAAGAGCATAGTGTTGTTCTAATCAGAGGCGGTAGAGTAAAAGACTTACCAGGTGTTCGTTATCACATCATCCGCGGAGCTCTTGATACTGCTGGAGTTGCAAAACGCAACCAAGGTCGTTCTAAATACGGCGCAAAACGTGCTCAAGCTGCTAAAAAATAAAAAGTTTGAGACAAATAAGGAGGAAAGGTCATGCCAAGAAAAGGTCCAGTAGACAAGCGCGATGTGTTGCCTGATCCAGTGTATAACTCTAAGCTTGTTACAAGATTTATAAATAAAATCATGCTCGATGGCAAAAAAGGTGTTGCCGAAAGCATTGTATATGACGCATTTGAAGTAATCCGTTCCAAAACAGGCAAAGATCCATTAGAAGTGTTTGATACAGCACTGAAAAATGCGATGCCTATTTTAGAAGTAAAAGCTCGCCGCGTTGGCGGTGCAAACTACCAAGTACCAGTAGAGGTTAGAGCAGATCGCAAACTAACCCTTGGAATACGCTGGTTAGTCAACTACTCTCGCTTACGTGGCGAAAGAACTATGCACGAACGTGTTGCCGGTGAATTGATGGATGCTGCAAATAGCACAGGTGCTTCCGTGAAAAAACGTGAAGATACTCACAAAATGGCAGAAGCTAACAAAGCGTTTGCACATTACCGCTGGTAATTATAGTTTGGCCAAGTAAGGAGTGAAATTAGTGGCCAGAGAATTTAAATTAGAAAAAACAAGAAACATTGGTATAATGGCTCATATTGATGCCGGTAAAACCACAACTACTGAACGTATATTGTTTTATACAGGTCGCGTTCACAAGATGGGTGAAGTTCATGAAGGCGGCGCCACAATGGACTGGATGGCACAAGAACAAGAACGTGGTATAACAATCACGTCAGCTGCAACAACTTGCCAATGGAAAGAACATAGAATAAACATCATCGACACACCAGGTCACGTTGATTTTACAGTAGAAGTAGAACGTTCCTTGAAAGTGCTAGACGGCTCTGTCGCAGTATTTTGCGCAAAAGGTGGCGTTGAACCACAATCAGAAACAGTTTGGCGTCAAGCTGATAAATACAAAGTACCACGTATGGCGTATGTAAATAAAATGGATATCAACGGCGCTGATTTTTATAACGTAGTTGATATGATGAAAACAAGACTTGGCGCAAATGCAGTGCCAATTCAAATCCCAATCGGAAGCGAAACAGATTTCGTTGGAATGGTCGATTTGATAACAATGAAAGCTGTTATCTACTCAGATGACCTGAAAAAAGAACCAGAACAAACACCTATGCCTGACAATATGAAAGATCAAGCAGAAAAGTATAGACAAATCTTACTTGATGCAGTTGCCGAAGGTGACGACGAACTGATGATGAAATATTTAGAAGGCGAAGAACTTACAGAAGAAGAAATCAGACAAGGAATCAGAAAAGCTGTAATTGCTTGCAAAATGACCCCTGTTATCTGCGGTTCATCATACAAAAACAAAGGTGTTCAGCCACTATTAGATGCAGTTGTTGCTTATATGCCAGCACCAACAGATATACCACCAATCAAAGGTATTATCCCCGGTACTGAAGAAGAGAGCGAACGCGTTGCTGATGATAATGCACCATTTGCATCCTTAGCTTTTAAAATTATGGCAGATCCTTATGTTGGCAGATTATCATTCTTCCGTGTATACTCTGGAACATTAACATCTGGGTCATATGTTTACAACTCCACAAAAGGCAAACGTGAACGTATCGGACGTATACTACAAATGCATGCAAACCAACGTGAAGAAATCGAAATGGTTTATACAGGTGATATTGCTGCAGCGGTTGGTCTAAAAGATACGACAACAGGCGACACTCTTTGTGATGAGAAAAACCAAATTGTATTAGAATCAATGGTGTTCCCAGAACCAGTTATATCTGTTGCGGTAGAACCAAAAACAAAAGCTGACCAAGAGAAAATGGGTTTGTCGCTAGCTCGTCTGTCTGAAGAAGATCCAACATTTAAAGTTCATACAGATACAGAAACAGGACAGACTATCATCTCTGGTATGGGTGAACTACACTTAGAAATAATTGTAGATAGACTACTTAGAGAATTCAAAGTAGGATGTAATGTTGGTAACCCACAAGTTGCTTACCGCGAAACAATTAGAAAACAAGTTAAATCAGAAGGTAAATTTGTTCGTCAATCAGGTGGTCGTGGACAATACGGACATTGTTGGCTGGAAATTATACCACAAGAACCAGGTGCAGGATTTAGCTTTGAAAATAAAATCGTTGGTGGTGCAATTCCCAAAGAATACATCAATCCTATCGAAAACGGCGTAAAAGAAGCTATGGAAACAGGCGTTCTTGCCGGATACCCAATGGTTGATATAAAAGTAATTGTTTATGATGGTTCATACCACGATGTAGACTCTTCAGAAATGGCGTTTAAAATAGCAGGTTCGATGGGCTTTAAAGCAGGTGCTCAAAAAGCAGATCCAGTTATCTTAGAACCATACATGAAAGTTGAAGTAGTTGTTCCAGAAGATTATATGGGTGACGTTATCGGGGATTTAAACTCCAGACGTGGACGCATTGAAGGTATGGAAGCTAGAGCTGGTGCACAAGCGATTAAATCGTTTGTACCGCTTGCTGAAATGTTCGGATATGCAACAGACCTAAGATCCAAAACCCAAGGTCGCGGAAACTACACAATGGAATTTGACCATTACGAAGATGTACCACGTAACATTGGCGAAGCAATAATTGCTAAAAATCGTGGAAAAAGCGAATAACAAATATATTTAAAAATAAATGCAAGTAAACAGGAGGCAAAGAAAAAATGGCAAAACAAAAATTCGAGCGCAACAAACCCCACGTAAATATAGGAACAATAGGACACGTAGATCACGGTAAAACAACACTAACAGCAGCAATCACAAAAGTACTAAGCAAACACGGAG
>CAZKFG010000056.1:0-14786 GCA_964551985.1 uncultured Acidaminococcales bacterium
ACCCATTGGACCGATAGTAGCTATACAAAGCATTGTCAAATATAGCCAAATATTTATATCTTGCAAACAAGCTAGTGCAGGGATTGGTTTTTTAATAAATTCTGTCCAAGGTAAAATTGTACCAAAAGAATATATACAAATGACATAAAATCCACCAGAAGCCAGCAGCGCCATTGCGATAACCATACCAAATTTCTTCCAGTCAAGACCTTCGGCAGCTTCTTCAGCCTGTTGAGGAATAGTATCAAAACCTGCGTAAAAAAACGGAGTCATTACTAGTACAGAAATTATTCCAGCAAACAAACTTGTAGCACTTGTACTGATGTTTGCGCCACTTACAGTATCAAAAAGCGGTAGAGCATTACTAGGACCACCCTTGAAAAATGAGATTAGCATCGCGAGCACCATACCAGATAGTAGTGCTTTTGCAAGAAAAGCCTGCAGTTTAGCTGCTGCCGAAGCACCACGAAAATTTTGCCAAATAACATACAATGCAAACAGTACTGCAATTACAGTAGGCCATAGATATATATCAGCACCCATAAGAGAATATAATTTAACAGACCGTAGTATTGGGAAAAGACCACCAAACATATCCGAAACCAATGCTGAGATAGCTATCGCTTCCCAAGGACACAAAATGGCGTTACCAAGTGCTAAAAACCATCCTGTAACATAAGAAGCTGTACTTCCATAAGTTCTGTCTACATACTCAACAATTCCACCAGAAATTGGTATTGCCGCTGTAAGTTCCCCAAACACCGCGCCTATTGGCAGTAAAAATAATGCACCAATTATAAAGGCAATAATAGCAGCCAATGGTCCACCGCCTATAATCATCCAGTCTCCAACCATCAAAACCCAACCGGTACCGATAATTGCTCCAAATCCTATTGTAAAAAAATTCCAGTTGGATAAAGTTTTCTGCATTTCTCCACTTTGGGCAGGTTTTACTGTTGACATTTGTCTTCACCTCTTTTATTGTAAAATAATTTGTTTAGTCACTTGCAATATTGCTTGTATTTAATATATACAAAAAAAGCTTTTTAAAACATAACTTATTGATAATTGGTATAACTATCAACAAAAACGATTTGTTTTCAAAAAACGGGGGTTTTAATGTTATAATATACGTGCAAAAAAGATACTTTTGATGATATAATCCAAATAATAGATAGTTGCCGGAGGTGTAGTTATGTTTCATATTGCAATTTGCGACGATAACCATGATGATTTACGCACTTTTATTAAGTATCTATCTGAACTCAGAAATCCAAGTTTTCGAATCGAATGTTTACCTTTTACTAATGGTGCAGACTTAATTTGCACTTATCAAAACGGTGCTAGATTTAACTTGATTGTTTTAGACATGTTAATGGAGCCAATAAATGGTTTTTTAACAGCTCAAGCAATTAGAAAATTTGACAAAGAGGTCCCTATTTTGATTGTTACAGCAACCATGGAATTTGCCGTTGACGGCTATCAAATAAATGCACACCGCTATATTTTAAAACCGGTTGATAAAGATAATTTTTTAAAAGAAGTAGTCGGTATTATAAAACGCTCTGCTGATGAAACAGTAAGCTATTTTAGTTTTAATAGTGAAAATGGGTTGTCAAAGATAAATTTTAACTGCATTTATTATTTTGAATCTAATATCAGAACAGTAAAAATATATACTGACAAGCAAAACTATTCTTTTACAGCAAAAATTAGCGATATTGAAAAGGAATTTAAAAATCACGATTTTATACGTATTCATAAAAGCTATATAGTAAACTTAAGATATGTGCGTAATATATTTAAAGATACTGTAACTATGGACAACGGCGAAGAGTTACCACTTAGCAAACACAAGAGTAAAGAAGTGCGTGAAAAATTCTTAAACTATATGCGAGCGAGTATTTAGATATGGAAAATTGGATGGAAATTTTACGCTATATGTTGCTATCTGCAGCTGAAACATGGATAGGCTATAGATTTTTTAACTCTTATATGTTGCGCAATTCTATAAAGCAAAAATGGTATAACATAAGCATTGTTGGTTATTTTAGTTTTCAAATGCTCTCTTATATTTATCTTTGTCCGCTATTTTCCACCGCTTTATATTATTTTGCTTTTTCAATAACTATTGCTTTGATATTTTTTAAAGACCATATACAACACAAATTCACAGTTGCATGGATGTTCGTTATTATGAACTACGCTTGCAAAACAGCAGCTATTATAGCTTTATATATATACTTTGGTGAAACAAAATTTTCACTTGCATCAAATGAAACTGTATTGGATGCAACAACACAAACTATAGCTTGTGCAATGTTTGTACTGTTTTTATGGGGCACTATATGCATTCGCAAATTGAGATTGCGTAAACAGTTTTTACTATATTCTGCAATATCGTACATATTTCCACTCTCTACACTGTTATTGGCAATATTTGTTTATAGAAGCATGCTTTATCCTGTATATAATAATTTGCTCAATTCATATATTTTCATATCAGGATTGTTGCTTTCTGCAACAATCGCCTTATTTTACCTGTTAGAAAAAACTGTGCTTTTAGATATAAACAATGAACGTTCAGCGATTATGAGCGAGATGATCAATTTGCAACGCGAACACTATGCTAAGCTAGAAGCATCTCAGCGCGAAGTCCAAAGGGTACGTCATGACATTAAACACCACATGCACTATATACAATCGCTCTTGCGTTCAAATAAAACCAAAGAAGCCAGCGAATATATAAACAAAATATATGAAAATAATGAGCACTTAAAAGGCGTAACCTATAGTGGCAATTTTGCTATCGATAGTATTTTGAGTTATGGTTTTGCAAATATAAAGGAAAAAGGTATAAACCTTAATTATAGTATTGTTTTACCGCCACAACTGAGTATTGATGATTTGGATCTGTGTATTTTATTTGGCAATCTTATTGAAAATGCTGTAGAAGCTTGCGAACGCATTTGTAATAACAACAAAGATAAATTTATTACTATCAATTCTTGTATTAAAAAAGATTATTTGCTTATTGATATTAGCAATTCTTTTGATGGTGTAGTAAATATTACCAATAACTTATATAAAACAACCAAAATTAACAAAAACTATTGTGGTATTGGCTTGATGAATATTGAAGAAGTAGTAAATAAATATAGCGGCGAACTTTGTGTAGAACACAACAATAACGTATTTAAAATTTTTGCTATGCTCATGTTACCAAAAGTTTAGTAAAGCTAGGTAAATTCACATAAATCGTGCTATTTAGTAAATAAAAATTAGGGTTTATCATCTGCAAATTGCAGATGATAAACCCTAAAAGTTTTCATTTAACTAATAGCTGCCACTTTTCCATTTTACTTTAGTATCATTAATTTAATAGTATTTTTTCACTTTAAACGGTTGTCTTTTTTATAAAACAGGCAATAGTAAAAATCTATTATATCTTATTTAACCTAAATTCAAAGCAAACAACTATTTTTTATTACTTCTTGGAATTTTCCATTGACATAATATAACGACCAGTAGCATTATCTTTACTCATTTTACCAATAGCAGGTATCTTTATATGCTGACCTGCGATCAAAATGTCATTTTGCACAACATAGTCAAATACCTTCTGACGAGTAGCAACAGCTTCTTTAGAATTTATATCATATGTAACAAATATTTCTGGCATAGGTATTTGTAGTGGTGTAACGTGAGTAAGGTCGCCCCACACAAGTAGTTTTTCTTTTTTACTTTTTATAAGAAACATTGTGTGTCCTGGTGTATGTCCATAAGCTGCAACAGCAAAAATGCTAGGCAATATTTTCAAACCACCTTGCTCAAGTGAAGAAGGCTCGAAGGTTTTTAATCTTTGGGTATAAGGCTTGAGCTTATCGGAAATAGGTTTATCCATCCAATAATCAAATTCTTTTTTAGATACATATACATCAGCATTGGGGAAAGCGGCTTTATCGCCTATTAAAAGACCTGAGACATGATCGCCATGTAAATGTGTAATTAATACTGTATCTATTTGTTCTGGATTTATGCCAATTTCTTTTAAATTATTAAAAACTTCGGTACCATAACCTGTGTCAATAAGTATTTTATGTTTTTCAGTTACTAGTAAAAAAGCATTAACTGCTGAAAAGTAGCCGTCTTTTATATATTTATCCTTGTCAGCATTTGTGGCATTTACAATAATATCCGTCCTACCTTGCCTATTGCCGTCAGACAGAAGATAAAATTTAAAATCGCCTAAATCTAATGAAAAAGTTTTCTCGTTAGCAAATGAAGGTTGAACTAAAGACATATTGGCAATAAACAAAGCTGAAAGCAAAAACAAAAATTTTTTTCTCATTATGACCCTTCCTCTACAAATTTTAATCTTCCATAAACACCATGATATTTTTTTAAGCAATTTTACTAGATACTTTCTTTTTTTGCAAGAAAAGCAATATCCCCAAAACAACAAGCCCTATTATGTCTGATTCTAAGCCTGGTTTCATAAGCATTAGTGCTCCTGCGCCGACTATAATCCTAAGATATTTGCTAACAGGTGCATACACATAGCCTTCTGTCGCAACAGCTATTAAAAACACACCCAAGCAAGCTGACAAAACTGTCCACAAACCCGTCAAAAATGTTGTATTAATTAGCATAAGCTCTGGTGCGTAAACAAACATAAACGGAACTATAAATCCTGCAATAGCAAGTTTTACCGATTGGTAGCCGGTTTTCATCGGATCACCACCAGATAGTCCTGCTGCGGCAAAAGATGCCAAGGCAACAGGTGGAGTGAGGTTAGCAAACATAGCATAATAAAACGAGAACATATGCGCCGCTGCGACCGGAATACCAAGTTTTGACAAAGCAGGAGCCGCAATTGTCGCAGTTATTATGTAGGCTGGAATTGAAGGCAAACCCATACCTAAAATCATGCAAGTAATCATTGTAAATACAAGTGTGAACAGTATACTCGTATCCCCTAGGGCAATAATAGTGTTTGCCATAGTCAAACCAAAGCCTGTTACAGAAGACACACCTATTATAATCCCAACACAAGCACAAGCAATTGATACAGAAACGGTTGATTTAGCACCGTCTGCCAATGCATCAACTAAATCTTTTAAACTCATACGAGTTGTAGCTTTAAATTGCGATACTATAACAGTTACCAGTATTGTAAGCACTGCCGAAAAAATTACCGTTGTGCCAGAGAAAAAGAGCATATACATCAAAAATGCAATTGGTAAAAGCAAATGTCCTCTTTCTTGAAGCACTTTTTTCGTACTTGGTAACTGTTCTTTTGGCAAGCCAACAAGTCCATCTTTTGATGCTCTTAAATGCACTTGAATTATTATACCAAGATAATATAAAAGTGCTGGTATAGCTGCCCAGACAATAATTTCCGAATATTTAACACCAAGCATCTCTGCCATAATGAAAGCTGCCGCACCCATAATCGGCGGTAACAACTGACCACCGACAGAAGCTGTAGCTTCAACAGCTCCGGCAAACTCCTTAGTGTAGCCGGTTTTTTTCATCAAAGGTATTGTAAAAGCGCCTGTTGTTACTACATTAGCAACAGCAGAACCGTTAATCGAGCCCAAAAAGCCTGATGCAATAACAGCGACCTTTGCAGGTCCACCTTTAGAACTACCGGCAAGTGCTAAAGCAATATCATTAAAAAATTGCCCCATGCCCGATTTACTCATAACCGAACCAAAAAGTATAAACAAAAAAATGTAGCTAGACGACACTGCAACAGAAGTGCCGTAAATACCTTCTGTATTAGCAAATAAGTGATTTGACAAAACCTCCCAATCGTAGCCGCGATGAAAAAATATCCCCGGCATCTCCCTGCCAAAGAGTCCATATAAAATAAATATAATACTTAAAATAGGTAGTGCATTACCTGTAACACGCCTTGATATTTCCAAAAGAGAAAGAACTAAGATTGTCGCAATAGTTACATCCATGCTATCTGGCATGCCCGTTCTATCAACAACGCCAAGATAATCTGTCCAAACATACAAAGGAATTATACAAGATATAGCTACCAAAAGCCAATCTGTCCAAGACACTTGTTTAAAATCTGATTTTTTGTAAAATGGATACATCATAAACGCCATTGACATCATCATCCCGACATGTAATGAGCGATTTTTTAAAGTAACTGGCGGACCAAAGGTTGCTGTGTATAGATGATACAAGGAAACAACAACTGCCAAAATATAAAAGAATTTTTTCATATTCTGACCGGAAAAAGTCCTTGTAGCTGATTCTTTATCAAGTTTTCTAATAATGTCATCAGATTTTGTTTGCAGTTCTTTTTCTTCTTGAATTAACGTAGGATCTTTTTCCATTGCCAAAAGCCCTTCCTTTCAATAACAAGATTCAATCTAGTCAAATCGGGCAGTGTGCTGCCTGATGCGATAAGCTGTCCATTGAGTTTAATATCTTTTACCGCAAAATGAGAGTTGAGCCATGTAAATCTTTCAAATACCTGTCCAATCTCTTGCATATAAATAACGCCATTTTCAATGCGTACACTTTTGCCTTTACTTTCAGGGATACCAGCCGCAAAAGCAATTATAGCAATAGTGTCTAAAACCAAGGTATTGTCTTTTTCGATGTGGTAATATTCATCCCAAGGTATTTTATCCCACGAATGAAACCAGCCAAAGTAGAGCTTATCTCCTGCTTTGGCTGGAACTTGTACATAAATTTCACCTGTCTTATAATCATAAATCCGCAAAACAGTCTGCGCTTGCTGATAATATACATACGCCCCAACTATAATCAACAAAGATGCAATTATGCCAACAAGTTTATTTTTTTTCATTTTGCTTAAACTACTTTATTCCTTTTTCGTCAAAAAACTTTTTAGCGCCAGGATGTAATTGTACTGATGTACCTTTTATACCCCTTAAACCATTTTGCAAAGTTATTTCACGTTTAGCGGTAGCGTGGGAAGCACCGATTGTTTCTAAACCTTTAGGTGAATAAATACCTGTGAGTAAATCATAAACAACAGCATCAGGCAATTTTGCTGGTACAATCATAATATTCATAACGGCTGCTGTAGGTGTATCAACTGCTGTATCATAAGATGCTTTAGGAATGTTAAATGGAATATAGTATGGATATTTATTTGCCAAGTTTTTCATAGCTTCACCCTCAACAGGTATAAAGACTATTTTCTTGGTTGTTCCAAGTTCTTTGATTGTGGCATTACCTAGCCCTGAAGTAACAAAAGCTACATCGCATTGACCATTTTTCATTTGATCAATAGCTTCACCATAAGACAAGTAGTCAACTTTAGCATCTTTATAACTCATACCATGTGCTTCAAAAATCATTCTGGCATTTAGCTCAACACCTGAATTTGGAGCACCAACGCCAACGCGTTTACCTTTTAAGTCAGAGAATTTTTTGATACCAGAATCTTCAGTAGTAACAATTTGCACAACATTAGGCCACAAGCCCATAATCGCACGCAAATCTTTAGCTGGTTGTTTACCTTGATAAGCACCATTAGCTTCAACCGCTTGAATGACTGAGTCTGCCATAGCAATAGCCATCTCGCCTTGTCCTGTCAAAATAGCGTTGATGTTTTGACCTGTCGCACCAGTTGCAGTCGCTGAAGTTTTATAACCAAGATCTCCTGCTACTTTAGAAAACGCTCCTCCTATCGGAAAATATATACCACTAGTCGGACCCGTAAGAACTGTTACAATTTGTTTGCTACGATCAACCTTATTTTCTGTAGCAGCTTTTTTGTCTCCACCGCAACCAACTAAACCTATTGCCATAACAATTACAACCAAAATAGCAAGAATCTTAATGCTTTTTTTCAAAACACATCCCTCCCCTTTCATCTTCTCGTTCTAAAATACGATTGGCAGCTTTTACTGGTCAATCAATTACATTTTCATTATATCATAGATAAACTATCGCATACAATGAATTTATTTTTAAAAAGTTTAAAGTTTACTATATCTAAACACAACTAGTCGAATGATTGTATAATCACATTTCCAAAACCTCAAAAACTTTTTGTCTTAAAAAGCTTTCATTAAAAGGTTTTTTGATATAACCTACAATATCCGATGTAATAACATCCATAGCAAAATCAATTTCCTTTTCTGAGGTAACAAAAATGACTGGTGTACTTTTATGTTTTGGATGTTGGCGCAATTTTTTAACAAAATCCACTCCATTTACTTCCGGCATATGAATATCTACTAAAAACAAATCAATTTCCACATTGTCAATAGCTCTAAATGCCACTGCCGCAGACGGTGTCGGCACAATATTTACTCTAGTTCCTAAAATGTCTTTAATTTGTTGCAGATGTGTAATCGCATCATCTATTAACAAAATAGTTTTCTTTTTACTGTCTAAGTTCATAATCCACACTCCTACTCTTTTACATCAATTAGTTTTTTTCGCTGTTCATCAAACTGTTCTTTGCATTGCAAAAAGGCTTCTACGATTTTCGGATCAAACATAAGACCACTTTCTTCAACTATTATTTCGACTGTTTTTTTGTGTGAAAAAGGCTCTTTGTAAGGACGCTTAGACGTCAGCGCATCATAAACATCAACAACCGATAAAATCCTTGCGCAAAGGGGTATTTCATCTCCTTTCCTTTTTTCAAGATAACCATTACCAGACCATTTTTCGTGGTGGTACAAAGCCATATCATGTGCTATTTTCAAAAAATCTACTGCACCTACCTGCTCGGTCGCTCTTTTTATAATCTCTGCACCAAGTTTTGTGTGCTGCTGCATAACCAAAAACTCTTCTTCGGTATATTTACCAGGTTTACCAAGTACATCATCTGCAATACCAACTTTGCCAATATCGTGCAGTGCCGCCGAACGATATAAATCTTCAATAAATCCTTTTGTCAATTCTTCAGCGTAAAAACCCAAATCAAGCATCTTTTGAGCAAGAATCTTGCAATACTCTTTAGTCCTTTTTATATGATGACCTGTAAAGCCATCTCTACAACCTACAAGTTCTGAAATACTTATAGTAATTGCATCTAATAGATTTTCGATGAATTTTGTCTTTTGATTTAAAGTACCCTCTAAATCCTTTCTATATTCATCAACTTCTAATTGCAGTTTTATTCTAGAGAGCATAGTATCTGCGAAAAATGGTTTAGCTATAAAATCCACCACTCCAGCAGACAAAGCTTTTGATTCCATTTGATTATCCGATAAAGCCGTAAGAAAAATTATTGGTATCTCGGAAAATTTACCAATATTTTTTAATTGTTCCACAACTTCAAAACCATTCATTTTAGGCATTTCAATATCTAATAAAATTAAATCGGCGGTGTTTTCTTTTAAATATTCAATCAACTTAACACCAGATGTAAAGCAAACAACCTTAAATTCAGATTCTAATGTCGATTTTGCTTGCTTTAAATTGACAATAGAGTCATCTACTATCAAAATCCTTTTCATGTACACCTCACAACTATCTTAAAATTAATTGTTTTTTTGATTTAAAAGTGCAGCTACGCCATCATAGTCAAAACTCTCACTAGCTTCAGAAATCTGTTCGACAAGCTCATTTTGCTCGTCTGACAAAACTGTTTGTCTGAGAATATTTACATTTTGCATAACTTCATCTAAATCAAATTCCGCAACTGCGTAACTTATATTATCAAAATACTTTTGTATCTGTTCAGATGAACGCACAACTTTCTCTATATCCTGGGCTTTGGGCATCCTCTCTTCAAGTTGAGCACCTACTTTTTGTACAAACTGCTCATACATTGCTAAAAGTTCTGTAAAACTTTGATTTATAGTTTCAACATCTTGTGCTTTAGCACTAAATTCATGCTTTTTAGCTAAATCCGAAAGAGCAAACTCCCTTGCTAATGCCGCAACAGATTTTAAGGCATGAACCTCAATAGCATAACGCCCTATATCTCCCGTTTCAAAAAGATTTTTCAAAAGTGGTAATTTAGTTTTACTTTCATTAAAAATTGCTTTGAGCACACCAACAGGCAGCTCATTTTTATACTCTATTTTATTATCACCCGTAACATCTTTTATATACTGCGGTGGAAGTTTGCTAAGGAGCATATCACTTAAAGCCTTAATATCAATAGGTTTTGTCATATAATCATCAAACCCAGCGTTAAGATAAATGTCTTTAGCACCTACAATTGCATTAGCAGTTAAAGCTACAATTAAAGAAGTATTACCTGACTCGCGTAAAATTTTAGTTGCCTGCACCCCATCCATCTCTGGCATCATATGATCCATAAAAATCAAATCAAACTCTTGATTTTCTATCAATTCAAATGCCACTTTAGCAGAATTTGCTGTCACAGACTCAATTCCAAACTGCTTTAAAAGACCTTGTGCTACCTCCAAATTGACACCATTATCATCCACCACCAACACCTTTGCTCTTGGCGCAGCAAAAGGAATTTCAAACAAATCATTAATCAAAGTATTCTTTTGATACTCATAATTACCAACAAGTTTATCATCAATGACCTTTTGTGGAATATCTACAATAAAACGACTGCCAACACCATAAGTACTTTCAACGCGAATCTGACCGTCCATAAGCTCACAAAGCCTCTTTACAATAGCAAGTCCAAGTCCAGTACCTTCTATTTTGTGGTTTTGCTTTTGATCAAGCTGCAAAAACGAATCAAACAAACGTTCCATATCTTCTTGACGTATGCCAATACCAGTATCTTCAACAACAAAAGTCAATTTCATTTGACCACTTTTTTTATCCCAGTCACCTGTTACCGTCATTTTAATTTTTCCACTATGAGTAAATTTAGCAGCATTAGTAATCAAATTAGCAATAATTTGCTTTATCCGAACCTCATCACCATACAAGTTCACAGGCATATTAGGGTCTATATAAAGCTCATATACAACACTTTTAGAATGTATTCTAACCTCTGCCAAAGAAGATAAATCAAGTGCCAAAGAAATTATAGAATAATTATTACAGATTATATCCAATTTTCCTGACTCTATCTTAGAAAAATCTAAAATATCATTGATAATAACAGATAGCGACTCGCTAGATTTTCTAATGCTAAGCAGCCAATTTTCAATCTCAGGCGCTACAGAATGGCGAAGCGCAAGTTCAGTCATACCCATAATAGCATTAATAGGCGTGCGAATTTCATGAGACATATTCGCCAAAAACTTACCTTTCATCTCATTAGCATATTTTTCCGTCTCCGCTTGCAATTGTGCCCGCAAATCTCTAGAAAATTCAACAATTACAGTATCGTCGCCATAAGGTATTCGTACAAGTGTCATTTCAAGTGGATAAAGGTGCTTTTCAAAATCCTGTCTAACAAAACGCAAAGTACAAAATCCGGATTTCCAAGCAGTATCAAGAACTTCAAGCGCAATCTCTGTTGACAATCTTCCATCACTTTGATATTCAGGGAAAAGATCTACAGTACTGTGCTGTAGATATTCTTGCTCATCGTGCAAACCATAAAGCGCAACAGTTGCCTTATTACACATAAAGTTTTCGTATTTTTCATGCCAAAAATTGCCGAAAATACTTTTTTTACGCCATAGAGTAATTACAAAAGGAGCCGAATCAATAATAGTACTCATACTTTCATTAGCAACTCTTATAAGATTTTCATTTTTCAACTGTTCACGCAAATCCCGTGCATAAGTCAAATAAAAATGATTATCATTTTTACCCAAAGACGGTGCCATAACAATAGTAATTTCTAGTGGCAACAACTTTTTATCAGCATCAAACTCCACCAATTGCGAAACAACCCTACCCTGCTCTTTAGCGGCTGCAAACAGTTCGTTTACAGTCTCTATAGTTTTTCTGCCATCAGGTTGATACTCTGGCATAAGCTCGCTAAAAAACCGCTCTTTAAAATACTGAACATTAGTCGCCCCACGAAGCTGTAGTGCAACTTGGTTTGTCATTATAATATTTAAATTCTCATCCCAAACTATTACAGAAATAGGTGCCAAATCAATAACCGATTTAATGCGGCTATTCATATCCACAAGATGTTGCTCATTTTTAATCTGTTCACGCATATCCCGTGCGTAGGTTAAAAAGCAATCATGACCATCCCATTTTATACAAATCATAGTAATTTCAAGTGGCAAATGCTCATTTTTAGTATTTATTTGTTCCCATCTTGATATCGTTCGTCCAGTTTGTATAGTTTTTTCAGAAAGCTCTTTTAATCGTTCAAACATAGCCCCATCGTCTAGCTTATTTTGTAATATATACAATGCCGCGACATCTTTTCTAGATTCCACACCAGCTAATCTCATCGCAGCTTGATTACACCAAACAAACTTCATATTCTTATCCCAAACATTAATCGCCAAAGGAGAAGCATCCAAAACACTTTGCAGCTCTGACGCTTTTTTAGCTAACTGCTGTTCGTGCACCAGCTGCTCTCTTTTATCGCGAGTAAAGCCGATAACAACTTCACCACTAGACAAAATAGTCCTCACAAGAGTAATCTCACAAGGAATTTTCTCACCATTTAATTTCCTATGCAACCAATCAAAACGAGCATACCCATGTTCAAAAGCATATGAAATCATTTTATAAGCCGCTTTTTTAGATTTTTCACCATTTGGCTGATACGCTGGCGAAAGCTGAAAGAACTTATCTAAATATTCATTTTCATTACACAAATCAAACAAATCAGCAGATGCTTTATTACTCATAATCATTCTTTTAAAACCACGAGTCCAAACACCAATACCTAAAGGTATAGCATTAATCAACTGCTTATATTCACTTATATCAAAAACATTAATAAGCGCAGCAGGAGCATCGCCGTTCCATTCAATCAAATTACCTACTGCCTTAATATAAATATTAAACTTTTTATTAAAAAACTCTACACTTTTAGAACCACTACCAGTTAAATCCCTAACAGGGCAGACTTCACAAGGTTTGCTTTCACCACGTAAAGCCTCATAACACTTACAACCGATATTAGATTTACCAGTAAAATCCGAATTTGCACTGTTTTCAAAAATAATTTCATAAGTATTTAAATTCATAATATAAGTCATATGACTCATATTATTAAAAACAGAACGCAACATCTCATTACTTTTTTTAGTTTTCTGATGAATCAATTGCGTTTTCTGATAAGACCTCAGCCGTGCCAAAAAAACACCAACAATATTTAAAGAAGTAATAATCTGCTCAACTTCTTCAGAGGCAAAATCACGCTTATTTATACAATCATCAAAACCAATAAAATGACTTATATACTCACTTTTAAACGTTGCAACTATTATAAGCGACTTCACATTTTGCTTTAAAAACAACTCTTTTTCAAGCTCATTTTCTATCTTATCTACATCTGGCACAATATATCTATCATCCTTTTTAAAAGCATTCAAGATATCTATTATTGCTTCATCTTTCAAACTAACATTTTGCAAACTATCAATCTGCGACGAAATACCAGGTGCACACCACTCAAAAGTATTAGAACAAGTATCATTATCTCTATTAACTTCGAAAACATACCCACGACTAAAAGAAAACTGCTCGGCTATAAGCTGCAACACCGCCTGCAGTGGCTTTTCAGAATTAGGCGCATTAAATAACACACTAAAAATATACTCAGCCGGACTATCCGAAAAACTTTTCACAAGAGATGGCTTAATATCAACATATCCACTCTCAAAAAGAGAATCCCACTGCCTATACTCATTAATACTAGATAAAGTATACCCGTCCTTACCAGTATCATGTGTTGCCAAAAGGGCCGTGCGAGCATTTTTAATAAGTTCATCAGCATTCGTTCCGTGCTCTGGCGAAACAGCTATCCCCATACTAGCTGAAATAACTATCTTCTCTTGATCGTGCAAATAAGAATTGCGAAAAATATCGCATATATTATGTGCTTTAATAGAAGCTATCTCATTTTTAGTGATGTTTTTCATAATAACAAAAAACTCACCCTCGCCAAGCCTTCCTACAACATCATAACTCCTAAACTGACCGAGCAACTTTTCCGAAAGCTGTAAGAAAACCGCATCGCCAAAAGCTTTACCTAATCTATCTTTTAGCACATCAAAATTATCAATATCAATTATCATCAGTGCCTGTCTAAAACTATTATTGCGATAATCTTGCAATATACTCTCTAGCTGCACTTTAAGCATTTGAGCATTCCACAGCCCTGTAAGCTTATCTTTTTTATCAAAAGCCAAACACGACTGTATTTTATTAAAATAACTAAGCGCTGCCTTTTTTTCCAAAACCAATAACACAGCCAAAGCTACTAGAGACAATCCAGTAGCAACTAAATATTCACCCATGAGAAAAAAAATTGTCACTACACTCAAAGCAACAATAATTATTAAAACTTTAGATTTATCCTTCGCAAACTTCATAACTTCATCCGCCTCAACTACAAATTAATTTTAAAATACATGCAAAAACAATTAGCAAAGCATACTACAATCAACAACAAGCCCAAGTTCAATTAAAGTTATTTTTATAAATCTAATAGCATTATTAATTTTTTAACCAAAACACTTATATACAATTTAAATATAGCATTAGTAAGAGCAAATTACAAGAATATTAATACTTTTTTATTTGAAATTATGCAAAAATAAATTATAAAGCTCACTTTGCAAAAATATTGTAACGCATGTTTACAATATTTCGTTTTTTACTGTCAAAAAAATCTCCAACAAAAAACTATTAACAAACATAGACATGTAATATGCTGCATGTTATTATAAAAATGTATACGATAAATG
>CAZKFG010000057.1:0-14519 GCA_964551985.1 uncultured Acidaminococcales bacterium
CTAAATCTATTACTCCTGTTCATCAGATGATTTTACCTAGATCTATTAAAGGGTAGTTTTGCTTGGATACTAAATAAATAAAAATAATATTTCTTATATAAATAATATTTAGGTAAAATTTTATATAATATTTATAGTATTATTAAAAAAGATAAAATTATCAATATTTACTAAGGACGGTGTGTTCTATGGGTAAAGCAGCGATGATATTTCCTGGTTATATAAACCAAGAGCTAAAAAACAAGCTTAAAGAACATGATATAACTTTTTATAGTGCAGACATTCCACAATCGATAAAAATTGCCAAAGAGTGCGAAGCGCAAGGTGTAGATGTTATAATCAGTAGAGCTGGTCTTGAGGCAGCAATAAAAAAAGCTGTAAACGTTCCTGTAGTTAATTGTGAGGTAACACACGTAGACGTCGTAAATAGTATATTAAGTATTAAAAAAGAAATAGGTTCATCCCTCAAAGAGATGGGCCTTTGTAACTATGCAAGCGTTACATATGATATACAATACATAGAAAAAATTACCGATATAAAAATAAAACAATTTTGGTACTGGGATGATCCCTTTGATTTGAAAAAATGTCTTATAAAATGTAAAGACGAAGGTATTGAAGTAGTTTTAGGCGCAAACATGACAATCAAATACGCTAAAGAACTTGGTATGAAAGGATATATGAAGCAAATAGGACAAGAAACTTTAGCACAAGCTATTCAAAAAGCTCAGGAAATAATTACAATACGCCAAAATGATCTAACTTATGCAGAAAAAATAAAAAACATGCTTTCATTTGCTAGAGAAGGTATTTTATTTGTAAATAAAGACAATAAGATAGACTACATTAATCCAAGAGCTATAGAAATACTTGGTAAAAACTATAGTGAATTTATAGGAAAACCTGTTTGTCATATCTTGCCAGGGTGGCTCAATAAAAAAGAGGGGCTATTTTTAGATGAAATTGCAAAAATATCAAATGATAATAAAATTATCTACAATCGAGTCCCTGTTAAAGTTGCAAATAGAGACTCTGGCAGTGTAGTAACTTTTACTGAAACTGCCCAGATACAAAAAGTTGAAGAGAAAATAAGAAAATTTTTACACGATAAAGGATTTGCTGCCAAACATAGCCTAGAGGATATAGTTGGCGAGAGTAAACAAATAAAAGAAAGTATCAAACAGGCAAAACAATATGCAAAAACAGACTTTACCGTGCTTATAACTGGCGAAACAGGTACTGGTAAAGAATTATTTGCTCACGGCATACATAGAGCCAGCTTGAGGAGCAATCATCCTTTTGTAGCAATAAACTGTGCTGCACTGCCAGAAAATCTTCTAGAGAGCGAACTTTTCGGTTATGAAGAAGGAGCATTTACTGGTGCAAGAAAAGGTGGTAAGCCGGGCTATTTTGAACTTGCACACAGAGGAACTATTTTTCTTGATGAAATTGGCGAACTTAAGCTACCATTGCAAGGGAAATTGCTAAGAGTTATCCAATCAAAAGAAGTTATGCGCATTGGCGGTGATAGAGTAATACCTGTTGATACAAGGATTATTGCCGCTACTAATTGTGATTTATTAGATTTGGTAAACAAAAAAAAGTTTCGCAGTGATCTTTATTATAGACTAAATGTACTAAATCTTAATACCTCACCTCTTCGCGTACATAAAGATGATATTGTCATTTTGGCTAAACATTTTATCAATAAATTTAAACAAGAGCATAAAGTATACGAAACAGTTGATTATTCTGCTTTTCTAGAAGGTTTGCAACAATATGATTGGCCTGGAAATGTACGCGAACTAGAGTGTATGGTTGCTAGATATTGTATCTTATCAGAAACTATTGATTATTCATCAATAAAACAAATTATGTCATATCCAAATGAAAACAAACAAAATCCTTCTCAATCTAAGTTAGATGATAATATTATGAAAATTAATATTGATACTCTAGATAAAATGACAGATGAAATTTATTCAAAAATATATAAAATGACTGACTATAATAAGCTTCAGACTGCAAAAATGCTTGGAATAAATAGGATGACCATATACAAGTGGCTAGAGCGAAAAAAAGAATAGTTTTTAAATAAAAAGCACTGCAAAGTTAATTTGTAGTGCTTTTTATTTAAGTGTCTATTATTGCTACATAAATTAATCAACTAGATTATCAAAAATTGCTTTGCAAATAGACACAATTAATTTGTTAAACAAGAAAAGTGCCACTATTCCTGCGCTTTACCCATTGGCACAATTATTGCATAAAAATATTAGGAAACAAAATATAGGGGGGTAATAATATGAGCATTAAAGAAGAATTAAAAAGATTTTGTTATTGGATGGGAATTGATTATGTCGGGATATCTTCGGTCGATAGGTTAGCTAATTTGCCAAAAGGACACAGACCAGATGAACTTTTACCTAACGCCAAATCAGTAGTAGTAATGGGGATTAAATTGCCAAAAGCTGTTGTAGCTGTACACAAACGAGTTTTTAATGGTGAAGCGCCAAGATATCACTTTTTTTCGTATTCACGTTTTGGTTACAGAAAAATAAATGAAGATTTAGATACCGCTGCTTTGCGTCTTGTCGATTACATTGAAAAAAAATATGAAAAAATAGCGTATCCAATACCTTCTAGTGAACCAATGGACGAAGAACTTCAAATGGCAGCTATGTCTAACCGTTATGCAGCCGTATGTGCCGGTCTTGGTCAAATGGGTTGGAGTGGACTTGTAGTTACTCCAAAAGATGGGCCAAGAGTACGCTGGATATCAATTGTAACACAACTTGAACTTGAGGCAGATCCTCTCTATGCCGAACAACTTTGTGACCCAACAAAATGTCAGATATGCGTAAAAGTCTGTCCTGTAGGTGCATTAAGCAGTGATGAAAAAATCAATGTGCAGATTGGTGATTATAAAACCACCTACTCAAAACGCAACAAGCCACTGTGCAGATGCGCAACAAATGGTCTTGTAAAAGGTACCCCTGGAAGGCTACAAGCCGATATCCCAGAGAAAATGGAAACAATGGACGATTGGTATGCCTTTACTAAAAAAGATGATCCATGGCAAAGAATGGAATTTAATCACGGCAACTATTGTCAAAGATGTATGATAGAATGCCCAATCGGTTCAAAGTGAGGTGTAAAGCATGAGTATAACAGAAAAACTTAAAGATATTGCCTTTACAAACGGCATGTACTATTTTGGAACAGCGCCAGTCAGCAGATGGAATTACGCTCCAGATGACTTTAAACCACAAGACCTTTTGCCTAATGCCAAATCTGTAATAGTAGTAGGCAGACAAATTCCTAAAGGCACTGTACAGGCCAATAATAACTCTTATGATGGTAAACGCCACGGAATTTTTACATATATGATGTTTGGCTATGATAAGGTTAGTGACGTTATAGAAAATGCCATTTGGGATATGAATAAATACCTTGAGGATATTGATGCAAAAACATTTATGGTTCCTGCAAGTGTTGGCAGAGAAGAAGAAGGAATGTTTGGTATGTTTTCCAACAGACACGCAGCGGTCGCTGCAGGACTGGCGGAATTTGGCTACAACGGTGTAGCATTGACTCCTGACAATGGTCCAAGGGTGCGTTGGGGCACGCTTATAACAAGTCTTGAGCTTGAATACTCACCTATGCTTTATAATGGCAAGCCTCTTTGTTCACAATGTGGTCATTGTATAAAAATATGTCCGGTAAACGCAATTGATATGCAAGAAGTATCTTTACAAATAGGAGATAAATTAATTACTTACAAAAAATTAATTAAACCTGTTTGTCGTACAGCCCAAACAGGACTTGCCAAAGGATCTTCAGGACGATTGCAAGCAGACGTAGAAGGCAAAGTAGAAACTGTATATGATTGGCTTAAAATGGTTAAAAACGATGATAAATGGAATAGACGTGAACGTACAGCAGCAATGTGCGGACGTTGCATGATAAGTTGTAAATCAGGAGAACTTGCTGAAACTTAGAACATTTAAAGGAGGTATAACTTTGAATAAAATAATTAGTTTAGATGAGGCTGTTTCTCATATAAAATCAGGTTCAAGAGTAATGATAGGAGGCTTTGGTAATATCGGTGTTCCTCATACTATAATTGATAAAATTGCAGAAAATCCTGATAAAATAAAAGATCTTACAATTATAGCGACAGATCTTGGTACGCCAAATAAAGGACTCGGAAGACTTGTCCACAACAAGCAAATTAAAAAAACTATAGGTTCTTATTTTTCTTACAATGCTGAAGCTGTAAAAGATTACTTCGAAGGTCGCCTAGAACTTGAACTTATACCACAAGGCAATCTTGCTGAATGTGTAAGAGCAGGTGGTGCTGGAATAGGAGGTTTTTTTTGTCCGGTTGGTGTTGGTACAGATCTTTTCAAAGACGCTGAGACAAGAATAATAGACGGAGAAAAATATGTATTTGTTGAAGCTCTCAAAGCAGATTATGCAATTGTACACGCATATAAGGCTGATACTATGGGTAATCTTATCTATAATAAAGCAGCACGTAATTTTAATCCAATGATGGCAAGAGCAGGTAAATTTACCATTGCCGAAGTAGAAGAAATTGTTGAAGTCGGCGAGCTAGATCCTACAGATATTATTACCCCATTTTTATATGTAAATGCAATTGTCAAAGTTGAAAGGAGAAACCCAAATGACAGGTAAAAAAGTTTCTGATGCGTCCACTCTCAACGACCCAATTAAAAATCGTATTGCCGAAAGAGTAGCTCAAGAATTACATGATGGTTATGTTGTAAATCTCGGGGTGGGTATCCCTACATTAACACCTAAATATATAACTAATGACAAAAAAATATATATACAATCAGAAAATGGCATACTAGGCGTAGGCGGCAGACCTGAGGCGCATGAAGAAGATCACGATCTTATAGACGCCAGCAGAAATGTAACAACTGTTATACAAGGCGGCTGTTTTTTTGACAGCGCTGATTCGTTTGCTATGATAAGAGGAAAGCACGTCGATGCAACAGTTATCGGTGCCCTGCAAATAAGTGAAACCGCAGATATAGCAAACTGGAGCGTACCGTCAAGAGGGCTTTATGGTGTAGGTGGAGCAATGGACTTGGTATGCGGTTGCAAGCGTGTTATCGCAGCGATGCAACATTGTGATAGAGACGGTAGCCACAAAATACTTGCTAAGTGTACCTATCCAGTAACAGCTTTTGGTGTCGTTGATACTGTTGTGACAGAATATGCTACATTTAAATTTAAAGATAACAAAATGTATCTAATAGATCACACTTCTGATGTCACTATGGAACAGCTGAAAAGTATGACTGGAGCAAAATTTGAAATAGACAAAGCATTTACTATTAGAAAAATATAAATTTTGGAGGTGCTAAATGGATTCTCGTTGGTTAAAATTAGGTCTAACCATATTAGTAGGCGTTGTAATACTTTTGATACCAGTGCCAAAAGGTCTTACTGTAGAAGCTTGGAGATTCTTAGCGCTTTATTTAGCCACCATTGCTGGTATAATGATAAAACCATTCTCCGAATCAGTAGTATTACTTTTAGCTATCAGTATATCCAGTATTTTAATGAAAAATATAACAACTGTATTGAGTGGTTATGCTAATACAACAACTTGGTTAGTATTTTCGGCATTTATGTTAAGCCAAGCGTTTATTGAAACAGGACTTGGAAAGCGCATTGCTTATATTCTTTTAAAAAGATTTGGTCGTACTACTTTAGGAGTAGGTTATGTAGGGGCAGCAACAGATTTAGTTCTCAGCCCTGCAACTACATCTATTACGGCAAGAACTGGCGGTCTTGTATACCCAATTTTTCGCAGTTTATCTGTCACACTAGACTCTGAACCTGGTGAAACATCAAGACGTATTGGCTCTTATTTAACCTTATTACTATATTTTGTGAGTGTAACAACAGCTGTAATGTTTATAACTTCACTAGCAACTAATCCTTTACTTGTTACTTTTGCAAAAGAAATACTACATGTTGAAATAACCTGGTTTCAGTGGGCACAAGCAGCATTTTTGCCAGGATTTATAATTCTTCTCGCTTTACCTTATCTTGTTTACAAAATTTATCCGCCTGAAATCAAACAAATTAACAATATTGAGCTATCTGAAAAAGGATTAGCCGAGCTAGGTCCAATGAAAACGAAAAAATATTGGCAGTTCTTTTTATATTAGCCTTAATCGGCTGGGCTACAGGCAATATTACAAAAATTGATGCTACAGCTATAGCAATAGCCTTTATAACATCTTGTATTGTTACAGGTGTTGTCTCATGGGATAGTATAGCCGGTGCTAAAAGCGCGTGGAGTACGTACATATGGTATGGCGGCATTATAGGTTTAGCTAGTGGACTTGGCAAATATAAAATTTTTTCTTGGCTTAGCGATACCATTGCTCATAACATAAGCTTTGAAGGCTACAGTATGCTTATTGTCCTAACTGTGCTACTTGCCATAAGTGTAGTATTGCGGTATATTTTTGTCGCCTTAGGATCTTTTGTTCCAAGCATTATACCCGTTCTTTTTACCATTGGTATGCTTGCAGACGTTCCACCAATGCTTCTTGCGATGATGCTTGGTGCATCGTGTGGATTTGGTAGCATGATAACCCACTACTCTGCTGCATCAGGTCCAGTATTATTCGGCGTAGGATATGTAGACCAGGCTACATGGTGGAAAACAGGAACGCTACTATGTATTTTCAGTATTATAGTGTATTTTTTTATTGGTCTACCCTATTGGAAATTACTTGGATTGTGGTAACAATACGCAGATAAACATATTAAAAAGTAATACCAAAACTAATCTAACACTTAAGCATAAAATCAACTTAAACCATCTATTCATATTTTACAATTAAACTACAAAAAGGTTGGTAGATAAAACAAAAGAAAAATCATTGTCAATGTTTTCCATAAAAAACTGTATTCAAGCGCTGCTTAAACAAACACAATTATATTAAAATAATAAAAAATTGACTTTAACTGGAAAACGACTTAATGTAGCAGAAAAAATACAAAAAGAAAAGGCTTGCAGAAATGCAAGCCTTTGATAATATTATGTTTTTATTTGGTGGACTTTAACAGTTCAAAACCGAACTATTAAAGTAAAGCTGTTTTTTACTAAAAGTTACTTTGGTATTATTCTATCAAGCATAAGCTGGCACAAAAAATAACTTTAATTTATATATATTTTCTACAAAGCATTTTATTTTAAGGTCTTTAATATTTCTATATTATAAAATGGCGTTTTTTACAAATCTCTACCAATATTTTTATGCTTTGCGTATACATTTTTATATTTTAATCTTTTTCCTTTAAATTATTGTAAGTTTTTTCTAAGAATACCTGCATCAATTCACGCTTCTTTTCTTCATTGTCAAGTAGCAGTGTGAAAAAATCCTTATTTTGCTCATATCCATCAAGCAAGGCATCTTGAACGGCATCAAAATAAGCGAATTTGAAGTCTTTAAAGCTGTTGTTTTTTGCACTGTCACGTAAATGACCATTTTTAAGCATTAAGTCATGCATCTGCAAGGCTGCTTTCGTGGCTACATCAACATCAAAATGTTTGTTATAAGAAGCATTTATTTCCTCAATAATTTCAGATAATTTTTTCTTTATCTTTTCATCTACAAAAATAGCATCCGCCGTAGCAAGTGATACTTCAGGCTTTGATTGTATATCTCTTGTTTTGTCTCCAGTCTTTTTTTGCTTGAAGTTTGAGGCAGTAATTTTATCTGCAATATCAAAATCATTGCCTCCACCACCAACCTCAATCTCTTTCACAAGATACGTTAGAAAATTGTATTTTTTGTGCAAAGATATACTTTCAAAGCAGGTTGCTTGGATAAGGAAACTGTAAAAACGGATGAAGCGTTTAATAGTTGCTTTTATTTCCATTTTCTCAAATTCGGTAAATGTGTTTATTATTTTGACAGACTTATCAAGCAATGACCACATTTTCGCTTTGTCTTTTCCACTTCTTTTATCTTGGTACAGATACTCATTAAAAGTTTCAATATCATCAATATCCAAAAAATTGTATTGGTCTACTTGTGATTCAACAGCTCTGATGGTTGACGGTGTGATAGTTTCTGCCAATAAGGTTTCAGTATAATACGGAGCAAATGAATTTTGAATTGCTTCGTATTCATTTTTAAAATCAAGCACAAAGGTCTTTTTGTCGTATGGTGCAAAAATTCGATTAAGCCTTGAGAGTGTTTGAACAGCATTCACACCAGATAATTTCTTATCCACATACATTGCACAAAGTTTAGGCTGGTCAAATCCTGTTTGGTATTTGTTTGCCACAAGCAAAACTTGATAGCTATTACTATCAAATGCTTCAGGTAAATTTGCTTCCGCAATACTGTTCATAACAGCCTCTGTATATTCATTGCCATCAACCGTTACTTTCCCCGAAAAGGCTACAAGTGCTCTTATGCCAGTGTAGCCATGCTTTCTAATGTAGTTTTCAAATTCATTTCTGTATTTAACAGCAGCTTGACGAGAGGATGTAACTACAATTGCTTTCGCTTTTCCATCTAACTCTTTCATAATAATGTTTTTAAAGTGCTCAATAATAATTTCAACCTTTTGTGCCACATTTGTATCGTGCAACTCAATATATTTTGCTATTTTCCGTTTAGCGGCAATAGTTTCTAGCTCTGGGTCATCTTCGATGGCTTTATTTATTTCAAAATAAGTTTGGTAGGTAACGTAATTTTTTAAGACATCAAGAATAAAGCCCTCTTCTATAGCTTGCTTCATGGAATACAAATCAAAAGCAACTTTTTTACCTTGCTCGTTTAACGCACCGAAAAGCTGTAATGTAGTTGGCTTTGGTGTAGCTGTAAAAGCAATTATTGATACATTATCTTGCTTGCCGCTACGAACAATTTCATCTTCAATAATATCTGCCATTGACTTTTCGTTATCTTTATCACCTTCAGATAAGGCATAGGTTACTGCTTCCATCGCCGCTCCAGCCGTGGAAGAATGTGCTTCATCTATAATTACCGCAAAAGTTTTAGACTTTAGCTCACTCACAAGCTCGTGGATATACATAAATTTATGTATGGTAGTAACCACAATTTTGGTGTTCCCATTAAGAGCATTAGCTAAATCACTAGAGTTGCAGGTATCGTTCATAACCTTAATAAGCCCTGCCTTATGTTCTAAAGATAAGACTGCATTTTGAAGTTGTCTATCAACTACAATTCTATCTGTGATGATACACACAGTGTCAAAAACAGATTTATTCTCTGCGTCGTGCAAAGAAGAGAGCCTATGTGCAAGCCAAGCAATGGTATTTGTTTTGCCGCTTCCTGCAGAATGCTGAATTAAATAGTTCTTAGAACTGCCATTTTCGGCAACGTCATTTACAATTTTGCGAACAGCATTTAATTGGTGATAACGTGGAAAAATGAGGATTTCTTTAGTTTCTTTTTTTTCTGTATCAATATTTTTCTTTGTTTCTTTCTGCAAAAATATAATTTTATCAATCAAATATAAAACTGTATCTTTCTTTAAAATATCCTCCCACATATACGAAACATTAATCCCGTTATCATTGTGTGGGTTGCCTTTGCCAGAATTTATGCCTGTTCCGCAACCCTTGTTGAAAGGCAAAAAGAAAGAGGATTTACCTTTTAGATGAGTACACATATAAACTTCGTTTAAATCCATAGCAAAATGGGCAAGGCAACCTGCCTTGAATTTTAGCAGCCTTGTTTTAAAATCTCTTTCGTATTTGTATTGTCGAATAGCATCGTCATAATTTTGTCCAGTAGTATTGCATTTTAGCTCAAAAGTGAAAATTGCGATGCCATTAATAAAAATAACAAGGTCGATGCGTTCGCCCTCTTTATGATATACTTCTTCAATCACAGAGAGTTTGTTTTGGCTATACAACAATTCTGCTTTTTTATTAAAAGAAGTGGCAGGCTTGCGGTACATAAGAGTAAGAGTAACACCATTATCAAACTCCACGCCATGTTTTAGCACATCTAGTAAGCTGCGTGTTTTCTTGTTAATTTCATTATTGATGTAGTTCAAAATAGTTTGCCTTGTTTTATCTTTATATATCTTTTCAAGTTTTGAAGTATTCTCACGTTGAGTAGCATACAAAAATTCAAACAAAAGCTCAGTATCCATTCCGTATCCTGCATCAAAGGCAGTTGTCGGGCGGATTGCATATCCATTTTCTGTTTCGAGCATTTCAAGAATATATTTTTGATAATCTTCTTTTTCTCGAAGCTGACCACTTTTAATTGCCATTGTCCATTGCCCCCTTAACTCGTTTTTTGCCTGTAACATATTCATAAATGAGTGATTTCTTATGCTGCGTAATTTTAGTTAGCTGCTCTTTTTTGCTTTCGATGATCGAGTCGATTTTTGAGCATTGTTGGTCGAGGTAGTTCGCTATTTGGGTTTGCTCGGCTAATGGGGGCAAAATAATAGCTATTGTTTTAACATCAAGCTTGTTTAATTTCGGTTGTGCAGAAGAAGTTGCTCTCATAACTAATTCTTCCTCAATCAATTTGGAATTAGATAATAGATACAAATAATGTGGCAATAATTCATCTTCAATTGTTTTTATTAAAAACATATTTGGTCCAAGCGTAGCACGAAAAGCTATTTTAGGCATTTCACACATTAGGCCTGCATATGCACCTACATTAGCTAGTAGAATTTCATTGCCAGACAAAGCTGACTTAGATAAAAATCTATAGGCCTCTTCATTTACATAAATCCCTGCATTTTCAAAGTTCACCCTTAAATCTGTCAATCGTATAACACGAGCATAATCTTCATAGTCTAAATATTCAACATTCTCAGCAAGTGAGGCAAAAGATCCGTTAGCAGTATAATCTGTTAATGTGGAAATTTTGTCTTTTATTCTACACGATATCCAACTCTCTGGAATTTCCCCAATCCACTCAATACCGCTATCCTTCATAGGCACTGATTTATCAAGTCCTTTTGTTACCGTTTCGGTAATAAGGGACTTTTTGTATTTCTGCAAAATCTCAATTTGCTTTTCAATGTCATCTACAATGCTGTCAATTTTTGAGCATTGCTCGTCGAGAAAGTTAGCGATGTGGGTTTGTTCTATGATTGGGGGAATACTTATTTTCACTCTGTTCAAAGAGTCAGAACCAACATTCGCTTGAGTATTAGTATTAATATACTTTGACACTTCTTCGTTAAATGGGTTTGAAAAAAAGTAATGGTACAGAAATTTTCCATCTACACTATTCCTATGAGTTTTTACTATTAGGCAAGCATATGAAACTAAAAAATCAATATCAGTTTCTACATATCTAACAGTTCCGATGGTGGCGTATCGAGCAAACAGTATATCTCCTTTTTGAGGCTTAATCTTTTTTGAAAGCGTTAAAAAGTCTTTATATGAAATCTTTTTACAGTTTTCAAAATCAATTTCATTTTGACTGCCAATAAAATCTCCAGTCATCACATAAGGAACTCCTTCATCAACTGAGTCAGGCATATAATGATCTACATCTCCAATTTGCTTGCACAGCAAACCTAATTTTTTCACTTCCCAACTCTCCGGTATATCACCAATCCACGCCACCCCACTCGGTTTCATATTTTCGCTCATTACAAAACCTCGCTTTCCATGAGGTTTTTAATTTTATCTGCTAAGGATTTTTCAATCTTCATAAACTGGGCAAGCAAATCATCTGCCTTTTCAGGCTCTACGTATTCATAGAAAAATCTTGTGAATGGGAACTCTGCCCCTAATTTTTCTTTGTTGTTTGTACTTTCTTTTTTGCTTTCATCAAATTCATAAGACCATATGGCATCAGGCACATGTGGATACACTTCTTGTGCAAAATATTCTTCCACATTTTTAGTGAATTTGATAATTTCGGTATCCTTTGTGGTTTTATCCAAGATAATCTCGCCTTTTTTATCCTTTTGCACTATAGCAGTTTTATCTATTTCGCTCATTATCATAGCAATGCTTGTCAGTCTGCTTGCAGAAAAGCCTTCAACATTAGAAATTACATCTTTTATAGCCTTTTCAAGCTTTGCATAGTCATTGTAGGTTTTATCGGATATTTTGCTTGTAAGGGCTTGCAAACAATCATTAACAAATTTCTCGCCCTCCACATATTTTTGATATTTCTTTTCATCGGCAGTGCTGCGTGGGTTTGTTTCTTTTAATGTCTCAAACTCCGTTTCATTAAACACAGAAGAATTGCTTGTGAAATAGCTGCTTGATTTTAATTTTTCAATAGTTTCCATGTTGATAGCACCACTGCGTTGCAACGGCTGATACACTGCGTATTCCTTATACATAAATTCTTCGTTGGCAAAAATTTTACAACATTGATTTTCTTCAAAGTCAGCATATATCTTTGTAATTTTTATAATGCTTTCCTTATCTATCTCTCTGCGCTTTTTGCCAAGAGATTTCCTAAGCGGTTTCCACATATCAACTGCATTAATGAGCTGTACTTTTCCTTTCCTCTCTTCACGCTTATTTTTTGAGAGTATAAATATATAAATACCAATATCTGTATTGTAAAAAAGTTGAGATGGAAGAGCAATAATTGCTTCAACCAAGTCTTCTTCAAGCATTTTCCTGCGAATTTGGCTCTCTCCGCTAGTCGTACCACCAGAGAACAACGGTGAGCCGTTAGTTATAATGGCAGCACGTCCGTTTGCATCTTCTAACTTGTTGATTGCGTGTTGCATAAACAGTAGTTGTGCATCGCCTGTACTAGGCAAACCCCATTCAAAGCGTCCTCCTTTTTTGTTTTCATTACGCACTATTAGCTCTTGCCCTTCTGGTGCATCCTTGCCACCCCACGGCGTGCCAAATGGTGGATTCATAATAACGAGCCGCATTTTTTGGTCATGAAAGCAATCACGTTTAAGGGTATTTCCTGGCTCACCACCAATAATATTTTTAATATCCTGTCCTTTAATAAGCATATCCGCAAGACAAATAGCATAGGACTCCGGAATAATCTCTTGTCCGAATAATCTAACGTCAATATCGGGGTTATAATGCTTTAAAAATTCTTGTGCTGTGGAAAGCATTCCACCCGACCCGCAAGCTGCATCGAGTATGGTAGCGACCTTGCCTTCATCTGTCAATAGATCTTCACAGCCCTCTGCAAGTAGGACATTTGTCATAAGACGAATAACTTCTCTTGGGGTATAATGGTCACCAGCTTCAGCATTTTCTGAAAAGCGCCGAATAATATCTTCAAAGATGTAACCCATTTTCATGCTATCTATATTATTTGTATACAAATTCAATTCCGAAAACTTTTTGACAACTCCGAAAAGTCTGTTGTTCTTGTCCATTTTCGTAATCTGCTTGATAAAATCAAGGCTATTTATAATCTTTTGAATATTATCTGAAAACCCCTCAAGATAGTTTTCAAAATTAGAAGCGATGTTGTCACTATCGTTCAGCAGATTTTCAAGGTTAAATCTGCTCGTATTGTAAAAGGGAAATCCTGACACTTGGTTTAAAATTGCAGCAGGAGCATTTGGGTCAGATTCAAACTTTTCTACCACCAAATCTTTCTTTTCTTCCAAAGCACATTCAAAACGACGAATAATGACCATAGGAATTATAACTTCTTTGTATTTATCGGAAGTATACGCACCTCTTAAAGAATTGGCGATAGACCACACCAAATCAACCTCTTTGCTTACATCAACTGGCTTATAATCTAATAAAAAATCTTTTTTGCTTGCCATTCTAATTTTCTCCTTTATTTTCGTCCACAAAAGTTTGGAACAGTAATTTTGCTTGACTTATTTGTTTTTTTGAAAGTTTTTGCCCGTCTAACAGTCGAAAAGCTTCAAATAGCTCTTGATTATTGTTGATAACATCACACACATCAGGCGGAGGGATTTTTCTTATTGCTGTATACAGTTTATCCATCGTTTCTAGCTGTTTGGGCGGAGGTTTTAGCTTTATAATCAATTTGGAATATATATCTGGACTAGGAGCGTTTACACCATCTTCTATATACTTCATGTTTGAGGGAGAAAGCCCAACTGCCGAAGCCAACTTGCGTTGGCTTTTATTTTCGCCACGACATTTAACTATTTCTTCGCCAAGCTTTTTCTTGGCTTTTTCAACGGCAACATCTTTTGTTTCTTTCTTTGGCAAAAGGCTCCCCCCTCCTAATTGTTCTATGTTCTATAACATAGAACAATTATAGCATATTTAACCACTAATATAAATATAAAATAGCTAAAAATCAATTTATTAAGTTCAAAGTTATTTTTCGATTACTCACTGTGCTTTAGTGAATACAATATAGTTATCTAATCATATAAATACTATTAGATAACTTAAAGTCAATACATAATATTTATTTGATAACACAAAAAAATTTATTGAGAATCTTGACTTTTTACACACATCGTATTATAATATTGATAAAGATAATTTCAAATTGCACATTCGTGATTAGCTAGGC
>CAZKFG010000058.1:0-13675 GCA_964551985.1 uncultured Acidaminococcales bacterium
ACTACTGTCATTGCTTTAACAGCAGTAGTTTTTTGCTGCGATGTTTGGTCTTTTTTAGCACAACCAGTTAAGAAAACTACTATTGCTAAAATAATTAAAGTAGATAAAGCTTTTTTGCTATTTTGTTGAAAAAACACTGTGTATGTCCTCCTTATATAAATATATGATAACTGCAAAGACTATAACTAAAATTGTTATACTAGACAATTATACGATAATTTGTTGAATTTCACAATAAAAAGAAAAAAGAAAAACTTAAAATTTTTCATGTAAAATATGTACTAAAAATATAAAATATGTTATTATGAAAATTGAATTATTAGTATAAAAATATGAAATGCTAAATAAAATATACTAAGTTTTATGCAAAAGAAAACAGTAATTTAATTTGTTTATTTGCAAAAGGATATGGAGGTTAGAGCTTATGAAAATTAGACAACTCATTTTATATGGAATGGTAGGCGTTACAGCAGTGTTAATTGCTTTGCAGAGCAGTGTGTTTTTGTATCAAACGATAGATGCAATACAAGAGCAAATGAAAAATGCTCAGCAAGAACAAGCTAAAATTATGGCAACAAATATCAAAGGACGCTTTGAAGATGAAATGCGCATATTGCAACAGATTGCTAACGCAGATACTGTTAAAACTTTTAATACAAAAATTGTAGATGACTATTTAGAAAATATTGTCAACACTTCTAAACGTAATGAGGCTACGGTTTATTCTCATTTGCTTGTTACAGTTGCCAATGGGGACGAAATAGCTCATTCTATGAAAGTTCATCAAGTTCCACCAGTTAGTCTTAAAGGTCGCGATTACCATGATGCGGCAGTGGGTGGAAAAACTGCTATTTGTGAGCCGAATATTTCTAAAAGTACAGGCAGAAAAATATTCCCACTTGCTGTTCCTGTTATGGTAAATAACCAATATAAAGGAACTTTGGCCGGATTTTTACATATGGAATATATTTCAAACATAATAAATGAATTTAAAGTAACACCTAATTCTTATACGATGATTGTTGCAACTGCAGGAGATAAACCAACTAGGGTTGTTGCAACGCCAAATAAAGAAAAAATTTGGGATCAGATTTTACTAGAAGATAAAGACCCCGAGTGGCAAAAAATAGGTAAACTTGTCCAAGAGAAAAAAGCAGGTAGCTATGAATTTAATAACAATGGAGTTGCAAGTCATATAGCCATTGCTCCTATTGGTATAAAAGATTGGACACTTCTTTTAATTACACCAGATGAGGAACTTTTTGCAGTTGCACAGTTTACTAAGATAAGAGTTATTTTCTGGGGTAGCCTAGTTGCAGTACTTATTGTTCTGGCAGGACTTGGCTTTTATGTAGCAAATCGTGTTAGCCGTTCTATAAATAGCTTTGCTACAGAAATAAAATCTCTTTCAGCTAGTGGCGGCGATTTAAGGCAAGAACTAAATGTTACGACAAAAGATGAGTTTGCTGATTTGGCAGCACCTATTAATATGTTCATCAGTCATATAAGAAATATAATCCAAAATATATATGCACAAACAACAAAAGTTGATGAAATTGCAAGAGAGCTTAAACAACAATCTACAGGTTTGTCTGGTATAACGCAGGAAATAAGTGCTTCTACCACTGATGTTGCGTTTATGACACAAACCCAAGTGGAAAAAACAAGTAATGTTTTAGGACTAACTAAAGAAACACAACAAGAAGTTAGTGATACACAAGAAAGTAGCCAAAAAATGGTACAAGAAGTACAAACTTCTGCACAAAAAGCTGAAACAAGCGTTGAAGAAAGCATAGAAAACCTTGACGAATTGGCTAAAAGCGTTGAGCAAGTTAAAGGTACAATGCACGAACTGAGTGATTCTTCTAAAGAAATAACTTCAATCTTGACTACAATTCAAGAAATTGCAGGTCAAACAAATCTCTTAGCATTAAATGCTGCTATTGAAGCGGCAAGAGCGGGAGAAAGCGGCAGAGGATTTGCTGTTGTTGCCGATGAAGTTAGAAAACTTGCCGAACAGACTAAAGAGGCTGCTGACATTGTAGCTAATTTGATTAATAAAATTCAACGTGGTATAAACAATGCAGTAAATGATGTTGACAAAAACTCTGTACAGATTAAAGACCAAGTGGAAATTTTACACAATAGCTCGCATCTTTTAACTCAAACTTTAGATAAAATAAGAGAATCAGGCACTTCAACAGAAGGCTTGCACGGAACTTTACAACATCTAGGTGATACAGCTAAGATGATTACAGACGAAGTACATCAAATAACAACCGCGACAGAGCATTTAGCATCATCAAGCAGTAAAATATCAGAATACTCTGATTCACAGGCTCAAATGGTGGATAAGCTAAATACCCAAGCACACGAACTTGATGAAATATCTTTAAGACTTAAAGATGAAGTAACTAAATTTAAATTTTAATATTTTAACCAAAAAAGTGGTGCAGCATATTTATGTGCTGTGCCACTTGAATATTTTACTTAAAACTTTACTTGATGTGGGTAAAATAACATGCCAATATTTTCCCCTGAATGTTTGTATCTGACGAGGCATGGTTGATTGAGAATACTTTTAAAACAAGCTATTGTCAACTTTTGACTATAATTTATTGGTGTGGGATAGCTGTAAAGGTGAGCTTCAGATGAAATGATACCTGTGAGGATAAATTTTTCTATACATTTTTTAGATTCATCTTGGTTTTGGCAAATGCTTTTGGCGTCAAAACGAAAAGTACGCTTTTGATTGGAAAAACTATCTTTTACATTAAAAACTAAAACTAAAGTATTTGCTATTGCCGAATTTTCTGTTAAAATTTCATTGATAATTATAATCCTGGTAGGGATAAAATTTTTGACATAATACACCTTCTAAAGGAGATTTTACTTATGAAAGCTTTGATTGTTTTCTCTGGTGGTCAAGACAGTACCACCTGCCTTTTGCAAGCTATAAAAGATTACGGACGAGAAAATGTGCAAACAGTTTCTTTTTATTATAAACAAAAACACGATTTAGAACTAGAAGTGGCAAAAAATATAGCTGAAAAATTAGGCGTCCAAAATATTGTTATGGACACAAGTTTGCTTGGGCAGATTACTAATAATGCCATGCTAAAAGATGGTGGACAGATACAAGAAGGAGATAAATATCCTAACACTTTTGTCGATGGCAGAAACATGCTTTTTTTGCTGCTTGCTGCTATTTATGCTAAAGGTCAAGGAATAAAAAATATAATAACAGGTGTGTGTCAGACTGATTTTAGTGGTTATCCTGATTGCCGTGATGTTTTTGTGAAATCATTAAATGTAACGCTGAATTTGGCGATGGACTATGAATTTAATCTTATAACACCACTTATGTGGTTAAAGAAAAAAGATGTTTGGCAATTAGCTGATAATTTAGGTTATTTGGAATTTGTCAAAAACAATACCCATACATGCTACAATAATGTTATTGGTGGGTGCAAAAAATGTCCTGCTTGCTTACTTAGAGAAAAAGGGTATAATGAATATATGAAAGAGAAAAAAGGATAATTTTAAATATTTTGGAGAAAACTATGCATAAGTTTCAAGTTGTAGAAATCTTTTATTCGCTACAAGGAGAAGGCTTTAATACTGGTCGACCTGTTGTATTTGTGCGTTTGGCAAAATGCAATTTGCATTGCCTGTGGTGTGATACCAATCTTGATAAATATCAAGAATTATTGCAAGATGAAATTATTGAAAAAATAGAGCAGTTTGATTGCAAGAATGTAGTTATAACAGGTGGCGAACCGACATATAATGAAAATGTATTTGAACTGGTGACAGCTTTTAAAAAGCTAGATTACTGGGTAGCTGTAGAAAGTAATGCAACAAATCAAATCCCAGAAGGTATCTTTGATTACGTTTCTTTGTCGCCTAAAGTGCAGTATAAAAAATTGTATCAAAAAAGCAATATGCCAAGCAAGGCAGACGAAGTGAGAATTGTTGTAGATGGTAATGCAGAGGATTTTTGTCATTTTATTGAAGATAAAATCAAAGCTCATAACTACTATTTATCACCTAAATATGATATAGATGGTAATTTTAATATGCTAGATACAATAACTCTTTTAGGGAGATTGAATGCTAGGTCAAATAGCAAGAAATGGTATTTATCTTTGCAAACACATAAGTTTGCCAATATACAATGATGGAGTGTTAAAAGTATGTTTTTTACAGTAGAAAAGGTACGTTTTGTAGATACAGATATGATGGGAGTAGTTCATCATTCTAATTATTTTAAGTGGTTTGAAACTGCTAGAACTTCATATTTAAAAGCAGCAGGAGTAAGTCTTTGGGATTTAATGGACGATGATTATTCTTTCCCTATCAGTGATGTTCGCTGTACTTACAAGGTTTCGGCAAAATACGATGATGATTTAAAAATTTATACAAAACTACTAGAAATTACTAAGGCAAAGATGATTTTTTCTTATCAGATTGTTCGTACAAGTGATGATATTTTGCTGGCAGAAGGTTATACTTGTAATATATTTACAAAAGTCACAGGTAAGGTAACTCGTTTACCAGATAAATATTATCTAAAGATAGTAAATTTTGCCAAGCAGGAAAAAGAGGTATGATAATGGAGTTAAAATATTTTTTTATATTGTTGGTTATGGTGCCAATAATATTAGTCTATCTTTTTATAAAGATGCAAGGTGATGAGAACTTCATATGTTTAGTCGACAAAAGAAGCCCACTTGTATGTGAACGTTTAGATAATAAAACGGCAAAATTTTCTTTTTTTCTTCCATATATCAATTTAGGTAAGCAAGAAGGGGTTGTTTTGGATGCTTTTGCGCGTTCGCTACTGCCTAAAGAGCAATTTGACTTAGCTAGAGTTATCACTTTTTTAGAGCGAATTGAAAAAAGACGTGATGACAATTACCTAGAGGCATTTATTTTTAAAAAAAATGTTCAGTCTGATTTTATAATTACAATTTGTTTTGAAGCTCTAGATGATAATAAAATGCAAGATGTATTGAGACAAATGGTTGATCTGACAATAGATATATATATAAATGTTGTCGGCAGAGAAAATGTGCAAATAAGAAAGACATCGCTTACAATACTGCTAGAAGAATTCCAAAAAGCAGCAAAAGAGGTGACTAAATGATGCAAGTTATTCCAGTCAAGACTAAAATTTTGACAAATCGTGACAATGTTGTAGATGCGATTTGTGAGTATGCAGGCGATAATATTGGTGAAAATGATATTGTTACAATAGCCGAGAGTGTTGTGGCAGTAACACAAGGTCGTTTTAAGCGCCCTGAAGCATACAAGCCGTGTTTTTGTGCTAAGGTTTTATGTAGATTTTTTCCGCAAAAGGGTAGCGTTTCAGTTTGGCACAGCATGCAGGCTTTGATTGAAGAACAAGGTTTGCCTAGAGTGTTGTATGCCTTTTTTATAGGCTCTTTGGGTAAGCTTGTTGGCAAAAAAGGTTTATTTTATGACCTTGTTGGTGAGCAGGGTAAACTAATTGATGATATTACAGGCACAGTTCCTCCATTTGACAAGCATGTTGTGTACGGACCTATAAACGCTTCTGAAGTTTGTGAGCAAATACGCAAAGCGACAGGTTGTTATGGTGCGGCAATAGTTGATGCCAATGATTTAAAAGAAGTTGCGATTGTGGGAGCATCCGCTGGTCTTCAAACAGATAAAATGGTAGAGCTTTTGCTGAGCAATCCTTTTGGTAATGACAGTCAAAAAACTCCTATTGTCATAATTAAAAATTATAAACAAAAATAAGCAAAGTTTGACTTTGCTTTTTTTTACACAAAAAAGGATTTATATTTTTGCTATAGAAATAATAAACAAAAGTTTTGGGAGGTGTAATAAGTGCTGCTTGGAATTGATGTAGGGGGAACTTTTACTGATGCTGTAATTATAAAAGACTGCAAAGTTTTTGCCAAAACAAAAATTAAAACTACTCACGATGATATTTCTAAAGGACTGTTAAATGCTTTAGATGAAGTGCTAAAAAAAGTTGACGATACTGAGCAAATTAGACGCATTGCTATTTCTACAACTATTATTACAAATGCAGTAGCTACAAATAAGTTACCTAAAGCAAATATTTTTGTTTTGCCAGGTCCTGGCATGAATTGTGAAAAATCTTTTGCGGGTAAAGCAATTATATTAGATGGATACACAGACCATCAGGGTTATTTAGTAGCACAGACTGTTATAGATAATGAGAAAATTCAACAGGCGGATAAAAGCCAGCCGAGCATAGTTAGTGCCAAATTTTCTGTGCGTAATCCACACGGTGAATTGAATCTGCAAGAATACTTGTGTAAAGAAGGGTTTGAAAATATTGTTTGTGCAAGTGATATGTCAGGTCAACTTGGTTTTATTCGCCGCACAAATAGTGCTTATTATACTGCAACGACAATGCAGTTATTTGAAAGTTTTTTAAATACAATTAAAAAAAGCTTAAATGATAAAGGTATAACAGCTCCAATATATATTCTAAAAGCTGATGGTGGTACAATGCCAGAAAAGTTAGCTAGAAAACATACGGTAGAGGCTGTTTTTACAGGACCTGCGGCAAGTGCTATCGGTATAAAAGCACTTATAAATCCCAAAGATAGCAGTATTTCACTTGATATTGGTGGTACTACAACGGATATTGCTTTTTGGGAAAAGGGTGAGCCTCTTTTGGCAAATCGTGGAGCGCTAATAAATGGTTATCCTACGTCTGTTAGGGCGTTGCACTTGAAGTCACTACCTATAGGTGGGGATAGTCAGGTTAAGAATGTTGATGGCAAAATAACTGTAGGACCAGATAGGATTGGTCAAGCTATGGCGTTAGGCGGGGGTCAGCCAACAGTTACAGATGCTTTTTTAGCTTTAGGTTTTGATGATTTTGGGGATAAAGATTTAGCAATACAGGCGATGAAAATGCTTGCTGTAAATGGTGAAAGCGAGCTGCAAATTGCAAGGTCGGTTGTAGATGTGGCAGTTAGTGATATAATCGCTGCTATAAAAGAGATGACAAGAGAATACTCTTTGCAACCTGTGTATAAAGTGCAAGATGTTGTCGAAGCAAAAACATTTATACCTAATGTGATAATTGGTGTTGGCGGTGCGGCAAAAGGCATTGTGCCGCAAGTTGCTCAAAAAATGGGTGTAAGTTTTGATATACCTAACAATGCTGTCGTTGCTAATGCTATTGGCGCGGCGCTTGCAAGACCAACAATAATGTGTAGTTTGATGTCAAATACGACTTTAGGCACTTGCATAATGCCGGAGGCGAAAAAACAGTATTCTGTCAATGTTGTTTTTTCTGTTGATGACGCTAAAGAACTTGTTAAAAATTGGTTAAAAGAGCAAGCAGAAAATTTAGGAATAGAGTTTTATGGCATTGAGACTATATACTTGCAACGCTTTGCGGTAGTGGATGACGGCTGGTCAAATGGTGAGATAATTAATCTTGCTATGCAGCTTATACCCGGAGTATTTGGCTTTGTCAAAGGAGATGATTGTTAATGAAAACACCGTTAGGGCTAGTGTTTTTCCCTGCCGTTGACTGGATGATTTCGCCGACTCATCCAGAGAGGCAAGAGAGGCTTATTTATACTTATGATCAGCTTGTTGAAGAAGGATTGTTTGATCTACCACAAATTAAAGAATATAAACCTGAGATGGCAACATTAAAAGATATTCAAAGAACACACATTTGCATTCCAAGTGAGAAAAACCTTGTTACAGATGCACACTTTGTATCTGCTGGTGGAACTTTGGTTGCAGCAGATGCTGTTATGCAAAAAAAAGTTGATAGAGCTTTTGCACTTGTTAGACCGCCTGGTCATCATGCAATGCGTGTAGTACACGGTATAAGAGGTTTTTGTACGATAAATATTGAAGCTGTTATGGTAGATTACTTGAGGAAAAAATATGGCGTTCGTAAAATAGCTATTGTAGATACTGACGTACACCATGGTGATGGAACGCAAGAGATTTTTTATCATGATCCTGATACATTGTTTATCTCTTTTCATCAAGACGGGCGGACACTTTATCCTGGTAGTGGATTTTTAGATGAACTTGGATCACCTTATGCTTATTGTTCAAATATTAATTTGCCGTTACTTTCTGGTACTGGTGATGTTGGTATTCACATGTTGTTTGATGAACTTATTGCCAAAATTTTAGATGATTTTCAGCCTGATTTGATAATAAACTCAGCAGGTCAAGATAATCATTATACTGATATGCTAGCTTCCATGCAGGTAACTGCGCAAGGATATGCTTTGCTGGCAGATAAATTAAAAGCTGATATTGCTGTTTTGGAAGGTGGCTACTCGATAAAAGATGCCTTGCCTTATGTCAATACTGGCATTATTTTAGCTATGGCAGGGCTTGATTATAGTAAAGTCATTGAACCTGATAGAAAATCACACTGTCAAAGGGACGACCAAAGGACTTTAGGTAGAGTTAAGCAGGTAATAAAAGAGATAACAGAAGTTTGGAATATGCGTGATAAACTAAAACAAGAAGCTATGGCAAAAGCAGGCGGTGTGTGGCAAGAGAACAAGAATATTTATTATGATACAGATGGTATTAGCGAACAACAAACGCAAACAGCTCACTATTGTGACAGTTGCCCTGGTTATTTGACTATATCGACAAATGCCAGCGGTCGTAAGATAAATAGACAATCGGCGTTTATTGGAATTATTTGGCAAAATAGTTGCTCTAAATGCGAAAAAGCAGTTTTAGATACAGTATTTAAAGAAAAGACGAAAAAAATTTTTGACTATTATTTTGTGCAAAATAAAGTTAAAGATATATTAGAGGAGATTTAAAATGCGTATAGATAACAGAAAAACAAACCAACTTAGAGAAGTAAAAATAGTGCGTGACTATATAAAGCATCCGGAAGGATCTGTTTTGATAAGTTTTGGCAACACTATAGTATTGTGTAACGCCAGTGTAGAAGAAAAAGTACCATCATTTTTAAAAGGTACAGGCAAAGGTTGGGTGACAGCTGAATATTCCTTGCTTCCACGTTCGACAAATACTAGAACAAAAAGAGAAGCAGCACAAGGTAAGCAAACAGGAAGAACACAAGAAATTCAAAGATTGATTGGCAGGGCGCTAAGAAGCATAATAGATTTAGAAGCGTTAGGTGAGATAAGCATAACTTTAGATTGTGATGTGCTACAAGCAGATGGTGGAACAAGGACAGCAGCTATTACAGGGTCTTACATAGCACTTGTCGATGCTATAAGCAAGCTTGAGCTAGAAAAATTTCCTATAAAAGATTTTTTGTCAGCAATAAGTGTTGGTATTGTTGATGATAAGCCAATGTTAGATTTGTGTTACGAGGAAGATTCTAATGCTCTTGTCGACATGAATATAGTAATGACAGGTTGTGGAAATTTTGTTGAATTGCAAGGAACTGGCGAAGAATATCATTTTAACAAAAAACAGTTAGAACAAATGCTCTCTTTAGGGGAGAAAGGGTGCAAAGAATTAATAACAAAGCAGAAAAAAGCTCTAGGAGTTTTAGTGCAAAAAATAGGGGGATAATTATGAAGAGGCTTGTTGTTGCAAGTAAAAATAAAGGTAAAATCAAAGAGTTTGAGCAAATGCTCGGTAAGTTTGATTTTCAAGTGCTTTCTTTAAATGATTTTGGTCAGATAGAAGAACCGGAAGAAACGGGAAGTACCTTTTTAGATAATGCTAAATTAAAAGCAAGCTACTATGCTCAAAAGACGAAAGAATATTGTATGGCAGATGATTCAGGGTTGCAGGTGGACGCTCTAAATGGCGCGCCTGGAGTATATTCAGCTCGTTATGCAGGTTTAGATGCAACAGATGAAAAAAATAATAAGTTGCTTATTAAAAATATGACAGGACAGACAAACAGAAATTGTCAGTTTTTCTGTGCGCTAGCTATAGCAGATCCAACGGGCAAAATAGTTTTTACAACCCAAGGGTTGTGCCACGGAACGCTTCTTGAACAGCCTATAGGTGATAACGGTTTTGGCTATGACCCCTTGTTTTTTTCAGTAGATTTGCAAAAAACTTTAGCTCAGGCTCTGCCCGATGAAAAAAACTCTATCAGCCATCGCAGCAAAGCACTACAAGATATGGTTAAACTATTAGATAACAGGTGAGAAAATGAAAATTGGCATAACAGGAGATACACACGGCAGTAAATCTGCTATTGAAGATATGCTTGATTTGAATATGGATTTTGATATGTGGTTGCACACTGGTGATTATTTTATGGATGCGGACTTTCTGCGACAAAAAAGCAAACTGCCTGTTATTGGGGTCTGCGGAAATAATGACGTTACATATCATAAAGAAGACTATCAAAAAATAATTAAAATTCAGGATAAAACTATTTTGCTACTGCACGGGCACAGAGTCAAAAAATCGCTTGCTCAGGAAGCCAAAGAACAAAAGGCTGATATTGTTGTTTACGGGCATACACATGTTGCCAATATTTTTTGGCAAGACGATATTTTGTTTATAAATCCTGGTAGCCCTGCTTATCCGCGCCAAAATACAAAACCAGGCTTTGCATATTTGCAAATAGAAGAAAGACAAAGCCCACAAGCATTTTATGTAAAATTAAATTAATTTTACAAACAAAGCTGTTCAAAATGGTATAAAATAGATACTTGTAATAAAAAACAATTCGGGTTAAAATAACATTATAAAGATTTTTAAGGAGGATTATTATGGGATTAAAAGAAGATGCTTTACAGTACCACAGTGAACATACAGGAATATTGGGAGTAGCCTCAAAGGTCAAACTCAACAGCATGAAAGATCTTGGGTTGGCTTATACGCCTGGCGTTGCTGAACCTTGCAAAGTGATAAAAGAAGACCAAGATGCCTCTTTTTCTCTTACCTGCCGTGGCAATATGATAGCAGTTGTTAGTGATGGAACAAGAGTCTTAGGACTAGGTGATATTGGAGCTGCTGCTGCTATGCCTGTTATGGAAGGTAAATCAGTATTGTTTAAAAGCTTTGCTGATGTTGACGCAGTGCCTATTTGTCTTGACACCAAAGATCCTGAAAAAATTATTGAAACAGTAAGATTATTGCAACCAACGTTTGCAGGTATAAATTTAGAAGATTTTTCTTCACCAAAATGTTATGACATTGAAGATCGTTTAAAAGAAATAATGGATATACCAGTATTTCATGACGATCAACATGGAACAGCAATAGCTATAATGTCAGGCGTTTTGGCAGGGTTAAGATTGGTAAAAAAAGACATTAAAACAGCACGCATTGTTGTAAATGGTTGTGGCGCAGCTGGTAGTGCTACAGCTAAACTTTTGGTTAATATGGGTGCAGAAAATGTTTTGTCTGTAGAACCAATAGGTATTTTATATGACGGTATTGATGCCAACTTAAACCGTGTACAACTTGAAGTTGCTAAATCAACGAACAAAGGCAAAATTAAAGGTGATTTGAAAACTGCAGTAGCCGGAGCAGATGTTTTAATAGGTTTATCAGGACCAAATCTATTTTCTAAAGAATTGATGGCTACGATGAACAAAGACTCTATAGTGTTTGGTTGCGCGAACCCAGTTCCAGAGATGACTTACGATGACGCTAAAGCGGCAGGCGTTAAAGTTGCAGGAACGGGACTGTCTATTTATCCAAATCAAATAAACAATGTAACAGTATTCCCTGGAGTTTTCCGTGGTGCTCTAGATGTCAGAGCAACAAAAGTTACAGAAGAGATGAAAGTTGCGGCAGCTTATGCTTTAGCAAACTTGATAGAAGAAAAAGATTTAAAAGAAGACTATGTTGTAGCTGAAAGCTTTGATGAAAGAGTGGCTCCAACCGTTGCCGCTGCAGTTGCTAAAGTAGCTATGGAACAAGGAATTGCTAGAAAAATAGTGCCTGTACAAGAAATATATAACAATACTCTAGCAAGAGTGAGAAAAATAAGAGAACAAAAATAGGAGGCTAATGTGCGTACAATAACTACTGACGAAATAACCAAAGCAGTTAAAAAACTTTGTATAGATGTAAATTACTATCTTACAAGTGATATGTACTGTGCTTTAAAAAAAGTTGCAGGTTGTGAAAAATCACCGCTTGGCAAGGAAATATTGAATACTCTTATTGAAAATGCTGATTTTGCTAAAGAAAAAGATGTGCCGCTTTGTCAAGACACAGGTTTGGTTGTTGTTTTTGCCCAAATAGGTCAAGATGTTCATATAACAGGTGGAAGCTTTGAAAAAGCAATCAACGAAGGCGTTGCACAAGGTTATATTGAAGGTTATCTTAGAAAATCTGCAGTAGATGACCCGGTGTTTGATCGCATAAATACTAAAGATAACACACCTGCTATAGTACATATAGAAATAGTAGAAGGCGATAAAATAACGTTAGAACTAGCTGTAAAAGGCGCAGGTAGTGAAAATATGGGCGGTTTGAAGATGTTAAAACCGGCTGATGGTGAAGAAGGCATAATCAAATTTGTTCTAGACACAGTAAAAGCAGCAGGTTCTAATCCTTGTCCACCAATAGTTGTAGGTATTGGAATTGGTGGTACAATGGAAAAAGCGACAATATTGTCTAAAAAAGCTTTGATGCGTGATTTGGATGACACAAATCCAGACCCGCGTTATGCTAAAATGGAACAAGAAATACTAGAAAAAGTAAATAAAACAGGTATCGGGCCACAAGGGCTTGGTGGTAACACAACAGCAGTCGCTGTAAAAATTGAACATTTCCCAACCCACATAGCGCAAATGCCTGTGGCGGTCAACTTAAACTGTCATGCTAGCCGCCATGCCAAAGTGCAGCTTTAGGAGGTGTAGTGATGACAGATAAAAAAACAATTAAACTTACGACACCGCTAGATGAAGCCCAAATTAAAAACTTAAAAGCGGGTGACAGTGTAAAAATTACAGGTACTATCTACACCGCTCGCGATGCTGCTCATAAAAAAATGATAGAAGCTTTGAATCGTGGTGAAAAATTGCCTATCGATATAAAGGGGCAGATAATATACTATGTCGGTCCAGCACCAGCAAAGCCTGGTCAAGTAATTGGCTCTGCCGGTCCTACAACAAGTGGTCGTATGGATAAATATTCGCCAACACTGCTTGATTTGGGACTAAAAGCGATGATAGGTAAAGGCTCGCGCTCACAAGAGGTTATAGACAGTATAAAGAAAAATGGCGCAGTATATTTTGCTGCTGTTGGTGGCGCTGCGGCACTTATTGCGCAAACGGTAAAATCCTATAAAGTAGTAGATTACTCTGAACTTGGAGCAGAAGCACTAGCTGAAATGATAGTGGAAGACTTCCCAGCGATAGTTGTTGTGGATAGTCAAGGTAATGATTACTATAAAATCGGTATCAAAGAATATTGCCAAGAATAACTCATAGCCGCCTTGTAAAATAGGCGGCTAAATTTTTTTTACAAACACCTTGACAAACATTAAATAATAATGTAAATTATAAGAGTGGTTTATCGGGGCGTGGCTCAGTTTGGTAGAGCACCTGCCTTGGGAGCAGGGGGTCGCAGGTTCAAATCCTGCCGCTCCGACCACTTTTTTTATATGCGGGTGTAGCTCAATGGTAGAGCTCTAGCCTTCCAAGCTAGCTACGTGGGTTCGATTCCCATCACCCGCTCCATATGTGTCCCA
>CAZKFG010000059.1:0-13647 GCA_964551985.1 uncultured Acidaminococcales bacterium
GCCATAACGTCTTGATGGTCACCAAAAATACTCAAAGCATGGGCAGCTAGTGCTCTTGCTGAAACGTGGAAAACTGCAGGCAGTAATTCGCCTGCAATTTTATACATGTTAGGAATCATCAAAAGCAAACCTTGTGATGCTGTGTAAGTAGTAGTCAAAGCACCAGATTGCAAAGAGCCATGCACTGCACCAGCTGCACCGCCTTCTGATTGCATCTCAACAACTTTAACAGTTTGTCCAAAAATATTTTTTTGTCCTTGCGCTGCCCATTCATCAACTGATTCCGCCATAGGTGATGATGGCGTTATTGGGAAAATCGCTGCTACATCTGTAAAAGCATACGAAACATACGCCGCTGCGGTGTTTCCATCCATAGTTTTCGTTTTTGCCATTGTAAATCCTCCTACAAAATTATTATGTTTGATTGTTAATATTTGTATTAACTAAAAGCATTTTAAATAAATGCTTAATAAATACTATACAATAAAAAAATTAATTTGTAAATTTGTATACTAAAATACATTGTTAAAAACCCTACCATAAAATTAATAGGGTTTTTAGCACAATACTAATTTTTTTCTAATAGTTTTCTAAAATCATCTGCAGGCATTGGTCTTGCAAAATAATATCCTTGCACAATATCACAACGTAATTTACGCAGCATATCTACTTGATTTTTCTCTTCTACACCTTCTGCAACCGTTTCTATTTCTAAGTCTTTTGTCATATTAATCATATTAGAGACCACAAGATACGCCCTATGTTCTTTAATAGTATTTATAAAAAAACCTCTGTCCATCTTTACCGTATCAACATCCAAATTTTTTAAAAGACCAAGCGAAGAATAACCTGTGCCAAAATCATCCATAGAGACTAAAAATCCTTGTTCATGCAATTTTTCTAAAAACTGTTGTACAACATCCTCGTTTTCCATCGCTACAGTTTCTGTAAGTTCCACTTCTAAATAATGTGGTTCTATATCATATTTATTTGTTATACTCTTTAAATTTTGGGTAAAATTATCGTCAAGCAAATGCCTCCTGGAAAAATTGACAGATATTGGAAGTATCTTCAAGCCCTGTGCTTTCCATTCATTGAGTAGTTTACAGCAATATTCAAACATATACATATCAAGTTTTGTTATAAAACCACTTTGTTCAAACAATGGAATAAATTCACCAGGACTGATAATCTTACCATCTTCATTTTGCCATCTAACTAGAGCCTCGGCTCCAACTATGGTTTCATTGATTATTTCATATTTAGGTTGCAAGTAAACTTTAAACTCATTATTGGCTAAAGCTTTATCACGTTTATTTTCAATTTCAGTTTCTTTGAGCATCCTGTTTTTAAAAGCATCATCATAACTGCAGATAAGTAATCCTTTAGTTTCTTTAGCTGTCTTATAAGCCAAATTAGCCTTACTTATCGCTTGTTCTACATCAGTTTCACCAACATCCAAATAATAAATGCCATATCTAAAGTCAATACGATGATTACCCATATCAACAATCTTTTTCTTGACCTCAGACTCTAATTGTTCGCGGTTTTTAAAAATATTTTTCATGCTATCGACAGTATCAAAAAGCAAAAATTCATCCACCGCTATTCTGCCCAAAACATGAAATTTAGAGTCCACTTTACTATTAACTTCTGCTATAGCTTTTATAACCATATCACCAGTTTGATAACCGAAAAATTCATTTATCATTTTAAATTGGACTACATCCAATTTAGCAATAGCAAATTGAATATCTTGATTGTCTGCAAGAATTTTTTGTATTAACTTTCTAAACTCATGTCTATTAGGCAAACCTGTAAGTTCATCATAAAAAGCAGCTTTATAAAGTTTCTTCTCATTTTTGCGTTGCAAGAGAATAACGCCTATAAACAATAACGAAAAAGCTAATACAATTATAAAGCTAATAATTGAGGTTACTTTAGATATATCATTTGCTTGACGAGAAATAACTACTTCAGGCACAATTGAAAACAGAGTCCAACCATTTTGTGTAATTGGCTCATACCTTAAAAAACGTTTCTCGCCGTCACGAGCAATATAAACAGCTCGTCCTCCTTTTTCCGCTTTTATATTTTTAATAATAGTATTTAAAGAATCATATTCAATAAATTCATATTTTTTGTAATCATCAAACAAATTACCACTGACAGTTGTAGTATATTCATTAACTGTTTGTGCTAATATATCTCCTTTGGGATTTATAATATATGAATAACCTGCTCCGCCAAAAGACGATAAAAACAATTCATTTAAAGTACTTGTTTTATAGCTGGCAATAAAAACACCTGTAATTTCTCCTTCTTTGTCTTTAACAGGAGTAACAAACATTATTACACTTGTCGCTCCATCGACAATTGATAAAGTAGGTTCTGTAATTACAAAATTTCCTTTTGAAGCAAGTTGAAAATAATCATGTTGTGATACATCTAAAGTATCATTGTCATTGTTTATCCCTTGTCCATTAAGATTGCACAAAGCCATTTTATAAAAGCCAGTTTCACTTTGAACTCTTTTTAAACTTCTTAAAATAACTTGATCACTAGATTTTCCATACTCTAAATCAGAAAAATTAGCTACTGTCTTTTTAACAAATGCCATTTTATCTTGTAATATACTAGCAAAATTAAATTGCTGCTGCATTGCAATTTCATCTAGTGTAGTCCAAGCACTGTTTTTGAGCATATTTGTGACGTGTGTATAATAAAAAAACAACAGTACGGAAACAGTAATTATTATCAACAAATAAATTGGTATTATAATACCAAAACGTTTTTTATAGCTGTCAATGGACAAATAGCTTTTCATTTCCCAAATCTCCCAACGCCAAAAAAATATAACTACCTTATAGTTATATATAATTACATTTTTCAACAAATAAATCAATATATAATTAATAATATATAACATATAATTTTTGGTATATTTGTTTTCTACTTGTTTGTTGAAATATTTTATTATATACTTTTAATGGATATATTTTAAGCCACCATAGCTCAGTTGGTAGAGCAAATCATTCGTAATGATTTGGTCGCAGGTTCAATTCCTGTTGGTGGCTCCAATTATCTTTGTATTGTATTAGCAATGCAAATTAAATTTATTTTTTATATGGAGGGGATTTTATGTCAATCGAAAAAATTTTAATCATCGGAGCAGGACAAATGGGTGGTGGGATAGCCCAAGTAGCAGCTCAAAACGGCTACAAGATAATGGTTTTTGACGTAGTACAATCTCAAATTGAAAAACTGGAAAAATCCATGCAAAAAGCTTATCAAAAATTGGTAGAAAAAGGTAAAGCAACCCAAGAACAAACAGATACTTGGTTAAAGAGCATTTCCTATGGAACCAATTTAGAAGCCTTTGCACCTGAAGCTGATTTAGTGATCGAAGCTGCAACAGAGCGTCTGGACTTAAAACTAGAAACCTTTGCTAAACTAGATAAACTTTGTAAACCAGAATGTATTTTAGCTTCTAACACTTCATCCATTTCAATTACAGTTATTGCCGCAGTAACCAAACGACCACAAAATGTAATCGGCATGCATTTTTTCAATCCTGTACCTGTAATGAAACTATTAGAACTTATCGCAAGTCCAGCTACCTGTCCAAAAGTTGTACAAGCTTGCAAAGATGTCGGACAAAAATTAGGCAAAACTATTGTCGACGTTAAAGACAGCCCTGGTTTTGCAGTCAACCGTATTTTAATTCCTATGATTAATGAAGCAATTATGGTGTTACAAGAAGGAATAGCAAATGCCAGTGATATCGATGCCGCAATGGTCAACGGCGCAAATCACCCTATCGGACCATTAGCTTTAGCTGATTTAATCGGTAACGATACCAATCTGGCAATTATGCAAGTTTTATATAATGAATTTCAAGACCCTAAATATCGCCCTGCACTACTGTTAAAACAGATGGTTGCCGCAGGTAAACTAGGACGTAAAAGCGGCGAAGGCTTCTTTAAATATTAATCAGAAATAAAAAGCACCTAGAATAATTATTCTAGGTGCTTTTTATTTCTAAAAATTAGCTTTTCTTTTTTCTAAAAAGGCTTGCATACCTTCTTTTTGTTCTGGGCTTTCAAAAGCTTTGCCAAAACCTTTTGCCTCTAATTTATTGGCGCTTGCCAAATCAAGCTCCAAACCTTCGTTTATAAGTTTTTTGCAAATCTTTACAGCATTTGGACTTTTTGAAGCTATAGAATTTGCAATTTTATGTGCTTGGGCTGTTAACTCTTCGGGTTGCACCACTTGTTCAACGAGCCCTATACGCCAAGCCTCATCAGCTTTTATCTGTAAGCAACTTAAAACCATAAGTTTAGCGTAACCACGACCAACTAAACGAGCTAAGCGTTGTGTTCCACCAAAACCTGGGGGAATGCCAAGACCTGCTTCTGGTTGGGCAAAGATAGCATTAATTGCAGCAATACGTATATCGCACGCCATAGCTATCTCACAGCCACCGCCTAATGCAAAGCCATTAATTGCAGCAATTACTGGCTTAGAGCAATGCTCTATTGCATCAAAGGCTTTATGACCAGCTAAAGCAAACTGCTCGGCTTCTTTAGAGTCTAGTGTTACCATCTCTGAGATGTCTGCTCCAGCGACAAATGATTTCTCGCCATCACCTGTCAAAATAATTGCTCTAACATCGATATTTTCGTCTAATTTTGTAAAAACATCGTGCAATTCTTCTAATGTTTTTTTGTTTAAAGCATTTAAAGCTTTAGGTCTTGATATTGTAACAGTAGCAATACTATCCGCAATGGCAAAAATAATATTATCATATTGCGACATATTTTATCACTCCTTATTTTTTCATCGCTTTGGCTTTAGCAATAAGTGCCGGAATAACTTCTTTTACATCGCCAACAATACCTAAATCGCATATTTTAAAAATTGGTGCATCAGGGTCTTTGTTTATGGCGATAATATAATCTGATGATGACATACCAGCCAAATGTTGGATGGCACCGGAAATTCCACAGGCTATATAAACTTTAGGTCCAACAGTCTTACCAGATTGTCCAACCTGTCTTTGATGTTCAACCCAACCTTCTTCAACTATAGCCCTTGAGCCACCGAAAGTTCCACCAAATGCAGCCGCTAGGTCTTTAACCAATTGATAGTTTTCAGCACAACCAAGACCACGACCACCAGAGACAATAATTTCAGCTTCTTCAAGATTTACAAGTCCACAAGCTGCAGCAGTAGCTTCTAATATAGTTGTTCTAACAGGAGATAAATCAAGTGTTTCGTTAGTAATTTTGCCTGTTGCGCTTTCATTTACAGCTGGTTTTTTAAATACATTCGGACGCACTGTTCCCATTTGTGGTCTATGATTAGGGCACAAAATTGTCGCCATTATGTTACCACCAAATGCAGGTCTAGTCCACATTACAAGCTTACTTTCGCTATCAATGTCAAGATTTGTACAGTCTGCACAAAGACCTGTTTTAAGTCTTGCAGCAATACGTGGGGCTAAATCACGTCCTTGAGGTGTAGCACCAATTAAAATAGCATTAGGTTTATGGTTGTCTACAACATGGCAAAATGCTTGTGTAAAGGATTCTGTATGATATTCACCAAGTTCAGGTTTATCAATAACATAAACTTCATCAGCGCCATAACTTGCTATTTGTCCAGCAAACTCACCCAAGTTACTGCCAATTAACACCGCTTTTAATTTCTCACCAAGTTTATCAGCCAAAATGCGACCTTGTCCGAGCAGTTCTAGTCCTACACCAACAATACCGCAGTGATTTACTTCAACATATACCAAAACATCTTTATATAAGCTTAAATCAACATTTGCTGTTTTAGCCTCTTCGACTGAACGTTCTATCGCTTGCACAGGACAGCTATCAACACAAGCACCGCAATTTGTACAAGCATCAGTTATTTGTGCTTTGCCGCCTTCCATTTTGATTGCACCAAATAAACAAGAGCTGATGCAAGCTTCACAACCAATACACAATTCTTTATTAATAGTAATAGCCATTATCTCTAGCACCCCTCTTATAATATATATTTAGATTGCAATTTATTAATTACAATTTCTGCCGCTTCACTTGCCTCTTGCATTGTAATAATTTGGGCATTGCCTCTGGCAGGTGGCGAAAATACTTTTACAACTTGAGTTGGCGAGCCTTTAAGTCCAATTTTTTCCATATCAACATCAACGTCATTTGCTGTAATTATTGGTATTTCTTTTTTACGTGCCGCCATCTTTCCTTTTATACTAGGCAAACGCAATTCGTTTGCTTTAACAGCAGTAACGGCAGCAGGTAAAGTAGTCTTTATAACTTCAAAACCTTCTTCTGTTTCACGTTTAGCAACAATTGTTTTATCTTCGACGTTGATTTCATAGACATAAGTTATTTGTGGAATATCCAAAATCTCAGCAACTTCAGGACCTACTTGCGCAGTATCACCATCAATAGCTTGTTTACCAAACATTATCAAATCATAGTCGCCAATCTTTTTTATAGCAGCAGATAAAGCATTGCTTGTAGCTAAAGTATCAGCTCCACCAAAAGCTCTGTCGCTAAGTAAAATGGCTTCATCAGCACCAACCGCCAAGCATTCTCTAAGAGTTGCTTCTGCTTGTTGTGGTCCCATACTCAAAACAGTAACTTTCGCTGAATGTTTTTCTTTAAGCTGTAATGCTAATTCTAGTGCGTAACCATCCCAAGGATTTAAAATACTTGGAACGCCTTGTCTGACAAGCGTATTAGTAACCGGGTCAATTTTTACATCCGTAGTATCAGGAACTTGCTTAACACATACAATAATATTCATACCCTTTTGTCTCCCCTTGTTTTAAAGTTATATTAACGCAAAATATTACCAGAAATAACCATTCTTTGAGCTTGGTTAGTGCCTTCATAAATTTGTGTGATTTTAGCATTACGCATAAGTCTTGCAACAGGATACTCTTCAGAATAGCCATAACCACCTAAAACCTGTACAGCATCAACTGTAATCTCCATTGCTCTATCTGAAGCATACATTTTAGCTGTAGCCGCAGCCAGACTGTAAGATTGCCCTTGGTCTTTTAGCCAAGCCGCTTTATAAACCAAATAACGTGATGCTTCAACTTTAGCATACATATCAGCAAGCATAAAAGCAATGGCTTGTTGAGCCGCAATAGGCTTACCAAATTGCTTTCTTTCTTTAGAGTATTTTATAGAGTGATCAAGCGCTGCTTGACCAATAGCGAGTGCTTGAGCGGCAATACCAATGCGGCCACCGTCTAGTGTCCACATAGCAATTTTAAATCCTTCGCCCTCTTTACCTAGCATATTTTCAGCAGGCACTACCATATCTTGGAATATAAGTTCATAAGTAGCAGATGTTTTAATACCAAGCTTATGCTCTTTTTTGCCAAACTTGAAGCCCGGTGTATCTTTATCTACAATAAAGGCTGTTATTCCCTTTGTACCTTGTGATTTATCTGTCATCGCAAAAATAACATAAGTTTGGGCATAAGAACCATTGGTAATGAAAATCTTGCTACCATTAATAATATAATTATCGCCATCACGAACGGCTACAGTCTCTTGACCGGCTGCGTCAGTTCCTGCATTAGGTTCAGTCAAACCAAACGCACCAATTTTCTCTCCGGTAGCCAGTGGTGTTAACCATTTCTCTTTTTGTTCTGGCGTACCAAACTTATCAATCGGACTTGCGCAAAGTGAGATACTGGCAGAAAAAGCCACCCCTAGCCCATCATCCACTTTGGAGATTTCCTCTACGGCAAGAATATAGCTCATATAATCTAGCCCTAATCCGCCGTATTTTTCCTCAAAACAAATACCCGTAAAACCAAGAGCCCCAATCTCATCATACAGCTCTTTGGAAAACTCTGCCGCCTCGTCGCGTTCTGCTAAAGTAGGCAGCACCTTTTTTTGAGCAAAATCACGAGCCAGTGCTTGGATTTCTAATTGCTCATCTGTAAGTTGGAAATTCATAATCTTACCCCCTCAAAAAAATAATTTTTTTATATGATTTGCGAAACCATACCTAAAATTATAACAAAAAAAAATATTTATAACAAGAAAACAATACTTATTTTATTTATCAGATCAAGAATAACAACCTGCCTTGTAAATTATTATCAATAAAATACTATACAGTACAATCTAAAATTCCTTTTAATAGTGGCTATGAAAAAATTTCAAGTGTATAATAAAATAAAATTAAACTATAGTACTCAAAATGATACTTATATCCGGAGAGAAAAATGATTGTAGAAAAAATCAAAATCCAAAATATCCCTGCTATTATTTTTGGTGAAAAATCAGATAAAATATATATTTACGTTCACGGAAAAATGTCTTGCAAAAAAGAAGCCTTCAATTTCGCTGAAATAGCCTTAAACTATGGCTATCAAACACTTAGTTTTGATTTGCCAGAACATGGCGATAGAAAAGATAATACTTATCTCTGCGATGTTCAAAATAGTATTTACGATCTTAATGTTATTGCTGACTATGTCTTTAGCTTATGGGAAAATGTAAATTTATTTGCTTGTAGTCTTGGTGCATATTTTAGCTTAAACGCTTATGCAAAAAGACCTTTTCAAAAATGTCTGTTTCAATCGCCTATATTGGATATGTATTATCTTATCAATCAAATGTTTAATTGGTTTAACATAACAGAAGAAAGACTAATTGCTGAAAAAAAAATATATACCCCCATTGATATACTGCGTATAAACTACTACCAGTATGTTAAAGAGCATCCTATTGATAAATGGCCAATTCCAACATCAATTCTCTATGCCGGAAAAGACAATCTCCAACCAATAAAGATAATTAAAAAATTTGTAAAAACTAATAACTGCGAGCTGACAATATCACCGACAAGCGAGCATCCTTTTTTACAAAACCATGATTTAAAAATATTGAATACTTGGTTTGAAAGTAATATTCGTACCTAACAAAAATAAAACCACTCACCTATAACTACTTTTTAACAGCTGTTTTCCCCAAAACTAATCTTTACTCTTGGTTCCTTCGAGTTTTTTTCTAAAGCTCATAAAAGTATATCTGTTAAACTATTCTAATCAAGCGGTAAATTATGCTGCTGTAGAAATGTTAGCTTATCCCAATATCCTCTTTGATAAAGAATCTTACCATTTACCACGTGAAAAAAACCACATCCACGCAAACCCAATGGTTCTTTCCATTCCATAATTGCCCACTGTCCATCTTCAAATATATTTTCAACAATAGTAACCATCTTAGCAGTTGCAAACTCCTTTTTAAACATCTCTTCTATTGACTTTATCCCAACAACAGGCAAATTTGCCACTTGGTGATTTGTCGCATCATCGTGATATAAAGCAATCAACGATGCAATATCTGCCGCATTAAACGCATCCACCCATTTTATAAGTACTTCTTTTGGTCTTAACATTACTACTCCTCCACATTGTCATTTTGCAGCTAGTAAATTTCAAAATAATATAATTCAAAGTTTAAAACCCTTCAACTAAAATGTCAAACAGCATATTATATAAATTAAAAATATATTTAAACAACATTTTAGCTAATAAAAATGATTAACAAAAATAACTTTGCTACTTTTGGCATTAAATAATTATTTAATTATTCTTTGCTTTTCAACAACTATTTTACAAAAAAACCAATCTTTGCTCTTGGCTCTTTTGGATTTTGTTTTTCTACAGCCCTTAAAAGTATATTCAATTGAGATAAATGCTGTATAAGCTCAATTGGCTCTCCCTTTAGATTACCTGTAAATATGAATAGATCTGGTTTTAAATAAGTCATTTTCTCAACATTAAATTCTATGCTATTGCCAAAATGTACTAACCTATACGCTATTTCCTTGTTTTTTTCAAGATCTTTTTCAAAATCACCAATCACTTTAATAAGATGGTTAAACATCGCCATCGCTTCATCTGTTTTATCTTTTTTCTTTTTACTCTGCATCACTTATCCTACTTTCTTTACTTTTTATAATATAATAATACCATTTTTCAATTCTCTTGTGTTATAATTATGTAAATTGTATTAAGGAGGGTTTTTATGGCAAACGATTGGCAAGAAGTTTTAAACGCAACAAAAGAAGCTTTTTTAAATTTAGGTAAAGGCAATCCAGAACTCACTCGCACAGCTATGTCACTAGGCAGTTCAGGAAACAAAGGAGCATTAGACCATAAGACAAGAGAGTTAATATCTTTGGCTGTTGCCGCAACAACCCGCTGTGAAGGATGCATTGCCATACACGCCGAACAAGCAGCAAAAATCGGTGCTACTCGTCAAGAAATCTTAGAAACCTTAGCTGTTGCAGTTGGCATGAACACTGGCGCCGCAATTGTTTACTCAGGTAAAATTTTACAAGCATACGACCAAATGATAGAGCAGAAATAATCATATAATTTATATGGCAACTTTAGCGGATGGTTTTACTATCCGCTTTTTTTATTTGATAAAAAATCACTATAAATAAAGAGGAAATAATATGATATTAAAAACCCCAAGATTGCATTTGCGCAAGATGATTCAATCAGACTATCCATCATTATGCAAAATATTACAAGATAAAGAAGTTATGTATGCTTATGAACACGCTTTTAGCGATTTAGAAGTACAAGAGTGGCTGGATAAACAAATAAACAACTACGAAAAATATGGTTTTGGCTTGTGGGCAGTGATTTTAAAAGAAACCAATAAAATGATTGGTCAATGTGGACTAACAATGCAAGATTGTAACAACACTAAAGTTGTTGAAGTAGGCTATCTCTTTGAAAAAGCATTCTGGCATAACGGCTATGCCAGTGAAGCCGCCCTAGCTTGCCAAAACTATGCCTTCAATGTTCTACGAGCAAAAGAAGTCTTTTCTATAATTCGTGATTCCAATATATCTTCACAAAATGTAGCTAAAAGAAATGGTATGAGCTTAAAATCTAGCTTTATCAAACACTACTACGGCATTGACATGCTTCATTTAGTCTTTTCAGTAACCAAATAAGCCACAAAACAAAAATGTTTCGTGGCTTATTTTTACTTTAAAATTATAACCTATTACTACAATTGAGTACATTTTTAATCTTATGCGCAACCATATCTTTTATAGCCTCTCTGGCAGGAGCTAAATACTGACGAGGGTCAAAGTCACTTGGATTTTTAACAAAATGCTTTCTTATTGACGCTGTCATCGCAAGACGCAAATCAGTATCAATGTTTATTTTACAAACACCCATTGTACTTGCTTTGAGTAGCATATCTTCTGGCACACCCTGCGCGTCGTCAATCTTGCCGCCATATTCATTACACTCTTTGACAAATTGTGGCAAAACCGTAGATGCTCCGTGTAGCACTAGTGGGTAATTAAGAAGCATACTGCTGATTTTCTCAAGTCTTGCAAAATCAAGCGATGGATCGCCTTTAAATTTATACGCACCGTGACTTGTACCAATAGCAATAGCTAAAGAATCCACACCCGTTCTTTGTACAAACTCTACCGCCTGATCTGGATCTGTGTAGCTTGCATCTTTACTGCTTACTTTAACGGCATCTTCGACTCCGGCTAAACGCCCGAGTTCTGCCTCTACAACAACACCTTTATCGTGAGCATATTCAACTACCTTTTTAGTCAAAGCAATATTCTCCTCAAAAGAATGCTTGGAGCCATCTATCATAACAGAAGTAAATCCGCCGTCAATACAAGCTTTGCATATCTCAAAATCTTCACCGTGATCTAAATGCAAACAAATTGGCAAATCCGAATCAATAATTGCCGCCTCCACAAGCTTTGTCAAATAAATATGTTTTGCATACTTTCTCGCCCCTGCCGAAACTTGCAAAATTATCGGCGCCTGCTCTTGTTTTGCCGCCTCTACTATGCCTTGAATAATTTCCATATTATTAACATTAAAGGCACCTACAGCATATTTCCCTTGATAAGCCTTCTTAAACATCTGAGTACTTGTTACTAATGGCATAACTTATCCCCCTTCAAAGTTTATTGTTAATTCTATTATATCACACTATTTTAATCATAAAAACGCCCTTACCAAAATAAACATACCCGCTAAAAAAATCATTGGCATACTAAGACTTTTCTTTTTACCACAAAAAAACTTCAACAACACATAAGAAACCACCCCAACCTCAATCCCCACAGATATACTATAAGAAAATGGCATAAACAAAACAGTAAGAACTGCTGGAACAAATTCAGTCCAATCCTCCGTATCTAGTTCTTTAAACCCCTTAAACATATAAATCCCTGTCAAAATAAGCGCAGGAGCTGTCGCGCAAGCAGGCACTATGCTAATAATCGGCGAAAAAAACATCGCAAGCAAAAACAATACCGCAACAACAACAGACACAAGACCAGTCCTACCACCTTGCTCAACACCAGAGGCACTCTCTACATAAGAAGATACTGTCGATGTACCAAGCACCGAGCCAAAAGTCGTCCCCAAAGCATCAGTTAAAAGAGCATATTTCGCCCTTGGCAAATTACCATCTTTATCCAGCAAATTACCCCTTATCGCAACACCAATTACCGTCCCTAAACTATTAAAAAAATCCACAAAAAACAGTGTCATAACAATAAGCCAAAAACCCGTCGTCCAAATTTGAGAAAAATCAAACTGGAAAAAAATCGGCTCAACAGAAGGCGGCATAGATACTATACCCTGCGGCATTTTAGCTACCCCGACAAGCACAGCCAAAAATGTTACCGTCAAAATACCAATCAACATAGCTCCCACAACGCGATAATAAGTCAAAACAACCATAAGCAAAAAACCAAAAAAAGAAAGCAGCGGCACAAAAGAATTTTTAAAATCACCGAGTTTTACCATCGTTGCTGCATCTTTTACAATTATCCCTGAAGTCTGCAGACCTATAAAGATTATAAAAAGTCCTATCCCACAAGATATAGCAATCTTAAGCGACTGCGGAATAGCATTTAAAATAGCCTCTCTAAAATTGGTCAAAGTAAGCACAGCAAACAATATTCCCTCAATAAACACCGCCGCCAGTGCTACCTGCCAAGGCACCTTCATTGCCAAAACAACCGTAAACGTAAAAAAAGCATTGACACCCATACCAGGCGCTAGCGCAATAGGATAATTAGCTAAAAAAGCCATGAGCAAAGTCGCCATAGCACTAATAAGACAAGTCGTCGTCAAAACAGAACCAAAAGGCATCCCGGCATTTTGTAAAATACTCGGATGAACAAAAATAATATAAGACATCGTCATAAAAGTCGTAAACCCTGCCAAAACCTCTGTTCTAACAGTCGTACCAGCATTTTTTAGAGAAAAATACTTTTCAAGATATTGCATAAAAAAGCTCCTTGAGATGTTTTTTACATTGTATCATATTTTTTAAAAAACAAAAATATCTATAAAAAATTACTGCTTGTAAAAATATACTGAAAAATGCTAATCGTTTTTGTAATTTATCCTTCACTATAGTCATCTTTTCGTATCTATACGTACAAATTTATCTTGCGAAAATATGAATAAAACTTCTAGCCCCAAACCATAAAAAACCCCGCTTAAAGCGGGGTTTTTGGGTTTTTTCTACAAATCAAACTTCACATTAATGCTACCTGAAAATCCTTGGCGTTTTCCAGTGT
>CAZKFG010000060.1:0-12127 GCA_964551985.1 uncultured Acidaminococcales bacterium
CTTTGTAGCAGGTAGTAGTGCAGCAAAAAGAAAGGAGAATGATAGCTTTTGAGTGATAATTTTATTATAGCAATTGATGGTCCAGCAGGTGCTGGTAAAAGCACTATAGCAAAAATTGTTGCAGCAAAGCTTGGATTTTCTTATATAGATACTGGTGCAATGTATCGCGCTATTGCTCTTAAAGCTCTAGAACTGGGGAAAATCAATAATAAAGAAGCAGTTGAGCAAATTGCTGAAAATATAGTAATTAACTTTGAGCCACAAGAAGATATAAATAAAGTTTTTGTTGATGGACAGGATGTAACAGAAAAAATACGTTTGCCCGAAGTATCAAATAAGGCGTCTTATGTCTCTGGTTTAGCTAAAGTTAGACAGGCAATGCTTGTGCAACAAAGAAAGTTAGGCGAAGCAGGCAATGTTATTATGGATGGTCGAGATGTCGGAACGTGTATTTTCCCTAATGCCGATGTTAAAGTTTTTTTGACTGCTACAAGCATTGAAAGGGCAAGAAGACGCTATATTGAACTTGTTGCTAAAGGTCAAAATATAGATTTGAAAGAATTACAAAAAGAAATCGATGCCCGCGACAAGGCAGATAGTGAAAGGGAAATTGCTCCACTTAAAAAAGCCGATGACGCAGTTGAACTTGATTCAACAAAGCTAAGTATTTATCAAACAGCAGATTTGATAATTGATTTAGTCAGGAGAAAACAAGGCAATGCTTTATAATATTACAAGGGTTATTTTCAACGCAGTATATTTTTCTTTTTTTAGATTGAAAATAATTGGACTTGAAAATATACCTAAAGATGGTGCGGTAGTAATAGCTAGCAATCATATAAGTCTTCTTGATCCACCAACAATAGGTACTGCTTGCAGATATCGTAAGATAGCGTTTATGGCCAAACAGGAGCTTTTTGATATTTTCATTTTTGGCAATATCATAAGACGATTTGGCGCTTTTCCTGTCAAAAGAGGTACTTCTGACAGAAATGCAATTAAAACGGCTTTAGAAATATTAAAAAACAAAGATGTTTTAGGAATTTTCCCTGAAGGAACTAGAAGTAAAGATGGAAAACTTGGCAAAGCAGGACCAACTGTTGTTATGCTTGCAAGTAGAACTAATGCAGTTATTGTGCCAACAGCTGTTATTGGTACTAATAAAATAAGTTTTTCTAATCCTTTTCCTAAAATTACAGTTGCTTTTGGCAAACGGATAATTTTGCCGAAAAATCAAGAGGATAAAGGTTTTTTAGAAGAATACACAAAGATAATGATGAAAGAAATAGAAACATTATTAATAACAAATAAAAAGGATTGATAATATGCAGATTATTTTTTCAACAAATATGGGTTTTTGTCACGGAGTTAAAAAAGCAGTTGCTAAAGCTTTAGAAAGTGGTAGCGGTTCATATACATTAGGCTCACTTATTCACAACCAACAAATGGTGGATAAACTAAGAGAAAAGGGCATTACAAAGGTAGATTCTCTTTATGGTGTTGCAAGTGGTAGTAAAGTAATTTTTCGCTCGCACGGTGAATCACCTACAAACTATGCTATTGCTCAAAATAGAAATTTAGAAGTTATAGATGTTACTTGTGATTTTGTTAAAAAAGCTCAAGATAGTGGAAAACTACTAGCTAAAGAAGGTTTTGAGGTAATTATTATCGGAGATGATAAGCATCCTGAAGTTACGGCTATTAAAGCTTGGGTTGGTAACGGTACTAAAGTTGTACGAACTGTGCAAGAAGTAGAAGAACTTCCAAGTGGTAAAAAATATGGCGTTATAGCACAAACAACTTGTACTGATGACTTATTTGCAACTTTGAGTAAAAAAATAGAAGAAAAAGCAGAGCAAGTAAAAATTATCAATACAATTTGCAGCGCAACCAAACAAAGACAGCAAGCTGCTATTGAGCTTGCTAAAAAAGCTGATACAGTTATTGTTGTTGGTAGTCAAGGTAGTGCTAACACAACGCACTTAGCAGAGATTGCCGCACAATATTGTCCGAAAGTAATCTTTATTGAAACAAAAGATGAACTAGATCAAGAAATGTTAAAAGGAACAAAAGTACTTGGAATAACATCAGGTGCTTCAACACCGGATTGGCTTGTACAAGAGATTGTCGACAAAATTCAAGGCATGGATATGTTTTTTAACCAAGATGGTTCAAGAAAATTATTTTTGGGTGATATTGTTGAGGGTGTAGTTGTCAGCATAAGAGACAATATTGCTTTTGTTGATATTAATCACAAAAGTGAAGGTATGCTTAGTTTGCAGGATTTGTCTTTACTTCCGTTAGATGATATCACTTCTCTTATTAGTGTAGATGATAAAATAAACGCTGTTATTGTAGGTATTGATAAAGACGGTAATGCTAAATTATCAAAAGTCAAATATGATGCTCTAGTAGCAGATGAGAAACTTAAAAAAGCTCAAGAAAATAATGAGAAAATAGAAGCTATAGTTACAGGTGTTGTCAAAGGTGGTGTCAGTTGTCAAGTATTTGGGATAAATGCTTTTATCCCTGCTTCTCATTTAGATTTGAATAAAGTAGAAGATTTATCAGTATTTGTGGGTAAAAAGTTTTTAGTACAAATTATAGAATTGGATGTAGAAAGTCAACGCAAAAAAATTGTTTTGTCAAGACGCGAAGTACTAAAACAAGAAAAGCAAGAACATGAACAATCATTATATGCTAAATTAAAAATAGGCGAAAAATATTCTGGTATAGTATCACGTTTGACTTCATTTGGTGCATTTGTTGATTTAGGTGGGGTAGACGGTCTTTTGCATGTTGCTGATATGGCTTGGCAAAAAGTTAAAAATCCTGAAGACATTTTAAAGCTTGGGGATAAAGTAGAAGTTTTAGTTCAAAAAGTAGATGCTTTGAATAAAAAAATATCTTTAAATTTACGTGATTTACAGCAAGATCCTTGGCTTGTTAATGCTGAAAAATATCAAGTTGGTCAAATTGTTCAAGGAAAAGTAAGTAAAATAATGAAGTTTGGCGCTTTTGTAGCACTAGATAATTTGGTAGAAGGTCTTGTACATGTATCAGAAATTTCTGATGAACATACACAAAATATTGAATCTGTGCTAGAAATTGGTCAAGAAGTAAAAGTTATGATTTTAGCAATTGATAAAAAAACCAAAAAAGTATCTTTGAGTATAGCTCAAGCCAAAAAAGAAGAGGAAAAACAAGAGTTTAGTGAATTTTTAGGAGATAAAGATGAGTTTAGTAACTCTATTGGCAGTAAGTTTGATTTGACAAAATTGTTTGGTAAATAATTTATGTTAAGACAATCGAGAAAATTAGAGCATATAGAGTGCTTTTTAAAGACTTATAAACAAACAGATAATGGGTTTTCGGATGTTAAGTTAATTCACCATTGTCTGTCAGATTTTAGTGAGCAAGATATTTGTTTGCAAACCAAACTTGCGGATATAAACCTTGAAAATCCAATTATCATAAATGCCATAACAGGCGGTGATGATAAAGTCTTAAAAATAAACAAAAGTCTAGCTGAATTTGCTAAAAAAGCAAATTTGGCTATGGCTGTTGGTTCACAATATGCCGCAATAAAAAATCCTGATGTAGTGTCAAGTTATAAAATTGTCAGAAAAATAAATCCAGATGGAATTGTTTTTGCTAATATTGGCGCTTATGCCGCTCCTATTCAAGCACAAGCGGCTGTAGATATGATTGATGCTCAGGCTTTACAAATTCATTTGAATATTGCGCAAGAACTGTTTATGGTAGAAGGCGATAGAGATTTTAGCAAGTATTTGGATAATATCAGAAGAATAGTCGATTTTGTAACTGTTCCTGTTATTGTCAAGGAAACAGGCTGTGGTATATGTCAAGAAGCGGCAGTAAAACTGCTTGATGCCGGAGTAAAAATTATTGATATTTCTGCTCGTGGCGGTAGTAATTTTGTCGCTATTGAAACATCAAGAGTGAATAAAGTTATTGATGATGAATTTTTAAACTGGGGTTTAACTACTGCAGTAAGTACTCTTGAAACAAAGCAAATTGTTAAAGATAAGGCAAATATTATCTCATCAGGTGGAATTGTTAGTGCTTTTGATATTGTAAAATCACTCTCTTGTGGAGCAGACGCTGTAGCTATCGCAGGATTATTTTTGCAAGAATTACTTAATAATAATGATATAGATTATTTGTGTAAAAAGGTTGTGCAGCTTATAAATGACAGTAAAAAAATAATGCTGCTTATGGGTTGTGCTGATATAAAACATTTACACAGCCAACCAATAGTCATAACAGGTTTTGTTCGCTCGTGGCTAGAAGCTCGTGGCATTGATATTGCAAAACTTAGTTTAAGTCGTATATAGGTGTAAAAATGTTACAAAACAAAAAAATTCAATCAGTAAAGCCAGGCAGTATTGCAGATATAGCAGGTATAAAAGATGATGAAATATTGCTTAGAGTCAATGGACAAGATTTTAATGATACAATTGATTTGAGTTTTCTGTTTGCTGATTGTGATTTACGATTGACAATTTTAGACAAATGTGGTCAAGAACGCCTTGTAAACATACAAAAGGATATTGATCAAGATGTTGGACTTGTTTTTTCAACAGCAGTTTTTGACGGAATAAGGTGTTGTCATAATAAGTGTGTTTTTTGTTTTGTTGAACAAATGGCTCCTAAAATGCGAGATAGTCTATATATTAGAGATGATGACTATAGATTGTCATTTTTGTTTGGTAATTTTATTACTTTAACAAATTTGACAGATGCAGATAAAAAGCGTATAGTACAATATAATTTGTCGCCTTTATATGTATCTATTCATGCAACAGACCCAGCTGTTCGTAAATTTTTATTGAAAAATCCTAAAGCTTGCAATATTTTCCAAGACATTAAAGATTTGGCAAGTTATGGTATACAATTTCATGCACAAGTTGTTTTGTGTCCTGGTATTAATGATGGTAAAATACTTGATAAAACAGTTGAAGATTTATTATATTTACAAGATAGTATTCTATCTTTAGCAGTTGTTCCAGTTGGTTTGACAAAATATTGCAAAAATCTTGACAACATTTTGCGCTCATTTACCAAGAATGAAGCTAAAAATATTGTTCAGAGAATCGATAGATGGCAAAAAACTTGTAGAGATAAGTTTGGAAGAAGTTTTATTTATGCTGCTGATGAATTTTATGTGCAAGCGGATATACCTTTTCCAGAAGCTGAATTTTATGATGGCTTTATGCAATATGAAAATGGTGTTGGTATTTGTCGAAAGTTTATTAATGAGTGGTACGAACAAAAAGCCGATTTTAGCAATGCTAAACAAGAATATTGCATAATCTGCGGTCAGTCTGGTGCTAAGGTTATACAATCATTGTTAAATGAAAGTAAATTAAATCATCAGTTATTAGTTGTAGATAATGAGTTTTTTGGCAATTCAGTTACTGTTACAGGATTACTTACGGGAAATGATATTATTCAAGCTATAAATAATTTGCCTAATAAACCTTGCGAAATTATTTTGCCTAGTGTTATGTTGAGGGATGATAATCTTTTTTTAGATGATATGAGTTTGGAAAAGTTTATCGAAAAAGTACAAGCTAATATACACATAGTACACGATGCAGTTGAATTGAAAAAATTGCTGACAAAATAAAGGCGGTGTAGAATTATGAAAAATGAACTTGGCTTGATTCACGTTTACACAGGTGATGGTAAAGGTAAGACTACTGCGGCTATTGGTATGGCTGTTAGAGCTTGCGGACAAGGCATGAAGGTGTTGATGTTACAGTTTTTAAAAGGTGATATAGAATATGGTGAGATTAAGCTATTTGACAAAATACCTGGTTTTGAGATAATACAAATAGGTAATCGGGAAATGGCTGATTTTGCTCAAAAAGACCCTTTACTTGAAAAGCTTATTAAAGATGGCTGGGAGATGGCAAAGCAAAAAATATTATCAAAAAAATATGATATGGTAATATTAGATGAAATGAATTTGGTAAATTATATAGGTATTATACCAAGAGCAGAAGTTCTGGATTTTTTAAAGTATAACAATACACATCCAGTAGAACTTGTCTTTACAGGTCGTAATGCTTCAAATGAGCTTATTCAAGTAGCAGATCTTGTTACAGAAATGAAAGAGATAAAACATTATTATCAAAAAGGCGTACAATCGCGTATTGGTATTGATCATTGAGAGTGAGGATTATAAAATTATGGCAAAGCCTATTGTGGCAATAGTAGGTAGACCAAATGTTGGTAAATCTACTTTGTTTAATTTAATAGCAAATGAAAGGATTTCTATTGTAGAAGATAACCCTGGTGTTACAAGAGATAGACTTTATGCACCAGCACAGTGGCTGGATAAAGAGTTTATGATGGTAGACACCGGTGGTATTGAGGTTGGTTCTAAAGATAAAATGCTTTCATACATACGTGAGCAAGCAGATATTGCTATAAAAGAAGCTGATGTCATTGTTTTTGTCGTCGATGCTCGTTCTGGTTTGACTCAACAAGATGAAATTGTTGCCAATATTTTGCGTGGAGTAAAAAAACCATTGATACTTGTTGTAAATAAAGCTGATTCTTTAAAACAAGAGCTTGATTCTTATGATTTTTATAATCTTGGTCTTGGCGAGCCTATGCTCATTTCGGCTGCAAATAAATTAAATATTGGTGATCTGCTTGATGCAATAGTAGAAAAATTTCCTCCAGTAAATGATGATGAGTCAGACGGTAATGATGATATTATAAATGTTGCTATTATAGGTAGACCAAATGTTGGTAAATCTTCAATATTTAATTCACTTGTAGGTTCTGAGCGCTCTATTGTAAGTGATGTAGCCGGTACTACACGTGATGCTATTGATACACAAGTAGAAAAAAATGGTATGAAGTTTTTGTTTATCGATACTGCCGGTATGCGCAGAAAAAGTAAAGTGGAAGAAGCTGTAGAAAAATATAGTACTATTCGTACTTTACGTTCAGTTGACCGTTGTGATGTTGTTTTGATGGTTATAGCTGCTGACGACGGCGTAACAGAACAGGATAAAAAAATAGCAGGTTACGCTCACGATGCTGGTAAGGGCATGATAATAGTTGTAAACAAGTGGGATTTGTTGGAAAAAAACACATCAACTCACTTAAGATATACTGAAGAACTGAGAAAAGAACTTATATTCGCTCAATATGCACCTGTTGTTTATGTTTCAGCGCAAACTCATCAAAGAATAGAGCGGTTGCCTGAAATAATAAATTTTGTTGCCGAGCAGCACGCCATGCGTATTTCAACAAGCATTTTAAATCAAGTTGTTGAAGATGCGATAAGCATTAACCCACCACCTTCGGAAAAAGGTATCAGACTGAAAATTTTGTATGCTACACAAGTAAAAACCAAACCGCCAACCTTTGTATTTTTTGTCAATAAACCAGAGATAATGCATTTTTCTTATCAAAGATTTTTAGAAAACAAACTGCGTGATGCTTTTGGTTTTGAAGGCACCCCAATTTATATGATAGTTCGTTCTCGTGAGGAAGAATAGTTATGCAATATGCAATCATTATAATAATTGCTTATTTACTAGGGTGTATCCCTAGTGGACTATTTGTTGGTCGTTATTTTTGTAATATTGATATAAGAAACTATGGTAGTAAAAATCTTGGCACTACTAATATGTTTCGCATTTTGGGTGCCAAACCTGCTATAGTTGTTTTACTGGCTGATATGGCAAAAGGGATGCTTGCAGTATTTTTTGCCCAATACTTATTAAATAGTGATTTTGCTAATCTTCTTGCAGCAATAGCAGCAATTTTAGGACATAATTACCCAATTTTTTTAGGTTTTAAAGGTGGACGTGGTGTTGCGACAGGTCTTGGTGTTATTTTAGTTTTAATGCCTAAAGTTACTATAATAGTTTTTTTGCTTTGGGCAATTATTGTTTATTTAACTAGATATGTTTCGCTTGCTTCTGTAGTGGCAGCTATGTTAGTGCCTGTTTTAGCTTTTTATTTTGATTACTCTTATGAATATTTTGCATTTAGTTTTGTTGCTTGTTTATTTATAGTTTTAAGGCATAAAGAAAATATTCATAGATTACTTAATGGTACTGAAAACAAAATTAAAAAAGGTAATATGCAGCAATTTAAAGGCGAGGGTGGGAAGAAATGAAAACAGTATCTATTATCGGTGCAGGAAGTTGGGGAACTACTCTGGCAAAAATGTTAGCTGAAAAAGGTGAATTAACAGTTAATTTGTGGGCTAGAAATCAAGCGCTTGTAGATGAAATCAAAAAAGAGGGCAAAAATCAAAAATATTTGCCGAATATACATTTACCCAAATCAATAAATGTCACATCAGATGCAAAATCAGTTTTACCAGCAGATTTGTTAGTTTTTGTTGTACCAACACACGCTTTTAGAGAAACTTTACAAAAATTTTCTCCAATGTTACCAGACAGACAAATTATATTGTCCTGTAGTAAAGGATTAGAAGAAAATACAGCGCTGCGCATGTCACAGGTTATTCAAAAAGAATGTCCTAATGCTCACATTGCTGTATTATCTGGACCAAATCACGCTATTGAAGTTGCTTTAAAGCAGCCGACTGCTGCAGTGATAGCTTGTAAAAATCAAGCTATAGCAGAAAATATTCAAACAGTTTTTACAACACCTTATTTTAGACCATATACGAATAATGATGTTGTTGGTGTAGAATTTGGTGGTGCTTTAAAAAATATTATCGCTGTAGCTATAGGCTTGCTAGATGGTTTAGGTTATCAAGATAATATAAAAGCAGCTACAATGACAAGAGGTCTTTCAGAAATATCAAGACTAGGCACATTACGCGGTGCTGTTGCAACTACCTTTTTGGGATTATCTGGTACTGGTGATTTGATATCTACTTGTATAAGTAAACACAGTCGTAATCGTTGGGCAGGTGGTAAATTAGCTAAAGGAGAAACTATGAAAGATATAGTTTCTCAAACTAATATGGTTGTAGAAGGGTTTAAGACAATAAAAACAGTGTTTGATTTGTCTAACCGCATAAATACTCAGCTTCCTATAACAAGTGAGTTGTATTATGTTATATATGAAGGAAAAGATATCAAAAAAGCTGTAGAAGATTTAATGAGTAGAAATCGTAAATCAGAAGATTAAAAACTAAATATTCAGAATATTAAAAACAAACAAATTTTTTAATTTGTTTGTTTTTTTCTTGTCAATATATTAATTAGGTGCTATAATGTCTTTTGTACGAAGAAAAAAATCCATCTGAGAAAAACTATAGAGGTATATATTAATGAATAAAGAAAACAAAAATAACGAAGTTTTTTATTTAGTAAAAGAAGACGTTTTACCTGAAGCTATTAAGAAAACAATTAAAATTAAAGAACTTTTACAATCAGGTAAAGCTAAAACTATCAATCAAGCAGTAGAAAGTATAGGGTTAAGTCGCAGTGCTTTTTATAAATACAAAGATGATGTTTTTCCATTTTTTCAAGCAAGCAAGGAGAAAATTGTTAGTTTAGCTATTTTGCTTGATCATAAACCAGGAATGCTCTCTAGCGTTTTAAATGCTATTGCAAGTGATTCAGGTAGTGTAATAACTATTAATCAAAGCATTCCAGCACACGGTGTGGCTAATATCAATCTTACAATAGAAACCAAAAACTTAGTTGTAGAGCTAGAAGCTTTGCTTGATAAGTTAAGATTGCTAGACGGAGTAAAAAAACTTGAAGTATTAGGTCATATATAATTAGGAGGGTTTATTTTGTATAAAGAAATTAAAGAAACTGTAAAAGTAGGACTTTTAGGAGCTGGAACTGTTGGCTATGGCGTTGTTGAATTATTAAGTGACAATGCTAAGGAGATATCTCAAAAAGCAGGTATAAACATAGAAATCAAAACAATTTTAGAAAAACATCCTGACTTATCAAATGAACTTATTAAAAAAGGTTATAATGTCACACAAAATATAGATGATATTATCAATGATAAAGATATATCAATAGTCGTCGAACTCATGGGACGTATAGAACCTGCTAAAACATTCATGGAAAAAGCACTAAAAGCTGGTAAGCATGTCGTTACAGCAAATAAAGATGTCGTTGCAGTACATGGACATGAGTTGTTTGATATTGCTGCTCAAAATAATGTTGATTTTTTATTTGAGGCTGCTGTTGGTGGTGGTATTCCTATAATAAGACCGATGAAGCAATGTTTAGCAGCAAACAATATTCAATCTATTATGGGTATTGTCAATGGTACAACAAATTACATGCTAACAAAAATGGCTGATGAAGGCTTAGATTATGATGCTGTTTTGAAAGAAAGTCAAAATAAAGGTTATGCTGAAAAAGACCCTACTGCCGATGTTGGCGGTATAGATGCAGCAAGAAAGATAGCCATTCTTTCTTCTATTGCTTTTAATACTAGAATAAGACTAGAAGATGTCTTGGTTGAAGGTATACAATCTGTAAACGTTCAAGATATAAATTATGCCAGAGAGTTTGGCTATATTGTTAAACTTTTAGCAATAGCTAAATATTCAAAAGAAACAGGTATAGATGTTCGTGTACACCCAACATTTTTACCTAAAGATCATCCACTATCTAGTGTTAAAGATGTATTTAATGCTATTTTTGTAACAGGTGATTATGTTGGTAATACTATGTTTTATGGTCAAGGAGCAGGTCGCATGGCAACAGCAAGTGCTGTTTGTGGTGATATAATTGACATAGCTCGTGATATAGTTTCTGAAAACCCAAGTAGGATATTATGTACTTGTTTTGATGAAAAACCACTTTGTTCACCAAATGTTGTACAAACACCTTTTTACATTCGTATGCTTGTAAATGATAGACCTGGCGTACTAGCTGCTATTGCTGCCGCTTTTGGTAGTAATGAAGTAGGGCTTAGAAAAGTAGTTCAAAAAGAAACGATAAATGGGCACGCAGAACTTGTTTTGATAACACATAAAGTATCTTATGAGAATTTATCTTTGGCTGTACAAACATTAAAAGCACTATCTACGGTTGAGTGTATAAACACAATTATTAGAGTAGAAGAAGATAATGTATAATATGAGTGATGGTATATTGAATAGTGTTACAGTAAAAGTACCAGCTACAAGTGCTAATTGTGGAGCAGGGTTTGATGTTTTGGGTATGGCGTTAAATTTATATAATGAATTTACATTATCTTTTGATACTAATCAAACAAGCATAAAAGTAGAAGGATTTGGTCAAAGTATGATGCAAAACGATCCTGAAACAAATTTATGTGTTATTTCTATACGAAAACTTTTGCAAACACTCGGAATAAATAAGCCATACATGCAAATAGAAATGAAAAACAACATACCATTATCAAGAGGACTTGGAAGTAGTTCAGCAGCAATAGTTGCGAGTATTACATCAGCTAATGCACTATTGGGCAACAAATTAAGTAAAGATGATTTGCTTAATATAGCAACAAAAATAGAAGGGCATCCTGATAATGTTGCTCCAGCTATTTATGGCGGTTTGACAATCAGCATAATGCAAGAAGATAAACCAAAAACTTTAGTTGTAAAACCACCTGAAAATTTGCAGATGATAGTTATCATACCAAACTTGAAGCTATCTACAAAATCTGCTAGAGAGGTTTTACCACAGACAATAAATCATAAAGATGCCGTCTTCAATGTAGGTAGAGTTGCTTTGTTTGTTGCTTGTATGTGTAGTGGTGACATAAGCTTTTTAGCAAGTTCATTAGAAGACAAACTACATCAACCATATCGTAGTAAACTTATTCCTGCAATTGACGAAATTTTTTATGTAGCTAAAGAAAAAGGAGCTATAGGAAGTATCATAAGCGGATCTGGTTCAACTTTGCTTGCTTTTGCTGATAAAAATTCTTGTGGTAAAAGTATTGGTATAAATATGTGTCAAAAATTTCAAGACAATAATATTGATGCTGTATATAAAATTTTGGATTTTGATTTAAAAGGCACTACAATTATTTGATTAGTCTTGACATAAGACACTAAAAAGCCTTACAATAATTCAATCGGGGCGTGGCTCAGCTTGGTAGAGCGCTACCTTGGGGTGGTAGAGGTCGTGGGTTCGAATCCCGCCGGCCCGAT